>NZ_JASNGB010000014.1 GCF_030271215.1 Deinococcus rhizophilus | reverse complement strand
CACCCAGCTCGCGCGGGCCGAGGCCGATCTCGCCCGCCGCGCCGAACTGCTGGCGGCACGTGCCCGCTTCGCCGCGCCCGACGGCCCGGTCAACCGAACAGCGATGCTCTACAGCTTTCAGGTTCCTGGGGGATTCGGCACCGTGCAGGCCCTGCTCGCCCAGCCCACCCTCAACCCCTACCGCACGCCGGGTCCCAACGCGGCCCAGTTGGAACGCCTCCGCGCTTCCATCACCCCCTGACCCAGCACGCGAGCGGCCCGGCGAGTTCATCTCGGTCCGGGCCGCTCGACTGACAGAGCAACGTCTACGGCGCCTGGGCGCACTCCGGGCACTGCCCGTAGAGCGTGACCTCGTGGGCCTCCACGATGAAACCGCCGGGGTAGACGGTGCCGCTGGGCAGCGCGACCGGGCAGGTGTGCAGGGTAAAGACCCGGCTGCAGCGAGTGCAGGAGAAGTGGTGGTGGTGGCCGCGCCCGGCCCGCTCGTAGCGCGTCTCGCCGTCGAGGGTGACCGGGTGGATGCGCCCCTGCTCGGTGAGCAGCTTGAGGGTGCGGTAGACGGTGGCGACCCCCAGGCCCGGCAGGTCGGTCTGCGCCCGCGTCAGCACGTCGCCGACCGCGAGGGGGCCTTCCGCGTCGTCCATCACGCGGGCGATCACGTCGCGCTGGCGGGTGCTGCGGGTCGCCGTCATGGGCCGCAGGCTAGCAGACCCGGTCAGGGCCCATGAGAAAACAGCCCACCTTCACGGATGGGCTGCCGGGGAACGCGGGAGGGCTCAGCGCAAGTTGGGATTGACCTTCTCGTCGGGCGCGATGGGCGTGCCCTGGGCCTTGGCTTCCACCATGCTCTTCGGGGTGGGCAGCACGCCCACATGCGTGGGGGCGGTCGCTGCCGCCACCGTGGGCGACCCGGTCGCCACCGCCTGATCGAGGCTCTGCTCGGCGTAGGCCGGTTTGCTCGCCGTCGCCGCCGGGTCAGGGCGCTTGAGGAAGCTGGCCGCCCCGCCGGAAGAGGTAGGGGTTGCCGCGCTGGAGCGGGGACTGGCCTTGGCTGCCTGCCCACTGCCCCCCTGGCCCGGCTCCTGCCCGGCCTTCTCCATCAGGCCGCCCGCGATCTCCTCGAGCTTGGGCGTCAGCACCCGCTCGTTCAGGGCCTTGAACGCCAGGGTGGTCAGGGTGGCGACGAGCGCTCCACCCACGCCCTTGCCGCCCTGCTGCTTGTGCTGGGCCTTGATCAACGCCTTCTGGTGCTTGGCGGGGCTGGTGGCGTCCACATAGATCTTCTTGCTGCGCCGGAACTGCCGCCCCACCGCCATGCCCACGAGCGCCCCGACTGCCGAGGCACCGCCCAGCATCTTGAGGGGGTCTTTTTGCATCTGGACCTGCAAGCTGGCCTGCTCGGTCAGGGCGTCCACGCTGGCCTTGAGGCGGGCGCGTGCCTCGTCACGTTCGCTGCGGGAGTAGGCGTCCATTACTGGTCCTCCTTGGGCATGTCGTCGCGGAAGGTGGGCGTGGTGCTGACCCGAATGCCCGGCGCGTCCTTGAGCACCACGGGGTGCTGGAGGTTGGGGTCGTGCTCCGTGTGGCCGCCGTGCCCACCTGCCCCGGCGTCGTGGGTCTCGCTGCCGTCGATCTTCTTGTTCAGGCCGCTGCCGTAGACCTGCGGCTCACCCGTCTCGGTGGCCTCGTAGACGGGGAGGCGCACCTGACCGGCGTCGGTGCCGCGCAGCTCGGTGCCCTGCGAGACACCTTCCTGCCGGGTGAGGGTGGTCTTGATGCCCGCGCCCTGGTCGCTGGCATTCACACCGACACCCCCCGCCGTGAAGCCGGAGGTGCTGAGGCCGGGGCGCATGGTGCCGCGCTCCACGTCGGCGCCCATCGCCACCGACGCGGCGCTCGCCCGGGTGCCGGTGTGGGCCGGGCCGAGGCTGTCGATGTTGGCGGCGGTGTCGGGCGAGGTGCGGGTGTTCGGGGCCGAGTTGCCCGTGGGCGCCTCGGCGACCTGACCCGTCAGCTGGGACCCCCGGCTGGGGTTGAGGGTGGCCTCGCCTGGCCGGGTTCCGGCGGCGCCCGCACGGCCCACAACCGGAGTGGCGATCACGGTCTCGGTGCCCACGGTGCGGGTGGCCGCGCTGCCCTGGGTCGCCGTCTGAGCCGCCGTTCCCGCCGGGTAGTTCACGTCGCTGAGCTTGCGGCGCTGCTGCTCCTGGTACTCGGCTTCCAGCCGCTCGTCCTCGGTCATGGGCCGGCCAGGATCGGGGCGGCCACCGTCGTCACGCGGCACCTCGGCACTCAGCTTGCGCAGGCCCATCATCACCAGCGCGCCCATCACGACGAAGCTCAGCAGCGCGATGATCAGCGCGGCGGCCCAGGCTCCCAGTCCCAGGCGCATCAGGCCGTAGAAGACGGCCAGAATCAGAAAGACCAGACCCAGAATCAGCGGCCCGGTCGCGCCCAGCAGCAACACGACCCCCAGGCCCTTGGCCTTGGCGACCTGCCCGGCCTGATGGGCGATTCCCCGCACTTCAGTCTTGGCGAGGGCCACGGCGGCGTCGAACACGTCGACCAGGGCCCCCCCCATGCTCTTGCGTTGCTCTTGCATACATCCTCCAGGAACTCAACCTGCCGGAGCAGGCCAATGTGACCAGCATAATGAACCCCATGCCCGCGCCGCGCCACACCAAAGAAACCCTGAACCTGGCCGCCGGCGCTGCCCGCCCGCTGACCCTGGCGCAGCGCAGCAACCTGCTGGCCCCCACCGCCTGGGGCTACGCCGCGTGGCGGGCACGGTCGCTGACGTGGCTGACGGGCCAGCCCTTTGCCCTGGAACGCGAGGCGACCCTTTTCCGGGCGCTGTGCCGCCCCCGTCCCGGTGAGCGCTGGCTCGACGCGGGCACCAGCACCGGATTCTACGCGGGTATTCTCGCTGGGGCCGGGTGCGAGGTGGTCGCCGCCGACCTCAGCCCCCCGATGCTCGCGGCGGCGCGGCGCCGGGTGCCGGAGCCGGCGGTGGACTGGCTGCTGACCAACCTGGAGGCCAGCGGCCTGCCCGTCGCCAGCTTCAGCGGCATCACCGTGGGCGCCACCCTGAACGAGACCCGCGCTCCGGACCGGTTCCTGGCCGAACTGCAGCGCCTGCTGCGGCCCGGCGGCACGCTGTGGCTGATGTACCTCGTCCGGACGGGCGGACCACTGCAAGCCGCCCTGTCGCGGCCCGCGCTCGGCGGCCTGACCTTTCCCGATCCGGCGTGGGTCGCGCGGCAGCTTCCAGCTTGCACCCGGACCCACGCGGCGCGGTGGGGAGCGGTGACGTTCGAGCGCTACGAGCGCGGCCGGTGAGTGTTCAGTCCGCTGGGTCCGCGAGCCTCTGCCCACACAGCGACGCGAGCCGGTGCCCAGGCAGCGATCTGTAAGAAACCGTCACGTTCCCCGGGGCACTGGCCCCTACACTCGCCTGGAGAGGAGCCGATTGTGACCCAACTCCCCCCCGCCCTGACTCCGCCCCCGGCGGCCGTCGCCCATTGCCGGGACGTGACGCGGCACCACAGCAAGACTTTTTACCTGGGGTCGCGGTTTTTCGGCTCCGAGGAGCGGGCGGCAGTGTGGGCCGTGTATGCCGCCTGCCGCACCGGGGACGACGTGGTCGACGAACGCCGGGGCGAGGCTGCCGAGCGGGGTCTGGCCGACTGGTGGGCGCGGGTGCAGGCCGCCTTTGCGGGCGAGCCGGGCCATGACCCCGGCGACGTGGCCCTCGCGTGGGCCGCGGCCCGCTGGCCGATTCCCCTCTCCGCCTTCGGGGAACTGCACCAGGGCCTGCAAATGGACCTGCGCGGCTCGGAGTACCGCACCTTGGACGACCTGCTGCTGTACTGCCGCCGGGTCGCGGGCGTGGTGGGCTTCATGATCGCGCCCATCAGCGGCTACCGGGGCGGCGAGCGCACCCTGCACGCCGCGCTGCGGCTGGGGCAGGCGATGCAGCTCACCAATATCCTGCGTGACGTGGGCGAGGACCTGGAACGGGGGCGCGTGTACCTGCCCGACACCCTGCTGCGCGAGTTCGGCGTGTCCCGCGCCACGCTGGAGGCCGGGCAGGTGACCCCCGAGTACCGCGCCCTGATGCGCCATCTCTCCGGCCTCGCCCGCGAGCTGTACGCCGAGGGCCGTGCGGGGATTCCCTGCCTGAACGGTTCGGCCCGCCTCGCGGTGCAGGTGGCCGCCCACTCCTACGAGGGCATTCTCGACGACCTCGCCCGCGCCGACTACGACAATTTCCGCCGCCGGGCGTATGTCAGCGGCCCCCGCAAGCTGCTGCTGCTGCCCCGCGCGTGGTGGGAGCTGCGCGGGAGCGCGGGCCTGAGCTTCGAGCCGTAAGTCCTGCCCCCGATCCTCTGCCCCCCAATCATTTCCCCACGGCCCCTGACCCCCGCGCCAGGGCCGGACAAGGACCCCCATGCCTGATCCCCACACTTCCCCGCGCCCCGCCAGGACCCGCAAAACTGCCCTGATCATCGGCTCCGGCTTCGGCGGCTTGAGCCTGGGCATCCGGCTGCAAAGCCTGGGCTTCGACACGACCATCCTCGAACGTCTGGACGGTCCCGGTGGCCGGGCCTACCAGAAGCGCACCCCGGACGGCTACGTCTTCGACATGGGGCCGACCGTGATCACGGTGCCGCACTTCATCGAGGAACTGTTCGCGCTGGAACGGGACGGCGGGCAACTCGGCCTCCCCGACTACCCCGAGCACGTGCTGACCGGCGAGCGCGTCCGCGAGGGCGAGAGCGGCGGCCCGCGCACCCGCGAGTACGTGCGGCTGGTGCCGATCCTGCCCTTCTACCGCATCATCTTCGACGACGGCACCCACTTCGACTATGACGGCGACCCTGACTCGACCCGCCGCCAGATCGCGCAGCTGGCCCCTGAAGACCTCGCGGGCTACGAGCGCTTTCACGCCGACGCGGGGGCCATCTTCCAGCGCGGCTTCCTGGAACTGGGCTACACCCACTTCGGGGATGTGCCCACCATGCTGCGGGTGGTGCCCGACCTGCTGCGATTGGACGCGGTCCGCAGCCTCTTTTCCTTCACCTCCAGGTATTTCCGCAGCCCCAAGCTGCGGCAGGTCTTTTCCTTCGAGACGCTGCTGGTCGGCGGCAATCCCCTCTCGGTCCCCGCGATCTACGCGATGATCCACTTCGTCGAGAAGACCTGGGGCATCCACTACGCGATGGGCGGGACGGGGGCGCTGGTGCGGGCCTTCGTGCAGAAGTTCGAGGAACTCGGCGGGCGCATCGAGTACGGGCGCGGGGTGGAAGAGATTCTGGTGTCGGACGACCGGGGCGGCCCGGTGCGTGTCCCGCTGGGGGCGCGGGTGGCGCGGGGCGTGCGGCTGGAAGGCGGCGAGGAACGCCGCGCCGACATCGTGGTCAGCAATGGCGACTGGGCGAACACCTACCTCAAGCGGGTGCCCCGCCGCGCCCGGCTGGTCAACAGCGACCCCCGCGTCAGGGCGGCCCGCCAGAGCATGAGCCTGCTGGTGATCTACTTCGGCTTCCGCGACGACGGCCGCCCGCTTGAGTTGCGGCACCACAACATCATCCTGGGGCCGCGTTACGAGGAACTGCTGCGTGAGATCTTCGGCGCCAAACCGCTGCCCGACGACTTCAGCCAGTACCTCCACATCCCCACGCTGACCGACCCCAGCCTGGCTCCCGAGGGCCACCACGCCGCATACACGCTGGTCCCGGTGCCCCATATGGGCGCGGGGCTGGACTGGGCCGCCGAGGGGCCGAAGCTGGTGGACAGAGTTCTCACCTTCCTGGAGGAACGCGGCCACATCCCGGACCTGCGTTCGCGCCTGACCCACTGCGAGTTCGTGACGCCGGAGTATTTCGAGGGGACGCTGGATTCGTACCTCGGCAATGCCTTCGGGCCAGAGCCGCAGCTCGTGCAGAGCGCGTACTTCCGGCCGCACAACCGCTCGGAGGATGTCCGCAACCTGTATCTCGTCGGGGCCGGAGCACAGCCCGGCGCAGGGACTCCCAGCGTGATGATGTCGGCCAAGATGACCGCCCGATTGATCGCCGAGGACTTCGGCATTCACCCCGACATCCGGGACGGCGGCGGTCAGCGCGAGCCGGAGCCGATGGGGGAGAGGGTGGAGCGCCCGCTGGAAGTCACCCCGTAGGCACTCCCGTCCGCTCCCGCAGCCAGCCCAGAATCCACGCCAGCGCCTCGTCGCGGCCCTCGTCGTTGAGAAGTTCGTGGTGCCCGCCCCCCACGAGGTGCAGGGTCTTGTCCCCGGCCGGAATCGCCTCCACGAAGCGCCGGGCTCCGCGCACGTCGGTCAGGCGGTCGGCGTCCCCGTGCAGGACCAGCGTGGGCAGGTGCCAGCGCTCGTAGTGCGCCCACAGCTCTCCGCTGAGGCCCAGCATGGAGGCGGCGGTGAGCGCGGGCACCTTGCCCTGGTAGACCTGCGGGTCGGCGCGGTAGGCCTCGACTTCCTCGGCCACGCGCGAGAGCCCCGCGCTGTCGAGCACGGTCGTGCCCGCGTTGGGCGCGATGCGGGCCAGCAGCGGGGCGGCGGCCCTCAGCCAGCGCGGTTCGTCCTCTCCGACGAGCAGGGCCGGGCTGGAGAGGATCACGCCGCTCAGCCCACGCGGGTCGCGGGCCACGCTCGCCGCCGTGATCAGCCCACCCAGCGAGTGCCCGAAGGCATAGACCGGGAGCGGCTGGCCCCGTAGCGTCTCCCGTGCGAGCAGGTGGTCTGCCACCAACTCGCGGGCATTCACCACCGCCCGCCGCCCCGCTGAGGCCCCGTGCCCGCGCAGGTCCTGGGCGTAGACCGAGAATCCGGCCTCCTGGAGGCGCGGAATCAGGCGGTTGTAGCGCTGTGCGTAGCGCCCGGCGTACTCGCCCAGCCCGTGCGTGAGCAGGACGGCGGCGCGGGGCGCAGGGGCGGGCCAGTGGTAGCCGACGACGGGAGCGCCCGTCTCCCAGGGCTGCGGCGTGGTCATGGTCATGCCGCAGTGTAAAGGTCGGCTCAAGAGCCTGACCCCGGCCGGGGGCGCACACTTGCGGGTATGGCAGACATCGCACGCAAGGCCAGCGCCCACTGGACGGGTGACCTCCGGGGCGGCCAGGGCACCGTCAGCACCGAGTCGGGCACCCTGCAAGACGCGCAGTATTCTTTCAAGACCCGTTTCGAGCAGGGCGTGGGCACCAACCCGGAAGAACTGCTCGCCGCCGCGCACGCGGGCTGCTTCACCATGCAGCTCTCCGCCCTGCTCTCGAACCACGGGCACACCGTCGAGGACCTCCGGACCGACGCCACCTGCGAGATGGTCAAGGACGGCCCCGGCTTCAAGATCAGCCGCATGCGCCTCGTCGTGCGCGGCAAGGTCAGCGGCAGCGATCCGGCGGATTTTGAGGAACACGTGCAGCAGGCCGCGCAGATGTGCCCGCTGAGCCGCATCATGACCGGCAACGTGGAGATCGTTCACGAGGCGGTACTGGAGTAGCGTTCAGCCCCCAGGAGCGCCGAGCCCCCGGCGCCCCTGCCCCAGCGGTGGGGGCGTCGTCATCTGGCGCAGGTGGGCGGGGCGTGGGCGGGCTAGGCTGGCGGGCATGGCCTTCCTGTACCTCCTCGTCGGGCCGCCGGGCAGCGGGAAGCGCACGGTGGGGACGCACCTCTCGCGGCTGACCGGAGCACCGCTGCTGGACAACCACCTCACCAACGATCCCGTCTTTCACGCCTTCGGGCTCGACGGCGTGCGGCCCGTCCCCCCAGAGGCGTGGCCCTTCGCCTCGCGGGTACGGGCGGTGGTGCGGGAAGCGGTCGCGGCCTCTCCGCGTGAGCTGTCGCACATCTTCACGATCTATCTGGCCGATCAACCCGGGGAGGCCGAGTCGCTCGAACGCTTCCGGGCGCTGGCGGCGGGGCGCGGGGCGACCTTCGTGCCCGTGTGGCTGACCTGCCCGGTGGACGAACTCGCCCGCCGCGCGGCCCTGCCGGAGCGCAGCGTGGGCCGCCTCAAGCTGCGCGACCCGGAGGGCGTGCGCCGGGTGGTGACGGAAAAGGGGCTGCTTCCGCCCCCGGAGGACGCCCTGCTGCTGGAGACCTCCACCCTGAGCGCCGAGGACGCCGCCCGCCGCATCGTGGCCTTCGCGGGGGCAGGCGCGTGAGGCCCTTCGTCTTCCACCTCGCCGGGCCGCCGGGGAGCGGCAAGAGGACGGTGGGCGAGCAGCTCGCGCGGCTGACCGGGGCCGTTTTGCTGGACAACCACCTGTTCCGGGACGCGGTGTACCGGCCCTACGGGGCGGATGGGGTGCGGCCCATTCCACCCGAACTTCAGGACCTGGGATCGCAGGTGTGGGCGCTGGGGTTGCAAGCGGCCCGCCTCGCCCCCCGCGACGTGAGCCAGATTTTCACGGCGTACCACCCGGATCGGGAGAGCAGTCGCGCCTCGGCTGGGCGCATTCGTGGGGTCGCCGTGGACCGCGATGCCACCTATGTCCCGGTCTGGCTGAAGTGCGACCTGGATGAACTCGCCCGCCGCATGACCCTTCCGGAGCGCTCTGGACGGGCGAAAATGTGTGATCCGGAACGTCTCCGGAAAGTCCTCGGTGAATCTGGTGTCCTGCCCCCACCTCCCGGCGCCATCGTCCTGGACACGGCGCGGCTTGCCCCGGCGGACGCGGCCCTCCTGATCGCCGCCCACGCCGGGGCACTCTCTTGAAGCAGCTGAGGTTCAGTCCAGCTTGAAGCGGATGGGCTCGGTGTCCTCGCGCACCGTTCGCTCGTCGGGCTCCAGCCCGTGCCCTCCGAACAGTCCCCCGGCGGCCAGAGATTCGCCCATCACGTCCCCGTACCGGCGGTCACGCTGGACCGGGCGGAGGAAGCGCGACAGCACGATCAGTCCGGCGGGCAGCGCGACGAAGATCAGGAAGGCGGTCACGCGGGAGCGGCTTCTGCGGCGGTGAGATGCTCCCGCGCCCAGCCGTCGATGGCGTCGATGACGCTCTGAAGCTCGCGCCCGGCGGGGGTCAGGGTGTAGACGCTGCGGGCCAGCTTGCCCGGCGAGTCCTCGGTGCGCTTGGCGATCAGGGCCAGGCTCTCGAGGTGCTCGAGCCGCTGCGTCAGGGTGGCGCTGTTGCACCCGCCCACCGCCCGCGCGAGTTCGTTGAAGCCCTTCTCGCCGACCAGCAGTGCCCGGACAATGTGCAGCACCCACTTTTCCTGCAACACGCCGATGGCCCGGTAGACCGGGCAGAAACCTGGGTGTGCGGTGCTCATGGCCCAACTCTACACCCTTGCGCCCGAGCGATCAGGGCGAATCTCACACCGCTTGACTTTTTAAACCAGTTGGGAATATCTTCTCTCCATGACCGCGACCGCGACCCGCCCCCTGACCGTGACCGAAGCCATCGAGAGCCGCCGCAGCATCCGCCAGTTCGTGCAGGAGCCGCTGGACCAGAATGACCTGCGCGAGATCCTGCGCCTCGCCAGCCTCGCGCCCAGCGCCTGGAATGCCCAGACGTGGCGCTTTGCCGTCGTGCAGGACCCGCAGCTCAAGGAGCAGCTGCGCGAGGCCGCCTACGGTCAGGCCCAGGTCACGAACGCGCCCGCCGTGATTGTCGTCTACAGCGACATGGAAGACACCCTGGCGACCGTGGAGGACACCGCGCACCCCGGCATGGGCGAGGCGGGCCGCAGCGGGCAGCGCCAGACCTTCGACGGCGTGTTCGGTGGGCAGGACGTGGCGCAGCGCGGCCAGTGGGGCCTCTCGCAGGCGAACATCGCCTTCGGGTTCCTGATGCTGGCCGCGCGGGGCAAGGGCTACGACACCGTGCCCATGCTGGGGTTCCAGCCGGACAGGGTCAAGGAACTGCTGGGCCTGCCCGAGCACGTGCAGTTCGCCGGAATGCTGCCCATCGGCAAGCGGGCCGAGGAAGGCTTCCCGCACCACCGCCACGCGGTCGAGCGCATCACCAAGTTCTACTGAGCCGAATGACCCAGGCCGCTCCCTCCCGGGGGCGGTTTTTGTTGGTTCATCGGCGTGACGGACTTCTCACGGACCCCTCCCGCTCCCACGTCCCAGACCCGCGTCGCCACCCGGCCCACGAGTGCCCGGTCGTGGCTGGCGAGCAGCACCGTGCCCGGAAAGGCGAGCAGCAGGGCCTCCAGCGCCTCGATCGCCCGCACGTCGAGGTGGTTGGTGGGTTCGTCCAGCACCAGCACCTGCGCCCGCGTCACGTTCAGCCGGGCGAGGCTGAGCCGGGTGCGCTGCCCGCCCGACAGCCCCGCGACCGGAAACGATGGGCCACCCGGCAGCCCCACCTGCGCCGCGACCTCGTGCAACTGGTGGGGCGTGAGGACCGGATTCGCCGCGAGCAGCGCGTCCCCGACGGTGGGCAGGTCCGCGAGTTCTTCCCCGTGCTGACCCGCCGCGTAGAAGCTCAGGCCCTGGCCCCAGCGCACCTCGCCCGCGTGGGGAAGCTGACCCAGCAGCGCGGCGAGCAGGGTACTTTTCCCGCCGCCATTCGGCCCGGTCAGGGCGATGCGGTCGCCCCGGCGCACGTCCAGGCGCACCCCCGCGAGGACCGGCTGTCCGTCCCGGCAGACGGTCAGGTCCCGGACGGTGAGCACCTCGGCGGGGCCGGGGGGAGCGTCGGGGAGGTCGAGGCGCACGCTGCGGCGGTCCTCGAAGGGCTTTTCAGTCGCGCGGGCGTCCAGGCGTTCCACTGCCCGTTGGAGGGAGCGGGCGCGGGCGGCATTCACGTTCTGGGCGTTCTGAGCCTTGCCCTTTGCCAGCATCTTGTCGCCGTCGCTGGCGCGGTTGGAATTGTAGTGCGAGGCGCTGCGGGCCTGGCTGGTCCGCCTGGCCGCCTCGGTCGCCAGGGCCTCCCGCTTGCGCCGGTAGGCCGCGTGATCCCGCGCCTGTGCTTCTCGCAGGGTCGCCTTAATCTCCATCGCCTCCGTGTACGCGCCGGGATAGACGGTCAGCCGTCCCCGTTCCAGCTCCGCCGTGCGCCCCGTGACCGCGTCCAGAAAGGCCCGGTCATGGCTGGCGAGCACGAACGCAGCGGGGGAGGCCCGAATCCAGCCCTCCAGCCACGCGGCCCCCTGGGCGTCGAGGTGGTTCGTCGGCTCGTCGAGGAGGTAGAGGTCGGCGGGCGAAAGCAGCAGCCGCGCGAGCAGCACGCGCTGGGTCTGCCCACCGGACAGCTCCGCCGCGTTCGCCCCGGCCTCAAGTCCCAGCCCGCTCAGCACCGCCGCCGCCCGCGCCTCAAACTCGTACCCCCCGGCCACCCGGAACATCTCCTCGGCCTCCGCGAAGGCGTGAAAGGCGGCGTCAGTCCCTTCCCCCAATCCTGCCGAGGCCGCCTCGAAGGTGCGCCGGGCGGCCCGCAACTCCTCCGGCGTCACAGCGTCGAGCACCGTCTCCGTTCCCATCCCCGTGTGCTGCGAGAGCAGGGCGGCGCGGCCCGTCCGCGTCACCGTGCCCTCATCCGGGCGGTCGAGGCCCGCCAGCACGCGCAGCAGCGTGGTCTTGCCGCTGCCATTTTCTCCGACCAGGGCCAGCCGCTCTCCGGGCCGGATCTCCAGGTCCACGTCCTGCACCACCACGCGGTCGCCAAAGCTGCGGGCGACCCCCTTCAATTGTCCCAGCACTCATTTCCCCCTGCGGGTGAGCCGTCCCAGCCACAGCGGGCGGGAACGAGGCTTCAGGTCGCGGTTACAGGGGAAAGAGACGCAAGGTGGGGGACTCCTGGAGTGGGGGAAGGCCGAACGCCGGGAAGCCCGGACCGTTGCCCCGAGCGTAGCGCACGCTCCGGCCGGATAAGCCAGAACGCGGAGGCGGGGCGGCTACTCCCTGCGGCGAAACAGCAGCGCCAGCACGAAGACCGCCGTATTGACCAGCACGATGGTCGCCCCCGCCGCCGTGTCGAGGGAGTAGCTGAGGTACAGCCCGACCACCCCCCCCAGGATGCCCAGCCCGGCGGCGAGCAGCATCATCTTCTTCAGGCTGCGGGCCAGCAGCCGGGCGGCGGCGCTGGAGGTCACCAGCAGGCTCACGCTGAGGGTGGTGCCCACCAGTTGCACCGTCAGCACCACGACCAGCCCGATCACGACCAGCAGCAGGTGGGTCAGCCGCCCGACCGGCAGCCCGATGGCGCGGGCCTCGGTGGGGTCGAAGGAGGCCAGCAGCAACTCCTTGTGAAAGGCCCCCAGGATCAGCGCGACCAGCGCCGTCACGCCCAGCGCACTCCACAGGTCAGCCGGGGTCACGCCGAGGGGATTGCCGATCAGGAAGGTGCTGAGGTCGGTGCTGAAGGTGGGAGCCCGCGAGAGCATCACCACGCCGAGCGCGAACATCCCCACGAACACGATCCCGATGGCGCTGTCCTGCTTGAGCCCGGACCGCTGCCCGACCGCGCCGATGCCCAGCGCGGTGAGCACGGCGGCGACCAGCGCCCCCAGGATCAGGTTGCCCCCCGCCAGCAGCGCCCCCACCAGCCCCGGCAGCACCGCGTGGCTCATCGCGTCCCCGATGTAGCTCAGGCCGCGCAGCACCACCCACGCGCCGACCAGCGCGCACAGCACGCTCACGATCACGACGGCGGCGAGTGCCCGCACGAAGAAGTCGAACTGAAGGGGGTCGGTGAGCCACTCCATCAGGCCTCCGCGTGGGTGTGTCCGAGGTGACTCACGCTGAAGGTCGCCTCGATGTTGTGGGGCGTATACACCTCGTCCGGGGTGCCGTCCGCGATGACCCGGCGGTTGACGAGCACGAGGTGGTCGCACCAGCGCCGCGCCTGGTCGAGGTCGTGGGTGACCATCACGACGGCGCGGCCCCGGTCGGCCTGCCGCCTCAAGAGGGCCATCAGCCCTTCCTGGGTGGCGGGGTCCACCCCGGTGAGCGGTTCGTCGAGCAAGAGCAGGTGGCCTTCCCGCGCCAGCATCCGCGCGAGCAGCACGCGCTGGCGCTGCCCGCCCGACAGGGCCCCGATATGGCGGTGGCGCAGGTCGTACACGCCGGTTTCCTCCAGCGCCGAGGCCACCTTCTGTCGGTCGGCCCGCCCCGCCCAGCGCAACCAGCCCAGCCGCCCGGTGCGGCCCATCATCGCCACGTCCCAGACCGTGACCGGAAAGGCCCAGTCCAGCGTCTGCTGCTGCGGCACGTAGGACACGCACTGCCGAGGGGTGTGGCCGGGGTCGAAGCGCACGCAGCCCTGGGGGTCGGGGAGCAGCCCTGCCAGCACCTTGAGCAGCGTGCTCTTGCCCGCCCCGTTCGGCCCGATCACGGCGCTGAACTGCCCCGCCTCAAAGCGCACAGTCGCGCCCTCCAGCGCTGTATGGGCACCGTAGCGGACGGTCAGGTTCTCCACGCCGAGCATCGGGCCAGCATAGCGCGTCGTCCGCAGTTATTGCGAAACCAAAATCAAGATGCTCCGGCCCTCAGCGCCCGTACCATCACGTCCACGTTGTGCCGCAGAGCCTTCAGGAAGGTCTCGCCCGCGCTCCCCTTCGGCCCCAGGGTGTCGGTGTAGAGGGGCGGGGCCACCTTCGCGCCCGTCTCGCGGGCCAGGGTCTGCGCGAGCCGGGTGTTCAGCGCGGCCTCGGTGAAGATCACGCGGGCACCGCTCCCTTTCACCGCCGACACCAGCGCCGCGAGTTCGCGGGCACCCGGCTCGCGCTCGGTGCCGCCGCCGGGCAGCACGGTGCCCACCACCGTCAGCCCGTAGCGCCCGGCGAGGTAGCCCAGGCTGTCGTGGTTGGTCACGATGCGGCGGCGGGCGGCGGGGACACTGGCGAACTGCTTTTTGGCATAGGCGTCGGCCGCGCTGAGCTGGCGCAGGTAGGCCGCCGCATTCTCCGCGTAGGTCGCCTTTCCGGCCGGGTCCAGCCGGGTCAGCGCCGACCGCACGTTCCGCACGTACCCGGCGGCGAGGCCCGCGTCCCACCAGGCATGGGGGTCCAGGGGGCCGTGGTCGTCGTGCCCGTGGTCCCCCCCCGCCGCGTGCCCCATCTCGCGCAGCTTCAATCCCCGCGTCAGTTCGGTCACTGGCACCTTGGGGGCCGCCGCCTTCAGCTTCGGCAGCCAGGGCTCCAGCCCCGCGCCGTTGACGAACAGGGCGCGGCTTCCGGCCAGCCGCCGGATCGCTGCCGTGCCCGGCTGAAAGCTGTGGGTATCGCTTCCCGCCGGGACGATCACGTTCACGACCACCCGCGTGCCCCCCACCGCCCTCACGAAGTCGCCCACGATGCTCGTCGTCGCGCTCACGGGGACAGGGGCGGCCTGGGCGGACGCGGCGGCACAGAGGAGGAGGGTGGACAGCAGCAGGCGGGAGGAAGAACGCATAATGATTTATCTTTATCAAAAAGACAGATGGGCCGGATGAGGAAGGCCCACCCCTGGCACCGCTTCCACCCCGCCCCTTAGACTGCGCCGCATGACGCAGGCCCAGCCTTCCCCCCAGCCCGAGTGGTACAAGAGCGCCGTCTTCTACGAACTGTCCGTGCGGACCTTTGCCGATGGCAACGGCGACGGCAAGGGGGACTTTCCCGGCCTGACCGGGCGGCTGGACTACCTGAGGGGTCTCGGCGTGGACTGCCTGTGGCTGCTGCCCTGGTATCCCAGCCCCCTGCGCGACGACGGCTACGACGTGGCCGACTACCTGGGCATCCACCCCGATCTGGGCACGCTGGAGGACTTCAAGGTCTTCCTGCGCGAGGCGCACGCGCGGGGCCTGCGGGTGATCGGCGACCTCGTGACGAACCACACCTCCGCCGACCACCCCTGGTTCCAGGCGGCGCGGCGCGGCCCGACCCTGCCCGACGGCAGCCCCAACGAGTACCACGACTACTACGTCTGGAGCGACACGGGCACCGAGTACGCGGACGCCCGCATCATCTTCACCGACACCGAGACGAGCAACTGGACGCTGGACGAGGCGTGCGGGCGCTACTACTGGCACCGCTTCTTCTCCAGCCAGCCGGACCTGAACTTCGACAATCCGCGCGTGGTGGAGGAACTCATCGGTGCTCTGCGCTTCTGGCTGGACCTGGGGCTGGACGGTTTCCGGGTGGACGCGGTGCCCTACCTGATCGAGCGCGAGGACACGAGCTGCGAGAACCTCCCCGAGACGCACGCCATATTGCGTCAGCTCCGGCGGGTCGTGGACGGGGAGTACCCCGGCCGCCTGCTGCTCGCGGAGGCCAACCAGTGGCCCGAGGAGGTGGTGGAGTACTTCGGGACCGAGACGGACCCCGAGTTCCACATGTGCTTCAACTTCCCGGTGATGCCCCGGCTGTACATGAGTCTCAAGCGCGAGGACACGACCTCCATCCGCGAGATCATGGACCGCCTGCCCGCCGTGCCCTCCTTCGGGCAGTGGGCGACCTTCCTGCGCAACCACGACGAGCTGACGCTGGAGATGGTCACCGACGACGAGCGGGCCTTCATGTACGCGGCCTATGCCCCGGACCACCGCATGAAGATCAACGTGGGCATCCGCCGCCGCCTCGCGCCGCTGCTGGACAATGACCGCCGCCGCATGGAGCTGCTGCACGCCGTCCTGCTGGCCCTGCCCGGCAGCCCGATCCTGTATTACGGCGACGAGATCGGCATGGGCGACAACCTGACCCTCTCCGACCGCAACGGGGTCCGCACCCCGATGCAGTGGAACGCGGGCACCAGCGGCGGCTTTTCCAGTGCCCAGCCGGACCAGTGCTTCTACCCGCCCATCGGCGACCCGGTCTACGGCTACGGGCGGGTCAACGTGACCGCGCAGGAGCAGGACCCCGGCAGCCTCCTGAAATGGGTCTCGCGCCAGCTCGACCTGCGCCGCGCCCACCCCGCCTTCGCGCACGGGGACCTCACCTTCGTCGACTCGGACAACCCGGCCCTGCTGACCTTTACCCGCCAGCACGGGGACGACACCCTGCTCGTCGTCGCCAACTTTGCCGCCAGCGCTCAGGCCGCGAACCTCGACCTCTCGGCCCACGTCGGCCGGGTGCCCATCACCTTGGCGGGCGGCAGCCGCTTCCCGACGGTGGGAGAGGAGCCGTATCCGGTGCTGATGGGCAAGCACGAGTACTACTGGCTGAAGCTGACGGGCGTGAGGTAAGCGGCCAGCTCCCAGCCGCCAGCAAAAGAGCAGAAGAAAGCCCCAGCGTGAGCCGGGGCCTTCTGTCTTGCTGGGTGCTGGAAGCTCAGTCGTTGCTGCTGCCCGCGAAGCCGAACAGCCGCAGGATGAACAGGAACATGTTCACGAAGTCGAGGTACAGCGCCAGCGCCCCGTTGATCGCCGCCCGCTCGGCCATCTCGCCCTGAACGCCGCTGAGCGCGAGGTTGCGCAGCATCTGGGTGTCGTAGACGGTCAGGCCCGCGAACAGCAGCACGCCGATCACGCTGAGGCCCAGGGTGAGCGCACTGCTCGCCACGAAGAAGTTGACGATCATGGCGATAAAGAGCCCGATCACCGCGAACAGGAAAAACCGCCCCATGCCGCTGAGGTCCTTCTTGATCACGAAGCCCGCCACGCTCATGGCGCCGAAGGTCCCGGCGGTGGTCAGGAAGGCGGCGGTGACCGCGTTCGGGTCGTAGGCCAGCAGCAGCGAGCTGAAGGTCAGGCCCGTCAGCGCGGCGTAGACGATAAAGAGCATCCCCGCCACCGCGCTGTTCATGCGGTGCGCCAGCCCGCTCAGAGCGAACACGATCACCAGTTGCGCGATGAGCAGGCCCCAGCGCCAGCCGAAGACCTGCGCGGCCAGCACCTCGTTTTGCGCGGTCAGGTAGGCGACCCCGGCGGTCAGGGCCAGGCCCGCCGCCATCCACGAGTACGTCCGCGCCATGAAGGTGCGAACCAGATTTTCTGTCCGGGTGGCAGTCAGTTGCATACGGGACAGGATACGGGGCGGGGGAGGGGAAAGTTCCCGGCGGGGGGGTGGGCTACTCCCGCACCAGCAGCGCCAGCGGGAACGTCTCCAGCACCTTCGCCACGGGCACCTTCTCGCCGCGTACGCGCAGGCGCTCGCCGGTCAGCACGTTGCGGTAGGTGCCGGGGCGCGGCAGGGTGAGCTGGCGGTTCCCCCAGACCTCGCCCAGCGCCCAGGGGGTCTTCTCGCGGGTGAGGGTGTAGGTCAGACGGGGGGCGACGGTGACGGCCACCTCGTCGCCGTGCTCCCGGGCAAAGGCGAGGAGGTACTTCCCGGCCTCGACGGGTCGGTAGCTGCCCTCCGCGAACAGCTCCGGGTGGGCGCGGCGGGTTTGCAGGGCGGCCCAGGTGACCAGCAGCTTGACCCCGCCGTCCTCGGAGCGGGCCAGCAGGTCGGCGGCGAGGCGGGCGGGGTCCTCGGCGTGACGTTTCTCGATGCGGGCGAGCGTCCGGGTGCGCCAGGCGTAGTCCACCGGACGGCGGTTGTCGGGGTCCACCAGGCTCTGGTTCCAGCCCTCGGCCCCCTGGTAGGTGTCGGGCACGCCGGGGGCGGTCAGGCGCACCAGCGCCGCCGAGAGGCCATTTTGCGCTCCATACGGGCTGATCCGGCGGTGCAGCTCCGCGAGGTCGCGCGAGAAGCGCTCGTCGGCCAGCAGCCCACGCACCATCCCCGTCAGGGCCTCCTCGTACCCGGTGTCGCCCGCCGCCCAGCTGGTCCGCAGCTTGGCCTCGCGGGCAGCCTTGAGGGCGTAGTCGGCCAGCCGGTCCGCGAAGCCCTCCAGCCGCCCGTCCAGCGGATAGGCCCCCAGCGCGGTTTGCAGGAAGGTGTAGGTGTCCAGCGCGGAGGGGGCGCGGCCCGTCGCCGTCTCCGCCTCATATCCGCGCAGCAGGCCCGACCAGCCGCTGAGGTACGCCGCCCACGTCTGCGGCAGCTCGGAAAGCACACTGATGCGGGCGCGGGTGTCCTCGCCGCGTTTGGTGTCGTGGGTGGAGCCTGCGAGCATGGAGCGGGGCCAGCGTTCGGCGCGGGCCTGCGCGTCCCGGTGAAAGGCCCTCAGGGGCGTGCCGAACAGCGCCGGGTCGCCGCCCACCTCGTTCAAGGAGAGCAGCCGCGCGTAGCGGTAGAAGGCGGTGTCCTCGGCCCCCTTCGCCGTCACCGGGCCGGTGAGCTGCTGGAACTTCAGCGCGAAGCCCGCGTAGCGCTCGCGGGTGGCCTCATCGGGGGCGTCCAGTTTCAGCACCGCCTCCAGAAAGTCGAACAGGCTGGGGTCAAGGTCGCGCCCCGCCGCCGCCCGGTGCGCCCCCGCGTCGCGGATGGCGCGCTCGATCTTGGCGTCGTCGCCGGGTTCGCGGGTGCCGTCCTCGCGGATATAGGTGCGGTAGACCGGAAAGGAGGCGATGGTCTCGCGGATGACCTCGCGCAACCCGCTGAGGGTGAAGTCGCGGAAGCGCAGGTCGGCCTCGGCCAGCCGCTCCAGATGCTCGGCCAGCACGCCCACCTCGCCGGGCAGCGAGACCCGCTGAATCAGGTGCTTGCCCCGGTAGAGGTGCTCGCCGTAAGTGTCGCGGTCCCCGGTGAAGCGGCGGTAGATCGCCGTGATCTCGTCCTCGCTGGCCCCGTCCACGAAGGTCCCGTTCAGGTGCGCGAGAAAGTCGTAGCCGGTGGTGCCGTGGATGGCCCAGTCCTCGGGCAGTTTCTCGCCGGGTTCCAGAATCTTCTCGGCCACCACGTAGAGGGGCAGGTCCTCGCCCGGCGTCCACCCGCGGCCCAGCGCCCGCGCCGCCCCCCGTTGCAACGCCACGAAGTACCCGGCGGGGTCATACAGGCCGTCGGTGTGGTCGAGCCGCACGCCCTGCAAGACGCCGTCCCCGATCAGCTCGAACAGCTTGGAGTGCGCCCACTCGAAGACGCGGGGGTCCTCCATCCGCAGCGCGGCGAGGTCGTTGATGTCGAAAAAGCGGCGGTAGTTGATCTGCTCGGAGGCCACCCGCCACGAGGCGAGGCGGTAGTTCTGGCTCTGAATCAGGGCGTCCAGCCGTGCGGAGTCGGTGTTCTTCTGCGCCACCATCCGGTCGAGCGCCGCCCGCACCGGGCGCGAGGTTTCCGCGAGTGCCCCCAGCCGCCGGGTAATGACCTCCGATTCCTGCGCCCGCGCCAATCGGTCCCCGTCGGTCAGGTCCGCGCTCGTCGAATTGGGGAGGTTGGACGCCGCCCGCGCGATGCTGGCGAGCTCGGCGTGGTCGGCGGCCGGGAGCTTCCCCGTCAGCTCGGCCGCCAGCGCCGTGAGTGGCCCGGCCAGCGTGAGCGGCGAGACGGGCAACCGGCGCTCCCAGTAGGTCAGGAAAAAGACGCCGCCCTCGCGGTTCAGGACCAGTTCGCCGCGTTCCAGCACCCGTCCGTACTGGTCGCCCAGCACCGGCAGCAGCACCCGGTTTTCCAGCGCCCGCTTGAGCGGCTGCCACGAGATATCGAAGAAGTGCGCGTAGCGGCTGGCCTGCCCGTGGGTCAGCACGTCCTCCCAGTAGGGGTTGTGCCCGCCCCCGATCCCCATGTGGTTGGGCACGAAATCCGCGATCAGGCCCAGCCCGAGTTCCCGCGCCCGCGCCGAGAGCCGCCGCAGCCCCGCCTCGCCGCCCAGGGCCGGATTGACCGAGGCGTGGTCGGTCACGTCGTACCCGTGGCCGCTGCCCGGCGTGCTCGTCCAGACCGGCGACAGGTACACGTCCGTCACGCCCAGCCGCGCGAGGTAGGGCAGCACCCGGCGGGCGGCGGCGAAGTCGAACCCCGCGTGCAGCTGCAGGCGGTAGCTGGAAGAAGGCGTGTGGCCCGTGGCGTGCGGCGTGTCGGGGGAGGGGTCGGTCATCCCTCCGACCCTAGCAGCCCCGTTCCCAGCAGCAGGGCCTCGCCGCGCTCCAGCCGGAGGTCGGGGCGGCCTTCCGAGTGAAGGAGCATGCGGGGCGGGAGGGAGAAGGGAAGAGGCAGCCCGGCGGCGTCCACCCCGTCCCGGCCCACGTTCCACAGCAGCAGGCGCTCGCCCGCGTCCGTGACCCGGCGGACCCACAGCACGTCGCCGGCGTGTCCCGCCGTCAGTGTCCGGCGCTCGCGGTCCCGCAGCACCGGGTCTTCCCGGCGCAGGCGCAGCAGGGTGCGGTACAGCTCCAGCGTGCGGGCGTGTTCGCCGGACTCGCGCTCGGCCCAGTTCAGCCCCGCCAGCCGGAACGTCTCCTCCGCCTGCGGGTCCAGCACGTTCTCGCCGGAAAAGCCCTCGAAGTGGCCGAACTCGCGCTTGCGCCCCTCGCTGACCAGCCGCCCCAGCTCGCCGTGGTGGTCGCTGAAGAAGGGGAAGGGACTGGACGCCGCCCACTCCTGCCCCTGAAACAGCAGCGGGGTCATCGGCAGCGTGAGCAGCAGGGTGGACGCGCCCCGGTACATCGCGGGGGTGACCCGTTCCAGGTGGTGAATGCGGTCGCCCACCGCCCGGTTGCCGATCTGGTCGTGGTTCTGGATGAAATAGACGAAGGACGGCGCCTCCAGCACGTCAGCGGGTTTGCCGCGCGGACGCCCCTCCAGCGGCCATTCCTGGCCCTCGTAGACCCAGCCCCGGCGGACCACGTTCGCCAGCGCCGCCGCTCCGCCCCCGAAGGGCGCGTAATAGCCGTCCCGGTCGCCGGTCAGGGTCACGCGCACCTCGTGGTGAAAGTCGTCCACCCACATCCCGTCGAGGTGGTGGTCGGTGACGACCTCGGGGAGGTTGCGGTAGTCCTCCGCGAGCAGCAGGTGGGTGCCGCCCAGCGTGTGAATCTCGTCGGCGAGTTCGCGCAGGATATGAACGGGCGAATCGTCTTGCATCTCCTGGGTGGCGTCGAGCCGCAGCCCGTCGAAGCGGTAGTCGTGCAGCCACATCCGGGCGTTGCCGGTGATATAGCGCCGCATGTGCGGCTCGGCGTAGTCCAGCCCCGCGCCCCAGGGGGTATGAAAGCGGTCGGTGAAGTAACTGGGGCTGTAGGCGCCCAGATAGTTCCCGTCCGGCCCGAAGTGGTTGTACACGGCGTCGAGCACCACCGCCAGCCCCAGCCCGTGCGCCGCGTCCACCAGGGCCATCAGCTCTTCCGGACGGCCGTAGGGCGCGTGGGGGGCATAGAGCGCTGTCCCGTCGTAGCCCCACCCACGCGAGCCGGGAAAGGCGGCCAGCGGCATCAGCTCGAGGGCCGTGACGCCCAGCGCCACCAGCTCGGGCAGCCGTTCGGTCGCTGCCCGGTAGGTGCCCTCCGGGGTGAAGGTGCCGACGTGCAGCTCGTAGAACACGCACCCGGAGAGCGGCAGGCCGCGCCACTCGGTGTGCTGCCACCGGTAGGCGCCGAGGTCCACGACCTCCGCGTCCCCGTGGACCCCGTCCGGCAGGAACAGGGCGTAGGGATCGGGCAACGCCTGACCGTCCAGCACGAACCGGTAGCGGGTGCCGGGGCCCACGGGCAGCGTCAGCTCGAACAGGCCACCTCCGAGGGCCCGCATGGGGTGGTCGGTGCCGCCGACCCGCACGGCGACCTCGCGGGCGGTGGTCGCCCAGGTGCGGAAGCGGGTGCCCGCGCCGCCGGGCAGCGGTTCGGCGCCGAGGTGGGGGGACGTGACTCGGGACAGCGCCTCCGGGGAGGGGCCGGAAGAGGAAATGGACATGACAGCTCCTTTCAGGCCGACTTCACGGGGGAGGTCGGCAGAGGGGTCAGGCTAGGAGCCGGAGTTGACCCCCCGATGAGAACAGGGTAAAGCCCGGGTGACCCTCCCGGATGGATGATGCGGGCGGTCGCGCATCCTTCCCCGCGCGGCGCCAGCAGAAAAACGCGAGTGGGAGGCAATCGGCCCCTCCCCCCTCGCGGCGCTTGATGTGCATGGGAAGTTCAGCGGTGCAGACGGGCTTTTTCTGCCTCCCTCCGGGTGGGGGGACCCGCAGAGCTGCTTGCAGAGGGTCGGGGAGGGGGGTGGACGGCGACGCCGACGCCGTTCCCGGTGGAGAAGTTCCAGCGGGTTACGAAACCGTCCGCACCACGGAAGACAGACCCCTCCCTCCAGAGTGAGGCGGGTCTCCAGGAAGCCGGAGGCCCAGGTGCCCCCTGAACCTCCGGCGAAGGCCGCGCCTGTCCTACCCCGGCAGGCAGCGGTACAGCTTGACGCTCCGGGCCTTGAGGGTCGTTTCTTCCCCGGCGGCCCGTTGCTCGCGGGCACCGTCGTCGGTGGTGTCGAGCAGCAGTTCCCAGGCGGGGCAGCCGTCCAGGTCGGGCAGGCGGAAGGGCAGGTCGATGTGCGTGGCGGAGAACAGCAGCAGCAGGTCGTCGTCCTTCAGCGGGCGGCCTTCCGCGTCCACGTCATCCAGGCCGTCGCCGTCGAGGAACATGCCGAGAGACTGGGTCTGGGGGTTGTTCCAGTCGTCGTCGGTCATCTCGGCGCCGTCAAAGCGCAGCCACACGATGTCGCGCACGTCCTCGCCCCGGATGGTGCGGCCCGAGAAGAACTTGCGGCGGTGCAGGGCGGGGTGCGCCTTGCGCAGCGCGATCAACCGTCGGGTAAAGGCCAGCAGGTCGGCGTCGATGTTCTCCCAGTCGTACCAGCTGACCGGATTGTCCTGGCAGTAGGCGTTGTTGTTGCCCCCCTGCGTGCGCCCGATCTCGTCGCCGCCCAGGATCATCGGGGTGCCCTGGCCCAGCAGCAGCGTCGCCAGGAAGTTGCGCTGCTGCTGCGCCCGCAGGCGGTTCACCTCGGGGTCGTCCGTCTCGCCCTCCACCCCGCAGTTCCAGGTCAGGTTATGGCTGTGCCCGTCGGCGTTGCCCTCGCCGTTGGCCTCGTTGTGTTTGTGCTCGTAGGTCACGCTGTCGCGCAGGGTGAAGCCGTCGTGGGCGGTCACGAAGTTGATGGACGCGTACGGCTTGCGCCCGTCGCGCTGGTAGAGGTCGCTGCTCCCGGTCAGCCTGTACCCGATCTCGGAGGCCAGCCCGCCCTCGCCCTTCCAGAAGGCCCGCATGTCGTCGCGGTAGATGCCGTTCCACTCGGCCCAGTTCACCGGGAAGTTGCCGACCTGATAGCCGCCCTCGCCCACGTCCCACGGCTCGGCGATCAGCTTGACCTGCGAGATCACCGGGTCCTGGTGGATGATGGTGAAAAACCCCGAGAGCTGGTCGACCTCATGCAGCCCCCGCGCCAGCGTGGAGGCGAGGTCGAAGCGGAAGCCGTCCACGTGCATCTCGGTGACCCAGTAGCGCAGCGAATCCATGATGAGTTGCAGGGTCTGTGGGTGGCGCACGTTCAGGCTGTTGCCGGTGCCGGTGTAGTCGAAGTAGAAGCGCGGGTTGCCCTGCACCAGCCGGTAGTAGGTGGGGTTGTCGATGCCCTTGAAGCTCATGGTCGGCCCCATGTGGTTGCCTTCCGCCGTGTGGTTGTACACCACGTCGAGAATGACCTCGATGCCCGCGTCGTGCAGGGCGCGGACCATGTTCTTGAACTCGGGAACCGCCCCCGCCGGGTCCCCGCGCCGCGCCGCCGCCGAGTAGCGCACTTCCGGCGCGAAGAAGTTCAGGGTCGAGTAGCCCCAGTAGTTGCTCAGGCCCTTGCCCAGCAGAAAGCCGTCGTCCACATGCTGATGGACCGGCAGGAACTCGACCGCCGTGATGCCGAGGTCGCGCAGGTAGCGCAGCACCGGCTCGGTCGCCACGCCCGCGTAGGTGCCCCTCAGGGCCTCGGGCACGTCGGGGTGCGTCATGGTCAGGCCGCGCACGTGCGCCTCGTAGATCACCGACTGGTGAAAGGGCACGCCCGGCTTCTGGTCGCCCACCCAGTTGAAGAGGGGATCGATGACGATGCCCAGCGGAGCGCCGCGCTGCTCCCCGGTCTGCATCTGGAGGTCGTCTCCCCCCTGGTAGCCCAGGATGCCCCGGTCATGCTGCTCCACCCCGTCGAGCGCCTTGGCATAGGGGTCGAGCAGGACCACGTTGGGGTTAAAGCGCAGGCCCCGCTCGGGCGCGTACTCGCCGTGGACCCGGTAGCCGTAGCGCTGGCCCGGTCCCACCCCCGGCAGGTAGCCGTGCCACACGAAGGCGGTCTGCTCGGTCAGCGGCAGGCGGGTCTCGGTCCCCGATTCGTCGAACAGGCACAGCTCGACGCCCGCCGCGTTCTCGGAATACAGGGCGAAGTTCGTGCCCTTGCCGTCCCAGGTCGCCCCCAGGGGATAGGGGCTGCCGGGGCGCGACAGGGCCGCTTGGGTGGTCGGAAGATCGGTGGTGGTCATGGGTACTGGGGTCCTCCACGGGCCGCCGGAGCGCCCGCCGTGTTCATGGGTCAATGTTCATGGGTCAAGTGGAGGGCGGCGGCTTCCGGTTCCCGGCCCTCAGGCCTTCTCCCGTGAAGTCACCGCCCATGTCTGGAAACGTTACCAGATTGCCCCGCGCTTCCCCGTTCCTCCCCCACACTCGGGGGGAAGGGGGCAGCGCGGTCAAAAGCCCAGTTGCGCCCGTGGCCGCCCCAGCCGCTCCAGCTTTTCCGGGGTCCACAGCTCGTAGCGGTACATCGGGTACTGCCGCTTGAAGCGCCCCACCCGGTCCCACACCTCGCGCGACTCGAAGGGAATCACCAGGATCAGCCGGATCACCGAGTCCTCGGCGTCGTAGATGTAAAAGTCGAAGGAAAAGGACTGCTCGCTGCCCCGGTCGGTGAACAGCGGAAAGGGAAAGGCCCGGTAGCGCCACGCCTTGTTCTTCTCGGTCAGGAGGCGGGCGGCGACCCGCTTGAGGGCGCTGTCGGGAAAGGTGAGGCGCTCGCCGTCGCGGTCGCGGAAGACGGTGTCGGCGGCAGGTGCGTCCAGCTGCACGCGCCCCCGGTCGGAGAGCGGCTTCTTGCCGCCGCCCGCGCCGTCCCCCCGCGTCACCCTGGGCGAAGCCTTGCGCCCCGGCCCCGGCTGGGGGCCGCGCTCGCTCCCCCCACGCCCTTCCCCGCGCTCACCGGGCTTGCGCCGGGCCGGAGTGGTGGGGGACAGGGTGCTGCGGCCCTGGGACTGGCCCGAGCTGCGCGGTCGCTCGCTGCGTGGGCGCTCCCCGGCGCCCCGCTTCTGGTTCTCTTCCCCCGGGGTTCCCGGTTCGCGGACGGGGCGGGTGGTGTCGCGGGTGATGCCGCCGCGTCCCTGCGCGGCTGTGCGTTTGGGCGGTCGGCCCCTGGAGCCTTTTCTGGGTCCGGTCATGGGGGTAGTGTAGCGGCCAGCCACCAGCGGCCAGCGACCAGCAAAACAAAAGCCCCGACAGGAGGCTGGGGCTTTCGCTGGTGGCCAGGAGCTGGGAGCTGGCGGCTCTTACTTCGCCAGCCCGCGCATCACGCTGAGGTTCACGAACTTGCTCAGGTCCGGCACGTCCCGCGCGAAGCCCGCTTCCTTGTTGAGCTGCGCGTACTCGGCCAGCGTCCTCATGTTGATGTCCCAGGTCACCTTGGTCCGCGACAGCGCCTTGAACAGGTCGGCGGTGCCCGGCCGCTTGCCGGTAAACGCCTGAATCTGGTCCGCGACGGCCTTCTGCGCCCCGGCGTTGCTCTTCCCGATAAAGTTGATGGCCCCGAGGTGCCCGCGCAGCAGGTCCCTGACCGTTTCGGGGTTCTGCGCGGCGAACCTGGTGTTCACGGCGAGGACGGTGGTGGTGTAGTTCCCGCCCGCCCAGATGGCCTTCTCGCCCGCGATGAGTTTGGCCCCCTGCGACTCCATGATCGCGCCCCAGGGCTCCTGCACCAGCGCGGCGTCGACCTGCTTGGTGGCGAAGGCGGCAGGCATGTTCGCCGGGTCGATGGGCACGATGGTCACGTTGCCGCCCTCGTCGGTGGCCTTCAGGCCGTTCTCGTGCAGCAGGTGCCGCAGGCTGATGTCCTGGGTCGAGCCGCGCGTGGGCACGGCGACCTTCTTGCCCTTCAGCGCCTTGACATTGCGGATGCCGCTGTCCTTGCGCCCGACCAGCACCGCGCCCGCGTTCGCTGCGCCCGCGTACACCTGGATGGGCACGCCGCGCATAAAGGCGTTCATGGCCGGGCCGGGGCCGACGTAGGCGGCGTCGATCGCGCCCGCCGCGAACGCCTCGTTGATCTGCGAGCCGTTGGCGAACTCCCTGACGACCAGCTTGACGCCCCCGAGTTCCTTCTGAAAGAGGCCGCGCTGAATGCCGACCAGTCCGGCCGCGTGCGTCACGTTGGGAAAAACACCGAGCCGAAGTTCTTTGGCCTGCTGCGCCTGCGCCGTGCTCGCGGCCAGGGTCAGGAGAGAGAGGAGAGTCCGCTTCATAAAACAAAGCATAGCAGAGAAGTTGACCAAGTTTGTAATCTGTGTGGGCAGGTGCTCCCCGGTCCCTCTGCTGGGGCCAGGAGCCCCGCAGCGGCGGCCCTGACGCTTCTCGCCCTCGCCCCGGTCGCCGCAGCGGGGGGCGGCCCTCCCGCGCCCGGCACGTCCCGCACCTTCGACTCCGCCGGTGACGGGAGCAGGCAGGTCCGCGTGACCTCTCTCCGGTCTGGCGAGGAAGGCGCACGTTTTGCCGTGCTGCGGTGGCGTGGGCAGGAGCACAGGCTGGCCCAGGCGATCTCCGCGAGCGGGGCGCGGTACGCGGGCCTGTCCGGGCCGGAGACGGACACGGGGCGAGCGCGGGGGCTGCTCACGGGCTGCCGCAGCGGGCGGTAAATCGGCGGGCGCGGGCTGGGCAGCCGGGGTACGCTGCGGCCATGCCCACCGCCCAGCTTGACGCCCTCGTGGACGAGGCCCGTGCCACGCACAGCAGCGCCCTCGTCGTGATGCAGGGCGGGGAAGTCCTCGTGGACGAGGTGCTGGACGGGCGCGGCGACCGTCCCATCGAGACGATGAGCGTGACCAAGGCCGTGCTGAGCTTGGTGGTGGGCCGCGCGGTCACGCTGGGGCATCTGCCGGGGGCCGACGTGCCCGTGTGCGAGTTCTTCCCGGAGTGGCGGCAGGGGCGCAAGCGGGACGTGATGCTGCGGCATCTGATGACGCATACGAGTGGCCTTCAAAACGTGCCGATGGCTCCGGCGGAGATCTACCCCAGCCCAGACTTCGTGCAACTCGCGCTGTGTGCCGAGCTGGAGCACGCTCCCGGTTCTGTGTTCGCCTACAACAACAAGGCAGTCAATCTTATTTGCGGTCTGCTGGAACGCGCTACCGGGCAGAAGGCCGACGATTTCGCCCGCGCGGAGCTGTTCGGGCCGCTGGGAATTGAAGAGTGGGAATGGGTGCGTGACCCGGCCGGGAATCCGCACGGTCTAGCAGGGCTGCGGCTTCACGCCCGCGACCTGGCGCGGCTGGGGCAGGTGGCGTTGGACGGTGGCAACGGTCTGATCACTCGTGAGTGGCTGGAGGAAAGCACGCGGCCTGCCACACCTGCCGAGCCGTCCATCGGCCTGCTGTGGTGGATGCTGCCCGCCTGGACGCGTTACAGCATCGGTGAGGGTCAGATTGAATCACTCCGTCGGGTAGGCGGGACGGCGGAGCAGGTGGCGGCCCTGGAAGATTGCCGATGTCAGGGAGTAGAGCGCGACCGCGTCCTGCACCTGATTCGGCAAGTGGACTTGCGGCCTCAGGAGTTTCCAAGGGACGCGCAGTGGCTGGGGAGCGAGCAGGGGCCGAATGTCGGTTTCCGGCATGACGGATACCGGGGACAGAATCTCGCCGTCCACCGGGAAGCCCGCCTCGTCGCCGTGCGTCTGATCGCCTGGGATCACCCGCAGGTGGAAGCGCCGCAGAGCGCCTTCCCCACCTTCCCCGACCGCATCCTCACCCTCGCCCCCGCCTGACCGTTCCCTCCGTCCCCCTCCCTTCCGGCGCCCCCGCGTACAATCTTCCGGTGACGGTCGCCGCCCCCAACCTCTCCAGACTGATGCCGACCGCCCCGGTCGGGAACGTGCTGCTGCTGCCGCAGGTGGCCCGCGCCGCCCTCTTCGCTGCCCACCCCGGCCCCGCCGTGCTGCTCACCACCCCCGACCGCCTGGGCACCTACGCCTCGGCCGGGGCGCTGGGGGCGCCCGTGTCGGTCAATCCAGGGCTGCGCGACTGGGCGGGCAGGCACGAGCACGTCGTGCTGGACGTGAACACGGTGCTGGACCTCTTTCCAGCGCGCCCGGAGGACCACGCCCTGGCCCTGCGGGTGGGCGCGAGCTACCCCCGCGAGGAGCTGCTCGCCCGGCTGGAGCGCCTGGGCTACGAACGGTTGCAGGACCCCGAGGACGACGAGACGGGCTACCTCCTGCGCGGCGACACGCTGGAATTGCGCCTCGTGCCGGGAGCGGGCGTGCCGGACGGCGAGGAGGCGCTGACCCTCCGCGCCGAGTTCTTCGGGGACGAGCTGGACACCCTGCGCCGCCTGGGGGCGGGCGAGCTGACCGGCGAGAAGATTCAGGACTTCACCCTGGAGCCCACCGCCGACTACCTCACCGACGTGAAGTGGGACGCCACCCGCCTCGACCTGCTGCCGGGCCGCGTGTTTCTGGACGCGCCGGAGTTCTACGCCTCGGCGCTGGGACCGCTGGCCGACACCCTCTGGCCCCGGCTGCGGGAGCGCGAGGTCACGTCCTTTGGCCGCGCTCCGCTGGAACTGACCGACTTCGACCTCGGCCTGACGCCGCTGCCCTTCTACCGCGCCCGCTTATCTGACCTCGAGCGCGACATCGGCGAGTGGCGGGGGGCGGGGTACCGGGTGCTGATCCTGGTGCGCCACGACCGCACCGCTGCCTATCTGGCAGACCGGCTCCTGAACACCCACGACATCCCCTGGCTGAACGTTCCCCGGGTGGAGGAGGGAGGCCTGGGCTTCCTGCGGGCGAACGGCGAGGGCGGCTTCGCCATTCCCGAACACCGCACGGTGGTGCTGACCGAGGACCTGATCTACGGCTTCCAGGGCGGCTCGGCGCTGCGCGGGCGCAAGCTGGCGGGCAAGCCGGTCACGGACGCGCTGGGCCTGCACGTCGGGGACTACCTCATCCACCCCGAGCACGGCATCGGGCAGTTTCAGGGGCTGGAGACGCGCACGGTGCTGGGCGTCACCCGCGACTACCTCAACCTCGACTACCGGGGGGGTGCCCGCCTGAGCGTACCCATCGAGCAACTGCCTGTGCTGCGGCGGCACCCCGGCACCACCGACGACCCGCCCGTGCTGTCGAGTTTCGACAAGAAGGACTGGGCCAGGGCCAAGGAAAAGGCCCGCAAGAACGCCGAGGAGGTCGCGGGCAAACTGCTCGTGCAGTACGCCGCCCGGCAGGTCACCCCCGGCAACAGTTTCCCGCCCCAGCCCGAGTGGGACGCGCAGGTGGAGAAGAACTTCAGCTTTGACCTCACCGCCGATCAGAAGACGGCCCTGAAGGAGACGATGGGCGATCTCGAACGCCCGGTTCCCGCCGACCGCCTGATTTCCGGCGACGTGGGCTTCGGCAAGACGGAGGTGGCGCTGCGGGCCGCTCACCGCGTCGTCGGGCACGGCAAACAGGTCGCCATGCTGGTGCCCACCACCCTGCTGGCCGAGCAGCACACCTCCACCTTCGTCGAGCGCTTCAAGGACCTGCCCGTACGTGTGGAGGGCCTCTCGCGCTTCACCGGCGACAGGCAGGCCAGGAGCATCCTGGGCGACCTCGCGCAGGGCAAGGTGGACATCATCATCGGGACGCACCGATTGCTGTCCGGCGATATCGGGTTCAAGGACCTGGGCCTGATCATCGTGGACGAGGAACACCGCTTCGGGGTTAGTCAGAAGGAGAAGCTGCGGGCCATGCGCGGCCTGCCCGACGTGCCCAGGGACGGCAAGATCGAGATCCCGGAAGGGGTGAAGGCGGTGGACACGCTGGCGCTGTCCGCCACGCCGATTCCGCGCACCCTCTACATGAGCATGGTGGGCCTGCGCGACATGAGTTCCATCCAGACGCCGCCCAAGGGCCGCAAGCCCATCCAGACGGTGCTCGCGCCCTTCGACCCGGTGACCGTGCGCGACGCCATCCTCTCCGAGATCGAACGGGGCGGCAAGGTCTTTTACATCCACGACCGCATCGCGTCCATCGGGGCCAGGAGCCTGTACCTGCGCAACCTCGTGCCGGAGGCCCGCATCGGTGTGGCGCACGGGCGCATGAACGAGGAGGAACTCGAGGAGATCATGCTGGGCTTCGCGGAGGGCGCCTTCGACGTGCTGATCTCCACGACCATCGTGGAGACGGGGCTGGACATCCCCGAGGCGAACACCATCCTGATCGAGCGCTCGGACCGTCTGGGCCTCGCGCAGCTCTACCAGCTTCGCGGGCGCGTCGGGCGGCGGCAGCAGACCGCCTACGCCTACCTCTTCTACCCACCGCGCATGACCGAGAACGCGCAGCGGCGGCTGTGGGCGATCGCGGATTTGCAGGACCTCGGCTCCGGCCACCTCCTCGCTGAAAAGGACATGGAGATTCGCGGCGTGGGCAACATCCTGGGCGAGGAGCAGCACGGGCACGTGCAGGCCGTGAGCATCGACGTGTACACCGAGATGCTCGCTCAGGCCGTCGCCAGGCTCAAGGGCGAGAAGATGGAAACGCTCGCCTCCGTCTCCATCGACCTGCCCATCAACTCGCGCCTCACGCCCGAGTATTTCGGCGGCAACGAGGAAGAACGCATCGCCACCTACGGGCGGCTCTCGGAGGCGCGGACCCTCCAGGCGGTCAGCCGCGTCGAGCGCGACCTGCGCAAGAAGTACGGCCCGCCCACCCCCGAGGTCCAGAACTTCATCGACCTTGCCAAGCTGCGCCTGACCGCGGTCGCCAAGCGCGTGCTGAGCATCGGGGAGACGATGACCCACCTTCAGGTGACCTTCGCCTACAAGGCCCTCGACTACGACGCGCCGGGCCTGAAACGGTTCCCCCACCGGACGGAGGTCACGACCTTCCCGCCGTCGGTGCGGCTGGAGAAGCGCGGGCTGAAGCCGGACGACTACGCGCGGACGTTGATCGATCTGCTGGGGTATTTCGGGTGAGGAACCCCTCAGTCAGCTTCGCTGACCGCTCCCCTTGAGGGGAGCCTTCGAAGCGCACGTAACCGGGCTGTTGGTGCCCACGAAAGCCTCCCTTTGAGGGGAGGTGCCCCCGGAGGGGGCGGAGGGGTGTTTGGGCCTAGGNAGCGCACGTAACCGGGCTGTTGGTGCCCACGAAAGCCTCCCTTTGAGGGGAGGTGCCCCCGGAGGGGGCGGAGGGGTGTTTGGGCCTAGGGCATTGGACAGAATGACGGCCCCCGGGGAAGGGCGCCCCAGGTGCCTCCCCGAATGCCCAATGCTCTTCTTCAATTCGCTCGCTCTGCTGCGCAGCTTTGCAAGTCCGCTCGGCCAACGAATGCGGAAACCCACCGCATTCTTATGGCACATGCTCTAGAACTACCCTACCCATGAGCGACGAACACGAGAAGCAGGCGGCCGAGCAAGGCACCGAAGTGAAGGTCAGGGTCCGCACGGGAGACAAGGACCGCCACGACGACGATAGGCCCCGTGATGAGGTCAGCGTCACCCGCCACCGCGTCACGGTGGGAGGCCGTGAGCTGGCCTACACGGTCACGGCGGGGACGATGGTGCTGGCCGAGGAGAAGCACGCGAAGGAGGGCGAGTCGGAAGGCGTCAAGCCCCGCGCCCGCGTCTTTTTCGTGGCCTACGCCCTGGAGGGCGAACACGACCCACGCGAGCGGCCCGTCACCTTCAGCTTCAACGGCGGTCCGGGCAGCTCCTCGGTGTGGCTGCACCTCGGCCTGCTGGGACCGCGCCGGGTGGTCATGGGCGACGCGGGGGCGTTGACCGGCCCGCCCTACGACCTCACCGACAACGAGTCCACCCTGCTGACCCATTCGGACCTGGTGTTCATCGACCCGGTGAGCACCGGCTATTCGCGGGTGACGGAGGGCGAGAAGCCCGGCGACTTCCACGGGTTTCAGAAGGACATCGAGTCCGTGGGCGACTTCATCCGGCTGTGGACCAGCCGCGCCGGACGCTGGCTCAGCCCCAAGTTCCTGATCGGCGAGAGCTACGGCACCACGCGGGCGGCGGGCCTCAGCGGGTACCTGCAGGAGCGGCACGGGCTGTTCCTGAACGGGATCATGCTCGTCAGTTCCATCCTCGACTTCTCGACGGTGGACTTCACGCCGGGGCACGACCTGCCGTACGTCGTCCACCTGCCGACCGCTGCCGCGACCGCCTGGTATCACGGCAAGCTGTCCGGTGAGCGTTCGCTGCCCGACGTGCTGCGCGAGGCCGAGGCCTTCGCGGACGGCGACTACGCCCGTGCCCTGCACCTCGGCCCGCGCCTGACCGACGACGAGCAGCGGCAGGTGGCCGAGCGGTATGCCGCGCTCACCGGCCTGGACCCGGCGTTCGTCCTGCGCAACAACCTGCGGGTCACGCTGGCCCGCTTCTGCAAGGAGCTGCTGCGGGACCAGGGCCGCACGGTGGGCCGTCTCGACAGCCGCTTTACCGGGCTGGACCGCGACTCCGGCGGCGAGGCGAACGAGTACGACCCCAGCCTCAGCGCCATCCTGGGGCCCTACACGGCGGCGATGAACCACTATGTCCGCGCCGAGCTGGGCTTCGAATCCGACCTTCCCTACGAGATCCTGACCGGGCGGGTCCGCCCCTGGAGCTACAAGGAGTTCGAGAACAAGCACGTGCGCGTCTCGGACACGCTCCGGAAAGCCATGCACCAGAATGGGCACCTCAGGGTGCTGGTGGCGTCGGGCTATTTCGACTTCGCCACGCCGTACCACGCCACCCGGCACACGCTGGACCACCTCGGCCTCGACCCCAGCCTGCGCGGGAACCTGCGCGAGGTCTTCTACGAGGCCGGGCACATGATGTACGTCCACCGCCCCAGCCTGGAGCGGCAGTACGCGGACCTGACCGAGTTCGTGGAGTGGGCGGTGGCCCGGAGCTGAGGCCAGGGCCATGAAAAAGCCCGCCCCACTTGCACGGGGCGGGCTCCTCGTCGGCTCCACTTACACGCTGATCTCGGCAAACCTCGCGTTGTCCTGGATGAACTTCTTGCGCGGCGCGACTTCCGAGCCCATCAGGTCCTCGAAGACCTCGTTGGTGACCATCAGGTCTTCCACCTTGACCTGCTTGAGGGCCCGCGTCTCGGGGTTCATGGTGGTGTCCCACAGCTGGTCGGCATTCATCTCGCCCAGGCCCTTGAAGCGCTGGATCTCGTACTTCTTGCCCTCGCGGTTGGCGCGGGCCACGTGCGTCTTGAGTTCTTCCTCGGTGTAGAGGTAGGTGCCCTTCTTCTCGCGGCCGACCGTGATGCGGTACAGCGGCGGCTGCGCGATGTACAGGTAGCCCTGCTCGACCACGGGGCGCATGTAGCGGTAGAAGAAGGTCAGCAGCAGCGTGGCGATGTGCCCGCCGTCCATGTCCGCGTCGGTCATGATGATGACCTTGTGGTAGCGCAGGTTGGAGAGGTCGAAGTGCATCCGGTCCCCGGTGCCCTCCACGCCCGCGCCGATGGCGCCGATCAGCGCCCGGATCTCCGCGTTTTTCAGGATCTTGTTCAGCTCGGACTTCTCGACGTTCAGGATCTTGCCGCGCAGGGGCAGGATGGCCTGGAAGCGCCGCTCGCGCCCGCCCTTGGCCGAGCCACCTGCCGAGATGCCCTCCACGATGAACAGTTCGGACTCGGCCGGGTCCTGCGAGGAGCAGTCGGCCAGCTTGCCGGGCAGGTCGTCGTTCTCCAGCGGGTTGGAGCGCCGGACGATGTCGCGGGCCTTGCGGGCGGCCTCGCGGGCACGCGCGGCCTCGGCGGCCTTCTCCACGATGGTCTTGCCGACCTTGGGGTTTTCCTCCAGGAACTCCGCGAACTTCTCGCCCACGATGGCGTTCACGGCCGTTTGCGCCTCGCTGTTCAGCAGCTTGACCTTCGCCTGCGACTCGAACTGCGGCTCGGGCAGCTCCACCGAAACTACGCAGTAAATCCCCTCCAGCAGGTCATCGCCGCTGGGCACCGGGTTGCCGGACTTGATCAGGTTCTTGTCCTTGGCGTACTTGTTCAGAATGCGCGTGTAGGCGGTCTTGAAGCCGGTGAGCGGCGTGCCGCCGTCGCGCGTGCGAATCATGTTCGCGTACGTCAGGATGTTGTCGCTGGAGTAGGTGTTAGCGTGGATAAACGCGACCTTAACCTTGACCTCGCTGTGCTCACCCATCATTACGATGGGCTGGTCGTACAGCAGCTTGGTGTCGTCGGTGACGAGCGCCCGGGCAAAGTTGGCGATGCCGCCCTGCTCGTGGAAGACCTCCTCGCGGATCTCCCCGGCGTGCAACTCGGTGCGCTCGTCGCGCACGACGATCTTCAGGCCGGTCAGGTACGCCAGCTCGCGCAGGCGGCCCCGGATGCGGTCATAGTTGAAGAGGTTCTCGAACTCGTTGAACACGAGGGCGTCAGGGTGGAAGGTGACCTTGGTGGCCCACTGCACGTCGTCCGGCGTGGGGCCGACGACCTCCAGCGGGGTGGTCACGGCGCCGCGCTCGAAGCGGATGTGGTGCAGCTTGCCCGCCTTGTTGACGGTCACGTCGAGGTAGGTGGACAGGGCGTTCACCACGCTGCTGCCCACCCCGTGCAGGCCGCCGGACACCTTGTAGGCGCCGCCGCCAAACTTGCCGCCCGCGTGCAGCTCGGTAAAGATGACCTCGATGGCGGGGCGGTTCTCACTCTTCATCATGTCGACGGGAATGCCGCGCCCGTTGTCGGTGACGGTGGCCGAGCCGTCGGCGTGCATGATGACGTGAACCTCGTCGGCAAAGCCGCCGATCCCCTCGTCGATGGCGTTGTCGATGATCTCGGTCAGCAACTGGTGGTAGCCGTCGATGCCGGTGCCGCCCTGCACGTACATGCCGGGGCGTTTGCGAACAGCCTCCAGCCCCTTGAGAATCGAGATGGAGCTGGCGTCATAGGCGGGAGTCTGGGTCATGGTCCTCCTGGCGTTGTCCCCCCACGGGGACACGTCCTGGGTTTAAAGGGTTCGATTCGGAAAAAACGGGCGCTGGGTGCGCCGCCGAAGGTCCTGCCAGTATACTCCCGGACTTGAAACGGGTCAAATATATTACGCATGGGGCGTAATCGGGGGTGAGGAGTTGGCTCGACGTGGCGTTGGGGTCAGGCCGGTCATTGGACGCCCCCTGGATCAGCGGTCACAATGGCCCTTGCATGCGCCCGCGTTCTGCCGCCCTTCTCGCCCTCGCCCCGTGGCTGCTGGCCCCCGGACTCGCGGCCTGGCCGGGAGGCGTGGCGGGGGCGTCGGCTCCTGCAACGGTCCCCG
>NZ_JASNGB010000139.1 GCF_030271215.1 Deinococcus rhizophilus | reverse complement strand
GGGCGGGGAGAGACGGTGCGGGTGGTGGCGACCTCGCTGCCCCCGGCGGCGGCGGGCCCCTTCGAGACGGTCTGGCAGGTCACCTCGCCGCTGCCGCACGTCGTGGAGGCGGCGGCGCTGACCCGGCGGCACCTGTTCCTGTGCCGCCTGCAGGACGTGGCAGTGCCGCAGGGCTGGCGGCGTGAGCTGGAGCTGACCCGCCGCCTGCTGGGCCCGGATCACATCCTGCCCGGCCCCCCCGAGCAGCGGGAATACGACGCGGCGCTGTTTCCCGGCGGACCCTCGGGGTGGGCCGATGCCCTGCGGGCGCACCGTGAGGCGCTGGATTACGCGTCCTTCGCCTCCGAACTGCGCCCCCGCCCCGGCACGTCGATGCCGGTCCTGATTCCCTATGGTGACCAGGCCCGTTCGCTGATCGCCGCCTACCGCGAGACGGGGCGCATGCCCGGCGGCGCCCTGAATTACGCCGCGTGGCTGACCCCCGGCGAGGCGCAGCGGGCCGTGTCGCGCGGCCACGCCGAGGCGCGGGGCTGGGCCCTGGTGTGGACGGGTCCCTACGACCCGGTATACGGCCTCGCCGCCGAGGTGGTGCGCGGGGCAGGCGACCTCGAGCGGCGCGAATAGGCCCGGTCCCAGGGCCGTCCAAACCGTTCTCCACCCAGGAGAGCACCGGTTCGGCACCTCCTCTCCCGGAAACCGTCTTGCTCCTTCTGGCTCTGCTGGGATCGAGCACGTGGCGTCACTGTTCAATCCGAGGCCGTATCAGGTCACGGCGGCCCCCGGACGACCGCTTCAGGCGGTGCCAGAGCTGTCTCTGCAGGGGCGACGGCGACGGCCTCGGGCCAGCCCCAGCAGCAGGGCGGCCCCAGCGGCGAGCAGCAGGGGCCGCCGCCCCCGGGCCGCCTCCTGCCGCTGTGCCCAGGCCGCCGCGTAGAAGCTGTCCCACAGCTCCCACACCCGCTCCTCGCTGAACTGCTCGCGCACCCAGCGCCGCGAGCCCTCGCCCAGCCGCCGGGCCTCGGTGGGGTCGGTGAGCAGGCGGTGCAGCGCCCCAGCGAGGGCCGGAACGTCTCCGGTGGGGACTTGCAGGCAGGTTACCCCCGGCACCCCCGCGTCGCGCACGCCGGGCGCGTCGGTGAGGATCGCCGGGACGCCCGCCGCCGCCGCCTCCAGCACGACCATGCCCAGTCCCTCGTGACGGCTGGGCAGGGTGAGCAGGGTCATCAGCGGGTAGAGGCGGCTCATGTCGGCCTCGAAGTCCACCTGCACCAGCCCGGGCACCCGGCGGTAGGCCTCCAGCGCCCGCGCCGAGAGGGGATTGGCAGGGTCGGGCGTGCCGACGAGCAGCAGCCGGGCCTCAGGCAGGCGGCGCTGCACGTCTTCCCAGGCCAGCAGCAGCTCCTCGGTCCCCTTTTGCGGCGCGAGGCGCCCCACGAAGCCCACGACCGGGGTGCCCTCCGGGAGGCCGAGCTGAGCCCGCGCGGCGGCGACTGCCCCGGGGTCGGGATGGGCGTAGCGGTCCACGTTCAGGCCCGCCGGACTGCCCGCCCCCAGCACCCGGATCTTGCCCGCAGGCACCAGGCCCAGCGCCACCGCCTCGGCGCGGTTGGACTCGCTGACGCACAGCACCTCGTGGGCACAGGCACAGGTCAGACGCTCGATCAGCCTCAGCAGTGGGCGCAGCCGTGCGAGCGCGCCGGTCGCCGCCGTTTCCGAGCGCAGTCCATGGATGAAATACACCCGCAGCGGCACCCCGGTCAGCACGCCCGCCAGCCCGCCCAGCAGCCCGGCCTTGGGCGTGGAGAAGTTGAGAATCTGCGGGCGTACCCGGATCAGAATGCCCAGCATCCCCATCAGCGCCCGCAGGTCCCGCCGGGGCGAGATCTCGCGGGCCATCGGGAGGGGGTGAAAGGTCGCGCCCCCCACCGCCCGGGCCCGGCCCACCAGTTCGGCGGGTTCGGGCGGCGTGACGAGGTGCAGGTCGTGGCCCTGTTCGCGCAGGTGCCGCAGTTGCGGGGCGAAAAAGGCCAGCGCCGCGATGGGCGTGGTCGTCGTGTAGAGGATTCGCAGGGGGGGCAGTCGGGACACACGGCATGATACGGAGCGTGGCTGTGGGTGGCCGCTTACCGCGCCGCCCGCTCCCGCACCACCCGCAGGAAGCGGCCCCGCTCGCGGTCCAGCACGTCGTCGGCGTAGCTGCGGGCGTGGGCAAGGTTGCGCTCACTTTGCGCGGTCAGCCACGCAGGGTCCGGGGCGCGGGAGTGCCACAGCCGGGCCAGCGCCCCGGCGTCGCCGGGAGGCACCAGCGCGTCCGGGGAGAGCAGCTCGGGAATGCCCCCCACGTCCGACCCCAGCGCGGGGAGGGCCTGGGCCATGCCCTCCAGCAGCGCACGGGGCAGCCCTTCGGTGCGCGAGGGCATCAGGTACAGGTCCGCCGCCGCGAGGTCGCGCCGCACCTCGGCGGGGGTGCTGCGCTGTCCGGCAAAGGTGCAGGCGTCCGCCACCCCCAGGGCGCGGGCCTGCGCCTTCAGCCCGGGGAGCAGGCCCCCCTCGCCCACCACGGTGAGACGCGCGTCCAGTCCGGCCCCCCGCACGGCGGCCAGGGCCTCCAGCGCCACGTCCACCCCCTTGTGCGGTTGCTCCAGCGCCCCGACGAGCACCGCGCGGAGGGCCGGCTCCTGGAAGGTCCGGGGCCCGGCCGCGAACGCCTCCGGCGGCAGATGCACGTCGGACACCCCGAAGGCGGGAACCCCCGCCCCCGGCGGGTAGCGGCGCTGCAGGGCCTCCCGCGTCACGTACTGCACGGCCGCCGCCCCCCGCACCTGGCCCCAGGTCAGCGCCGTCATCAGCACCCGGAAGAGCGGGCGCAGGTGGCCCCGCCGTCCCGGTCCCGGTGCAAAGCCCAGAAAGGGGTCGTTGACGACCTCCACGGCGTAGCGCCGCCCCTGCACCGTCCGCAGCCCCGCCGCGAGGTGCCCCAGCACACCGCCCAGCCGCACAATCACGGCGTCTTCGGGGGCCAGCACCGCCCGCAGCCTGCCCAGCACCGGGCCGAGTCGCCGCAGCAGCCCGCCGGGACCCTCGTAGTAGGGCATATGCGCGACCTGCACCCCCGGTCCGTCCACCCGGCGGTCGCCCGGCCGGGGCCGCGCCACCGGCTGCGAGCGGGCCACGACCTGCACCTCCTCGAAGGTGCCCAGGTAGCGCCGGAAGTGGGCATAGGTGGCCTGCCCGTTGTCGTAGGTGGCCCCGTCAGGGGTGTGGACGAAGCGGTGTTCCAAAACGATGCAGACGCGCAAGGTGACAGACTCCTCAGGTGGGAAGGGGGCGGGCGGGGGGCCGGACCAGCGCGAGGGCCAGCGTGAGCGCCAGCAGCGGCAGAAAGGATCCGAAGGCCGAGTTGGGGTAGAAGGTGTCGGTGGTCAGCGCCGTGAGCCACAGCGCGGCGAGCAGGTGTGCGGCCACCCCGGCGGCGTGGGTCCCGGCCTGCCGCAACCGCGCGAACAGCAGCCCGAACAGCAGCCCCAGGACGGTCAGGCCCGCCAGCCCGGTCTCGTAGAGCACCTGCAGGGGCAACAGGTGGGCATAGGCCCCCAGGTTGCCTACCCCCGAGCCGAAGCCGCTGCCGATCAGCAGCCGCAGGGGCTCGGCTGCCAGCCCTTCCAGGTACGCCGCCCAGATGTCGGTGCGGCCCGCGAGGTTCCCGGCCTCGGTGGCCTCCAGCAGGGTGGACTGCCGCGAGACGAGGTCGCCGAGTTCCGCGCCCAGCCAGGGACTCGCGGCCACGGCTCCGGCCGCCAGCGCGGTGAGGGCCAGGGTCGCCAGGACGGGGGTCCGGAACCCCTGGAGCAGCACGAACAGCGCCGCCCCCGCGAAGCCCGCCCGCGACCCCGACAGGAACGACGCCACCAGGATGCCCGCCAGCACCCAGGGGGTCCAGCGCCCCGGCCGCAGCAGCAGCGCCAGTGCCCCGCTCAGCAGGACCATCGCCGCGACGTGCCCGTGGTTGTAACCGATGGTCCCCAGCCCCTGCTCGTAGTGGCGGTAGAAGCCCTCCCACGGCCCGGCCACCCCCTGCCCGCGCGGCAGCACCTGCCCCAGCGTCTCCGGCACGGCGGGGGAGAAGGTGGTCCACAGCACGCCCCCCACCATCAGCCCGAAGCACAGCAGCGCGGCGGTCCCCCAGCGCTGCCGGGTGCCCGCGAAGGCGGGGTCGGTCAGCGGCAGCCGCGACACCAGCCAGAACGCGGCCAGCGTCTGCACCAGCTTGTACAGCTGAAAGAGGCCGAAGGGCACGGCGACGCCCAGCCCCGGGTCGCGCAGCACCAGCAGCAGCGCAAAGGAGAGCAGCGACAGGCCCCCGACCAGCCCCAGCGCCTGCCACACCGCCCGGTGTTCCGGCGCGGGCGAGCGGCGGTAGAGCAGCCCCAGCCCCAGCGCCGCCCACAGCAGCAGGTCGGCCAGGCTGGGCCACAGCGCCCAGCTCGGCCCCACGGCCAGCAGCGGAGGGCCGAAAAACTGCACGAACACGTAAGCCCCCAGCAGCCCGGCGACGGCCCGCTCCAGCAGCGGGGCCAGGACCGGCGCCGCGACCGTTCGCCGGGAGGAGGGCAGGCTCAGGCTCATGGGGAGCGGCGCTCCGTCTGCCACGCGGCCTGCGCGTAGAACGTCAGCAGTTCCCGCGAGGTCCGGGCAATATCGAAGTCGAGCGTCTCGGGCACCGCCCGGCCCCGGGCGAGGGCGCGGGCGACGGCATCGGCCCAGACTGCGGGCTTCTGCGCGAGGCCCAGCACCTCGACCGCCTCCAGCCGCATCCGGCGGTCCAGCGGCACCCCATCCGACACCACTGCCGGGAGCCCCGCTGCCTGCGCCTCCAGCAGCGCGAGGCTGAGGCCCTCGTGGGTGGACGGGAAGACGAACACGTCCATCGCCCACAGCAGCCGGGGCACGTCGGGCCGCGAGCCGACCAGATGAACGCATCCCTTCAGGCCCAGCTCACGCACCCGCGCCTCGATGCCGGACCGCTCGGCGCCGTCACCCACCAGCAGCAACTGCGCTGGGCCGTGCCGTTCCAGGTACGCCGCGAACACGTCCAGCAGGAAGGAATGATTCTTCTGCGGGCGGAACTGGCCCACATGCCCGATCACCGGTTCGCCTGACGGCAGCCCCAGCTCGCGCCGGGTGGTGTCCGCCTCTCCCCGCGCCGCCCGCACCGCGTCCAGATTCACCCCCAGGGTGACCAACCGGGTGCCCCATTCCCGCCAGCGCGGGCCGAACAGGGCCGCGGCGGCCTCGGCGCTCACCGCGAGGCGGTGGGTCACGCCCGCCCCCAGGGCGGCCTCCATCGCCCGCAGGTACAGTCGGCGGCCCCGCCCGGCGGCCGCGTCCTCCCGGCGGGAGTCCAGATGACTCGTCGCCACCCGCACAGGGACTCCCGCCAGCCGCGCGACGAGCAGCGCCAGGCCCCCGAAATGATGAATATGACTGTGAATGACGTCGTAGGGGCCGTATTCGCGCAGGTGCCGCCGCAGCGCGGCCACAAAGGCGAGCGGCCGCCGGGTGGAGGGGGCCTGAAAGACCCGCCCGCCCAGCCCCCACACCAGCCGGTCGAGGTCGCCGGGCCGGGGGTCGGGGGAGACCACCAGCAGGTCCATGCGGGCCTCGGTGGGGCGAACCTGACCCAGCAGGTTGACCAGCCAGCTCTCGACCCCGCCCCGGTCCAGCGTGCCGGTGAGGTGCAGGACACGCAGGGGGCGGCCAGGGGAAGGGGGAAGGCTATCGGGAAGGGTCATAGGTCTCCTGGGGGCACCGGGCTGGGCGGAAGGCTGGCCCGCAGCGCCCCCGCCACGATCAGCAGGCTGCCCGCGAGCTGCGCCCCGGCCCCGATCAGCCCGGCGAAGGCGGCGCCGATCACGCCGTGGGGGGGAATCAGCCAGGCGCAGGCCAGTGCCAGAATCACGGTGACGGCCGCGAAGAGGGGCAGTTGCTCGCGGAAGCGCCGCGCCGCCGTGACCGCGAAGCCCGCGCAGGAGGCGAGGTAGCTCAGCGCCGCGCCCACGCTCAGCCACACGAAGGCGGGGCCCTCGCCCGCGTAGTCGGGGCCGTACAGCAGCTCCAGCAGTGGCCCCCCGGCGACCACGGCCAGCAGGGTCAGGCCCACCCCGAAGAGGGCCGCTGCCCCCGAGAGTCCCAGCGTGAGCCGCACGAAGCCTCCCCGCTCGCCCGACGCGAACAGGTGCGAGAGCCGGGTGGTCAGGGCCGTGCCCAGCGCGACCACGACCAGGCTGCCCACCACGGTGACGGAACTCAGGGCCGAGAACACCCCCACCGCCGCGCTGCCGTGCGCGTGTTCCAGAAAGAGCCGGGGCAGCGTGCTGCCGAAGGAGACCAGCCCCATCACCACGCCCAGCGGCAGCGCCAGCCGGGGCAGGTCGGCCGGAATGTGCCGGGTCCACCAGCCGCCCGGAGCCAGCCGCCGCGCGAGCGGGAGGTCATGGGCGACCAGCACAACCAGCCCGGCCAGGGCGACCCCGGCGGCGCCCAGGGCCACGCTTCCCGTCGTGGCGAACAGGGCGGCCAGCAGTCCCAGCCCCAGCACCCCCCGCAGCAGGGTGGACCGGGACACCCAGTCCAGCCGTTCCTGCCGCTGCATCAGGCCGTAGGTCACGTCGCTCACGCCCTCCAGCGCCTTGGCGACCCCCAGCCACAGGATCACGCCCGCCACCTGCGGGTACAGGGCCGCCAGCCCCGCCGTGAGGGCCNTCGCTCACGCCCTCCAGCGCCTTGGCGACCCCCAGCCACAGGATCACGCCCGCCACCTGCGGGTACAGGGCCGCCAGCCCCGCCGTGAGGGCCAGGGCCAGTCCCATCGTCAGGGTGCGCAGGCTGAAATACTGCCCAAACGGCCGGGCCTCGCCCGCGTCGGTGGCCTGCACGCTGCGCAGTTGCAGGCCCAGCAGCAGAAAGAGGGGATTGACCAGCCCCAGCCCCAGCGCATACTGCCCGACCACCTCCTGGCTTCCCAGCCGGGCAAGCAGCGCCACGGTCAACCACTGGGCCGCCGCGTAAACCCCCTGTCCCGCGACCGTCCAGACCATCCCCGCCCGCAGTCCCACCCGGCGCTGGGCCACCGTGGGGGCGGGGGAAACTGGAGGTGGGGGCGGCGGCAGGGTCGGCATGGGCAGATCGGTGCAAGATACCCCGGCCCCGCCGGAAAGAGAGAAAGCCCGCCCGCCTCCCTCCCGGCCGCCGCCCCCCGGCTATAGTGCCCCTGTGCGCCGCCGCTGGCTGATCGGAACCGTGCTGCTGGCCCTGGCTGCGGGCGGGGGCGGCTACCTGTACCTCACCCACGAGCGGGTCGCGGCGGTGGGGCAGGTCGTCTACCACGAACTCGACGGCGACGGCCTTCCGCCCCCGGCCGGAGTCCTCGACGACCCCGTCTTCGCGGACCTGCCGCCCCGCGACCCGGACCGTCCCGTCTCGCTGGGCCGCTACCTGCCACCGGACCCCGCGCCCGAGGCGGGTCCGCCGCCGGAACCGCCGCCCGCACCTGAACCCGGGCCCGCATCAGCACCGGAGCCGGTAGACCCGCAGCCGCCGCCCGAGGCCGCGTCGCCACCCCCGTCTGCCGAGCCGCCGGAGACTCCAGTTCCTGAAGCCGCGTCCCCCGTACCCCCGCCTGCTCCCCCAGCGCAGGACGCCGCCACCCCGGCGCCG
>NZ_JASNGB010000138.1 GCF_030271215.1 Deinococcus rhizophilus | reverse complement strand
CGCCGGGCTGGTCCTGCGGCTGGCGCACTCGGCGGCCCGCGATCCCGGACAGGCCCCCGCCCGCGCCGTCCTGACCGCCGCCCTGCAGTCGGGCGGGGTCCCCGCCGTCCCCTTCCTGCTGGGCTGCACCCTGTTCGCGCAACCTCTGGCCGTGGGGACGCTCTGGGCGCTGGCCGGGCTGGGCTACGCCGCCGCGTGGAGCCGGGTGCCGGTCTGGGTCCACGCGGCGGGCGCACGGCGGGCCTGACCCTCGCCATCTGGCCGACGCCTTGCCCCGCAGGTCCGCCTTACCCTGCGGCCATGTATGCCCGCACCCCCCGCCTGATTCTCGTCCCCCTGACCCGTGAAGTGCTCGCGGGTCGGCTCGCGCAGGCCCCCTTCACGGCGACCCTGACCACCCCGGACGGCCCCCTCACCGTGACCTACCCCCCGGCGTGGCCCGGTGACCTGCTGCCGCTGCTGCCCGCCCGCCTCGCGGCCTTCGACCCGGAGCGCGAACGCTGGAGCGCCACCCTCGTCGAGCGGGCGACCGCAGCCGCCGTCGGCCAGATGGGGGCCAGGGGGGGCGGCACGCTCGACGAGGCGGGCGACGTGGAGATCGGCTACGGCCTGAATCCCGCCGCCTGGGGCCGGGGCTACGCGACCGAGGCGGTCGGCGTTCTGGTGACGGCCCTCCTCGCCCGCCCGGGGGTGCGGCGGGTCACGGCCCGGACCGCCCTCATCAACCCCGCGAGCGCCCGCGTGCTGGAGAAGCTGGGCTTCGGGCGGGTGGGCACCGACTGGGACAGGGACGACGGCGACCTCACCGTCTGGGCGCGGGCCAAGTGAAACCTCCCCCGGCGAGGAGGCCAGGGGCGGGCAGGGGCGCGGAAGCTCAGCGCGTCTTGGGGTCGTAGGCGTCGCGCAGGGCGTCACCGAACAGGTTAAAGGCGAGGCTGAACAGGATGATAAAGGCCGCCGGGTACACCATCACGTACCAGTACTGCGGCTGCAGCCACGCGCGGGCGAAGTCCACCAGCTGGCCCCACTCGGCGTATCCGGCCGGAAAGCCCAGGCCCAGAAAGGACAGCGCGGCGATGGACAGCGGGATGGTGCCCAGGTCCAGCACGGCCAGGGTGATCACGCTGGCGAGGCTGTTGGGCACGATGTGCCGCCCGATCAGCCGGGGGTCGCGGGCACCCAGGCTGCGGGCTGCGTCCACGAACTCCAGTTGCCGGGTCCGCAGCACGTCGCCGCGCACGATGCGGGCGTAGCTGGCCCAGCCCGTCACGGTGTAGGCCAGGATGATGGGCAGGGAAGGGTCTATTCCGGGATTGCTCGCCTTCAGGAAGGTGATCAGGATGATCGTGAGCACCAGCCCCGGCAGCGCGAACAGGACATCGATAAAGCGCTGAATCAGGTTGTCGATCCAGCCGCCGTAGTAGCCGCTGATCGCGCCGACGATCACACCGACGATCAGGGTGATGCCCACGATGATGAACGACAGCTTGAACATCGTGCGGGTGCCCCAGATCAGGCCGTAAAAGATGTCGTAGCCCTGGCTGGTGCCGAAGCGGGCCTGCTCGCTGGGCGGACTGGGCACCGGCGAGAAGCTCTCGCGCTCGATGGCGTAACAGGTGTCGGGCGCGGCGAAGTGCGCCTGCCAGAACACGCCGCTGAGCGGGTTGGCGAGCTGCTGCGGGCTGCTGGCCCCCAGGTCGCGCACGCAGTTGGAGTCGGCGGCAGGCCGGGCGATGATGGGCGCGAAGAAGCCCACCAGCAAGAACAGCAGGGCGACCACCAGCCCGATCATGGCGAGCTTGTTGCGCCGCAGCTTCATGATGGGGCGCGAGGACAGGAAGTCGCGCACGGCGCTGCGCTTCTCGGAGGCCGGGGGGGCGGCGGGAACGCTCGTCATCAGTCAAACCTCACGCGGGGATCGACGACCCCGTACAGGATGTCGGTCAGGGTGCTGATCACCACCACGATGATCGCCGAGAGCAGGGCAAAGCCCAGCACCGAGGGCACGTCGAGTTGCAGGGCCGACTGCACCACCCACTGCCCGATGCCGGGGTAGGCGAAGATCGTCTCCGTGATGATCGAGCCGCTCAGCAGGCCGATGATCAAAAAGCCCCCCAGCGTGATGATCGACAGCAGCGCGTTGCGCCGCGCGTGCTTGAGGTTCACCGTGCGCTCGGGCAGGCCCTTGGCGCGGGCGGTGCGCACGTAGTCGCTGGTCAGCGCCTCGAGCATGTTGTTGCGCATCACCTTGAGAATGGTCGCGCTGCTCACGATAAACAGCGTCAGCGCGGGCATGATCAGGTGCCGGAAGACGTCCAGCGCGATGTCGAAGCGCCCGTTGAGCAGCGCGTCGACCCCCAGCATCCCGGTGTAGCGCCGCAGGTCCCCGATGGCGAACTGGTTGACCACCTCCAGTTGCCCGGCCCCCGGCAGCCAGCCCAGGTAGCCGTACAGCACGGCCAGCAGCACGATCCCCAGCACAAAGGTCGGGAGGCTGTAGCCCAGCACCGCGAAGACCCGCAGCACCTGATCGATGAAGCGGTCCTTGTTCAGCGCACTCAGGGTGCCCAGCCACACCCCGATCAGGATGATGGGAATGGCGGTGAGCAGCGTCAGCTCGATGGTATTGGGCAGCCGCTCGATGATGGTGTCCAGCACCGGCTGACCGCTGGACTTGGAAAAGCCCAGGTCGCCCGAGAGGGTGCTTTGCAGCCACTTGCCGTACTGCACCGGGAAGGGCTGGTCGAGCCCCCGGTCACGAATGATGCGCTCGAGCTGCGCGGCCTGCTGGTCGCTGCGGATGTATCCCGCCGCCCGCTGAGCGGGCGTGAGCAGCATCGTGAGGGCCACGATCAGGACCGACAGGGCCAGCATGACCAGCGGAATCTGAACGAGGCGGCGGACGATGAAATTGAGCATGAAAACCTCGGAAAGGGGGAGTCTCCGGTGGTCCGGGAGTCGGCGCTGATTCTCGCCCCTGGTCAGGGTCCTGTGATGAACGCAGGTGAGGCGGGAAAAAGCGTCAGCACTCCACCATACAGGGGGCCGCCCCGACGGACCAAGGGGAGGGGAGGACGGCCCACCCGGACCGTCCCCCCCTGCCGCACAAACCGGGCGCGGCTCAGCGCTTGCTGAGGTCCTTCCAGAAGGTGCCCGTGTCGCTGAAGCTGGTCATGGGGTTGTACGCGCGGGCGCTGACGCCCACGAGGTTGTTGCGGTGGGCGATGATCCCGATGCCCGCCGGAATCAGGATGAAGGGCGACTGCTCGTAGGCCCGCTGCCCGACGAGCGAGTACAGGCGGTTGCGCGTCGCCGCGTTGGTGGTGGTGCGGGCCTGCTCCAGCCACTTGTCGACCTGCGCGTCTTTCCAGTTGGCGCGGGGGAAGTAGTAGCCGTTGCTGGAGTAGAAGGTGTACATGAAGTTGTCGGCGTCGGCGTAGTCAGGCGCCCAGCCGATGATGATCATGGGCTCTTTCCCGGCCTTGGAGTCGTTGAGCATCGCCGACCATTCCTTGGGCTGAATGTTGACGCGGAACTTGGGGTTCAGCGCCTCGACATTCTTCTTCAGGATCTCCATGGCCGTCTGCGAGGCCACGTTGCCCGCGCGGTAGGACGCGTTGATGGTAAAGCCGTTCTTCCAGACGTTGCCGCCCCAGGCCCGCTTGAAGTACGCCTCGGCCTGCTTGGCGTCGTACTTGTAGGTCTTGACCTTGCTGTCGTAGCCGGGGAAGGAGTCGGGGAGCAGCATGGTGCGCTGCTTGCCCTTGCCGTTTTGCACGTCCCGGATGTACTGCGCGTAGTTGAACGAGTTGGCAAAGGCACGGCGCACGTTCACGTCGCTGAAGAAGTTCGCCGGAATGCCGCGCCCGTCGAGCTTGCCGCTGCCCAGGCGGGAAGCGTCCTTGATGTTCTGGTTCATGAAGAACGCCGACGCCACGGTGTTGGGGAGGTTGTCCACCACGACCACGCCGGGCTTGCCCTTGAGCTGCTCTTCGATGTTGGCACGGCCGCCGGTCTCGATCAGGTCGGCGTCGCCGCGGAGGAAGGCCTGCTGGCGGGCGGCGAGTTCGGGCACCTTCTGAATCACGATGTTGGTGATCGCGGGCTTCTTGCCCCAGTAGCCCGCAAAAGCCTGGGCAAGAATCGCGTTGGCGTCCTTGCGGACGAGGCGGTAGGCGCCGGTGCCGCTGGGCTGGGCGCTGAGCTTGCTGCCCTGCAGGTCCTTGCCGATCCAGTTCTTCCAGTCGGCCTCGGTGCCCTTCCACTCGCCGATCTTGATGGCGTGCTGGCGGTCCACGACGCTCTGGCCTGCGTAGGCCATCTTGGACAGGAACGCCGGGTCCACCTTGGGCAGCGTGAAGACGAGCTGCCCGGCGCGGTTGCACTCGACGGCGCGGTCGATGCGGGCCCAGGTGATGGTCTTGTCGTCGTTCGCGTTCGCGCCGGTGCCCAGCAGGCTCTCGGCGAAGAACCAGTTGCCCGACTCGGCGGCGTTGGTCACCAGGTTGCGCTCGTAGGTGTACTCGGCGTCCGCGCAGGTCATGGTGTTGCCGGAGTGGAACTTGACGTTCTTGCGCAGGTCGAAGGTGTAGGTCTTGCCGCCATTGCTGATGGCCCACTTGGTGGCGAGCAGCGGCTCGAGGTCACGGATGCTGGCACCCCGGTAGGTCACCAGGGTCTCGTAGATGTTCTCCACGATCGCGCCCGAGGCGGTGTCATAGGTGGCGGCGGGGTCCATCGTGGGCACGTCGTTGGCCCACTGGACGACCAGCGTGTCGCGGGCGACGGCGGCCTGGGCGGTGCTGGTGACCGCGGCGGCGGCGAGGAGCAGGGAGCTGAGCAGAGCGACTTTCTTCATGGTGCCTCCTGAGGCAGATCGGAGTGCTGCGCCGTGGTCCGGCAGGGAGGCCGGGCCGGGAACTGTGGATGTCAGACGAGGACAATCATAGCGCAGCCTGAGCGGGGCATGTGAGAGGTTTCAAGGGACCTTGGGGGGGCTGCCCCGGCGGGTGGCATACTGCCCCGCGATGAAGAAGCGCATCCTGCTGCTGGCGGGCGGTCAGTCCGGCGAACACGAGGTCAGCCTGATGAGCGCCCGCAGTGTCCTCTCGGCCCTGCCGCGCGACCAGTTCGACGTGACCCCGGTGGTGATCAGCCCGCAGGGGCGCTGGCTGCCGCCCACCGACACCGCCCGCGCCCTGGAAACCGGGCAGGCCATTCCCGGCGGCGACCTCGTGCTGCACCGCGCCGCGAGTGCCGAGGGCTACGACGCCGTCTTTCCGCTGCTGCACGGCCCGATGGGCGAGGACGGCACCATCCAGGGCCTGCTGACCCTCGCCGGGATTCCCTTCGTGGGCTCCGGCGTGCTGGGCTCGGCGGTCAGCATGGACAAGGTGATGACCAAGCAGGTGCTCGCCTCGGTGGGCGTGGCGCAGGTGGCGTGGCGGCTGGCCGTGCGGGGCGAGTGGCAGACCCGCCCGGAGGAGGTCGAAGCCCGCGCGGGGGAACTCGGCTTTCCCCTCTTCGTGAAGCCCGCCAACCTCGGCTCCAGCGTGGGCATCAGCAAGGTGAGCCGCCCCGAGGACCTGCACTCGGCCCTCGACCTCGCCTTTTCCCTGGACCGCCGGGTGATCCTGGAGGCGATGACCCCCCACAAGCCCCGCGAGGTGGAGGTGGGCATCCTGGGCAACGACGCCCCCGTCGCCAGCCCGGTGGGCGAACTGCGCTTCGACGCCGACTTCTACGACTACGAGACCAAGTACACCGAGGGCCGCGCCCAGATGCACATCCCCGCCCCCCTGCCCGCCGAGGTGGCCGAGCGCGTCCGCAGCCTGGCCCTGACCGCCTTCCGGGCGCTGGACTGCGCGGGGCTGGCGCGGGTGGACTTCTTCTATGTCGAGGAGACGGGCGAGCTGTTTCTCAACGAGGTGAACACCATGCCGGGCTTCACCACGACCTCCATGTATCCCAAGCTGTTCGGAGCGGCGGGCCTGAGCTACAGCGAACTCGTGACCCGGCTGATCGAGCTGGCGCTGGAACGGCGGTAGGAGCCCGCCCCTGCACTCCCGTCCGGTGTCTTGACAATTCCGACCAACTTACTTAGGATTCGCCCCATGAAGCGTTTCCTGCTCGCCTCGGCCGCCCTGCTGCTCTCCGGAAGCTCGCTGGCCCAGGGCCAGATCACCGTGTACTCCGGCCGCGCCAAGACCTTCGTGGACCCCATCGTCCAGCAGTTCGAGCGCTCGACCGGGATCAAGGTCAACGTGCGCTACGGCACCGACAGCCAGCTGGTGGCCGCGCTGCGGGAAGAAGGGAGCCGCAGCCCCGCCGACGTGTTCTGGGGCAACAGCGTGGGGGCGCTGGGCGAACTCGCCGAGGACGGCAAGTTCCTGAAGCTGACCTCCGCGATGGTGCGCGGCGTGGCCCCCGACTACGTGCCCGACGACCGCTCCTGGCTGCCCACCACCGTGCGCTTCCGGGTGCTGGCCTACAACCCGAACAAGGTCAAGCCGGGCAACCTGCCCGACAGCATCCTCGACCTGCCCAAGATGACCTCACTCAAGGGGCGCATCGGCTGGACGGTGAGCTACCCCTCCTTCCAGGACTTCCTGGCGGGCATGATCGCCAAGCACGGCGAGGCCACCACCCGGACGTGGCTCGCGGGCATGAAGGCGCTTACCCCCAAGGACTACAAGACCAGCAACGTGGGGATGCTGGAGGCCATGCGGGCGGGCGAGATCGACGTGGCGCTGACCAACCACTACTACGTCCAGCGCGTCAACCGCCTGAACTACCCCGTCGAGACCTACTTCTTCAAGAACGGCGACATCGGCAACCTGGGCAACGCGACGGGCGCGGCCCTGCTGAAGACGAGCAAGAACCGCGCGGCCGCCACCCGCTTCCTGGGGACGCTGGTCGGCAAGGACGCCCAGACCTTCTTCCTGAGCGTGAACTTCGAGTACCCGGTGATCGGCAACATCATCCAGCCCACCACCATGCTGCCCTTCAGCGACGTGACCAAGCGCAGCCCACGCGTGGCCCCCACCGCGCTGCCCAAGAACATCGAGCGGGCGCAGCGGCTGCTGCGGGAGGCGGGGCTGCTGTAAGAGCGGCCAGCTTCCAGCCGCCAGCATCAAAGGGGAGGTCTCGCCTGCGGGTGGGGCCTCCTCCGCTCGTGGTGAGATACGGACATGAGCCTGCTGGGAGGAGTGCTGGGCGTCCTGCTGACCTGCGCGGTGGTGCTGGGGCTGCTGCAGCTGCGGCCCGCCCCGGCGCGGGTGCTGGGAGCGCTGGGCTGGCCCGCCTGGGTGGTCGCCGGGCTGTGGCCGCTGCTGACGTGGGAGTCGGCCCCCTCGGAGCTCATAGACCCGCTGACCGTCGGTTTCTCGAACATCTTCCTGATCGTGGGCCTGCTGGTGGGGCTGGTATGTGCCCTGCCCCGGCGCAGGCGCTGGCCGGGCGAGTCACGCTGGGTGTCGTGGGGGGTGGGCCTGCTGGCCGTGCTGCTGCTGGCGCTGGGAGGAGCGGGCCTGACTGCCCTGCTGGGGCGCGGGCTGCCGCTGGAGCAGAGGGGAGCGGTGGCGTCCGGGATCGCCGCCGGGCTGCTGCTGAGCCTGCTGCCCGCGCTGGCCGCAGCCGAGTTGGCCGGGCGGCGGGAGCGGAGAGCCGGGGCAGAGGGCGGCTAACAAAACCCCCAGCCGGGGCCGGGGGTGTCTTCTTCTCAGGGTGACGCGTGGGGGACGCACGAGAGGCTTAGAGCCT
>NZ_JASNGB010000137.1 GCF_030271215.1 Deinococcus rhizophilus | reverse complement strand
TGGCAGACCTGGCTGGGCGCAACCCCGCGCAGCTCTCGGGCGGGCAGGCGCAGCGGGTGGCGCTCGCGCGGGCGGTGGCGACGGGCTCGCCGCTGCTGCTGCTTGACGAACCGCTGAGCAATCTCGACGAGCAGTTGCGGGCGCGGCTGCGCTCGGACCTGCGGGCGCTCTTCGCGCAGGTGGGGGCGGGCGTACTGCTCGTCACGCACGATCAGCGGGAAGCCCTGGCGCTGGCCGAACGGGTGGCGGTCATGCGGGCGGGGCGGCTGGTGCAGGTGGGCGCGGCCGCCGAGGTCTTCGCCCGGCCCGCGACGGCGTGGGTGGCCGCCTTCCTGGGACACGCCAACGTGCTGCCTGCCCCCGGCGGGCTGGCCCGTCTGGTCCCGGAGCAGGCCGTGCGGCTGGGCCAGGGTGATCTCCTGCCCGTCACGGCGCAGCAACCCACCGACTCCGGGGTCGAGGTGACGGTGGCCCACTCCCTCGGCCCCCTGACACTGCACCTCAGTGCGCGGGAGGCGGCGGGCCTTGAGGACGGACGGCTCAGGCTGAGCGTGGACGAGGGGCGGGTCTTGACCCTGCCGGACGACCGAGGGGACGTGTGACCGCCTGGATTCTGGTCGGCGGGCGGCTGGTGCCGACGCCCGCGCTGGCCGCGCTCCCCCGCCCTGACCTGGTGGTGGCGGCAGATGGGGGCGCACGGCACGCGGCGGCGCTGGGGGTGCGGGTGGACGTGTGGGTGGGCGATTTCGACTCCTCCTGGGGCGTGGAGGTGGACGCTCCCCGCGAGGTTCACCCGGCGGCGAAGGACGAGACGGACGCCGAACTCGCGGTGCGGGCAGCGCGGGAGCGGGGCGCGACCGACCTGATCTTTCTGGGCGCCTTCGGAGGCCGCTTCGACCACGCGGCGGCGCTGGCCCTGGGCGCGGTGCGGCTGGCACGGGAGGGGCTGGACGTCACCCTGCACAGCGGCGACGAGAGCGGGTATCCCCTGGTGCCAGGGCGTCCCCTGTCGCTGACCCCGCCGCCTGGCCTGACCCTCAGCGTACTGGCCCTGAGCGATCTGCAACACCTGAGCCTGACCGGAGTGCGCTGGCCCCTCGCCGGGGCCGATGTGCCTCTGGGCAGCGGCTGGACGGTGAGCAACGAGGCGCTGGGGGGAGAGGTCCGGGCCAGCCTCACCGCCGGAACGGGGCTGGTCACGGTCCTGCATCCCCGGGAAGGTCAGGCCGTGCTCGTCCGGTAAGGCCGGTTCAGACGGCGCTCCAGCAGGGCGAAGAGCCGCGCCGCCACGTTCGACAGCAGGAAGTAGATCAGCGCGACGGCGAGGTACAGCGGCACCGGCTGGTAGGTGATCGAGACCAGGCCGCGCGTCGTGAGCAGCAGTTCGGAGACCGTGATCACGCTGGCGAGGCTGGAATCTTTCAGCAGGCCGATGAACTGGTTGCCCAGCGCGGGCACGGCGGTGCGGGCCGCCTGCGGAATCAGGACCAGCCGCAGGATGTCCCAGGGCTTCAGGCCCAGCGCCCGCGCCGCCTCGGTCTGGCCCCGGTCCACGGCGTTCAGGCTGCCCCGGATAATCTCGGCGGCGTAGGCCCCGGCAAAGAGGCTCAGGCCCAGCACCGCCGTGTTGAAGGCGGGCAGCGAGACCCCGGTGATCTGCGGCAGCGCGAAGAAGAGGAAAAAGAGCTGCACCAGCAGCGGCGTGCCCCGGAAGGTCTCGATATAGATGCCCGCCAGCAGCCGCACGGGCGCGAGGCGCGACATCCGCCCCAGTCCGGCGACCAGGCCCAGGATCAACCCGAAGACGCTGGAGAGCAGGGTCAGCGCCAGGGTGATCTGGGCGCCGCGCCACAGGGCCGCGAGCGCGTCGGGCGTGAAGACGGTGGAAAGGGTGGACAGCATGGGCAGAGCCTCCTAGGTCAGTGGGACCAGTGTCAGTGGCGCCAGTGTCGGCGGGACCAGCACAAGGGGCCGCACGGGGGATCCGCACGGCCCACTGCTGGCTTGCTGGTCTTACTTGGCAGGCACCGTGATGTCCGAACCCAGGTACTTCAGGCTCAGGCGCTTGAGGGTGCCGTCGGCCCGCATGGAGGCCATCGCCTTTTCCACGGCGGCCTTGAGTCGCGGCTGGTTCTTGCCCAGCGTGATGTAGGGGTTGTCCTGCTGCAGCACCGGCCCGGCGAGCCGCAGTTTCTGGCCGTTCTTGATGGCGACGCTGCCCACCGTGCGGGTGGTGACCATCCCGGCGGCGCGGCCCGCGCCCAGCGCCAGGAAGATCTCCTGCTCGCCGCTGTAGGTCGCGACGTTGGAGTACTTGCGGTCCCGCAGGAACTTCTCGAAGATGGTGCCCTGCGCCACCGCGACCGGCTTGCCCCCCAGCCCCGCGAGGCTGCGGACAGAGGAGCTCGCGGGCACGACGAGTTGCAGGCCGTCGTAGTAGTAGGGGCGGCTCAGGAAATCCACCGCCCGCTCGCGCTCGGGCGTCTTGCTCTGGGAGGCGACGGCGAGGTCGAACTGCCCGGCCTGAAGCCCCGCGATGATGGAGGGAAACTCGGCCTTGATCAGCCGGGCGCGGACACCGAGGCGCTTGGCGATCTCGCGGGCCACGTCGGCGTCGAAGCCGGTCAGGGAGCCGTCGGGGGCAGGCTGCGAGAAGGGCGGATACTCGCCGCTCATGACGACGCGCAGTTCGCCGCGCTTGCGGACATCCGCGAGTTCGGCGTGCGCGACCGAGGTGGCCGTCAGGGCAAGGGTGGACAGCAGCAGCAAACGGGAGTTCAACATGAAGTTCTCCTGGTCATGAGACGTGAAAGAGGGAAGGGGACAAACGGAAGCCACGCTATCCCGCCTGCCCCCCGAGTGCCGAGAAGGGTTCCTTAAGTTGGTATGGGGAACTACAGGTCAACCCGTGAGAATCATGGGGTCGCCGGGCACGCCTCCACCCCTGCACGGGTCTTGCGGGTATAGCGGCAGCCGTAGGTCGGGCTGGCGACGGTCGCCGCCGTCAGCACGTCGTCTCCGGCAGGCCGCACGCCGGTGCGCTCCCAGGTCACGAGGTCGCTGAAGGCTTCCACCAGTTCCGCCGCGTCGAACTCGCAGTGCCCGGCTGCCCGGATCGCCCGCTGCACCAGTCGGTCGCCGTTGCCGTTCGCCTGCGCCGCCTGACGGTAGAGCTGCTGGTGCCGGAAGGGCACGTAGAAGTCGCCCAGCGTGTGCAGACTCAGCACCGGCACGCTGAATTCGCCGTTCACGGCAGGGAGCCAGCGCAGACCGCCGGGCCGGGCGACGTTAGCGGCGGGGTCGGCCCGGACCCGCAGGATCACGTCGTTGAAGGTCTTCTCGGCGGCGGTGGGGTCGGTGCTGTCCGTCCAGCGGTAGACCCGGCCCGCGTTGCCGTACAGGTTGCGGGTCAGGATGCCGTTCACCGTGCCGTCCGAGCCGCCCGTGCCGAACACCGCGTTCTGCGTCCCGGCGAGGCGGAAGCCCAGCTCGAAGACCGGGCGGTCGCCCCCGGTCAGGCGGCGGGCGATCTCACGCAACCGGGCGCCCTGGCCCTCGTTCTCGGTCCAGGTCGCCCCCTCGGTCTCGGTGAAGAGGGCCTGCTTGATCGCGGGCAGCAGCTCCTGATAGTTGCTCTGGGGAAAGGTGCGCGGTCCCAGCCCGGCGAGCTGCGCGGCGACGAGGGTGTAGTCGCCCAGCCACTGAAACTGGTAGTCCTCGTCCATCACCCCGCACAGCGGCAGGGCGGCGGCGTAGGGCACGCGGCTCCTGGCGTTGGCCAGCGTCTCCTTTTCCACGGCGGCGGCCGTGACGTGCCCGCCCATCGAGACGCCCATGATCAGGTACTTGGTGGGTTTGGTGTGCTTGTTGCCGGTGAGGCGCTCGAAGGCCAGCGCGAGGGCGTTGGTGTCCTCGACCCCGGCCTGCACGTCGTAGTAATTCGCCGAGTAGCTGCTCGCGGCCCAGGCGTAGCCCTGCGAGAGCAGGTAGGGGCGCAGGGGGGGCGGGTCTACGGTGAGGTTCTCGCCCTCGCCGCGGTAGCCGTGCGCGTACATGACCAGCGTGCCGTTCCAGTTCGCCGGGACCTCGATCTGGTAGGCCGCCTGACCGCGCAGGCCCGCGTAGGTGCCCTGATAGAGTGCCGCGCCCGTCACGGGGGCGAGGATCGGGGAAACGGGCTTGAAGGTGCGGCCTGCCTGGGCAGGCACCTCGGCGGGGGGGCGCACCTGGGTGCAGCTTCCGAGCAGCAGACTGGCAGCGAGAAAGGCAGGCACAGGGGAACGGAAGAGCGTCATGAAACCTCCGGGAACAGGCTGTCCGGCACGCCGCGCGGGGCACCGGCAAGAGGGCGCGAATTGTGAACGAGGGACCCGCACAGTTAAGGGCACCCGCCGGGCCGCTGTCAACGCGCCGCGCCCGCGCGCCGGGAACCGTCCCCCGGCCCGGCCCGTATGGTGGGCATATGACGAGACGTGGACCCGGACTGGGCTGCCTGGGATGTGGAGGCGGCAGTTTGATCGTGCTGGTGGTGCTGGGGGCGCTCGCGTGGTTCCTGGTGATTCAGCCTGCACGGAACTTTCTGGAATCGTGGCAGGGGACAGGCACGGCGACCAGCCAGCCCCAGACGCTGCCTTCCCCGGGGGGAACCGGGATTGACGTGCCCCCCCTGCCGGGGCCAGGCGGAACGGCGACCCCCCCGCCGAGCCCGACGCCCGATGCGGCGACCCCGCCCGCACCCCCGGTGGGCGCCCCCCTGACCGCGCAGGACGTGACGCGCTTCCTGGCGGTGCGCCGGGACGTGCAGGCGGCGCTGGGAGGCAGCTTTACCCAGCTTCAGCAGGTCTGGACCGACATCCAGCAGGGGCAGTCGCCCAACATCCTGACGCTGGCGCAGGTGCTGGGGCAGGTCAGCGGCAGCGTGGGCGCGGCCCGCACCGCCCAGGCGCAGGCCCTGACCCGCGAGGGCCTGAGCCCCGAGCGCTACGCCGAGATTCGCGGCGCGGTCAACCGGGCGCTGGGCGTGCCCGACATCGACTTTGCCCAGGCCGCCGAGGCCCTGCGCTCGGGCCGCCTCCCCGACCTGGGAACCTCCGTGCAGGCCGCCACGCCCGAGGAACGCGCCCTGGTCGCGCCCTCCCGCGCCGAGCTGACGCAGACGGCGGCGCTGGGGTTGCTGGGGCTGTAGCCCACCCGCCGTCGTCCGCCCGAGGTGCCCTGGCTTCTGCCGGGGCATCTCTCCCTTTTCCCGGTGAAAGCTGACCGCTGGTTACTGACGGGCCTTCCCCGCACCCCGTAAGGTAGGCCCATGACCACCGACTCCCTTCCTTCCACCGCCCGGTCGGAGGCGCTATTCGCCCGCGCCCGCGCCGTGACCCCCGGCGGCGTGAACAGCCCGGTGCGGGCCTTTAGAAGCGTGGGCGGCACCCCGCGCTTTATCCGCGAGGCACACGGGGCCCACCTCACCGACGCCGACGGCACCCGCTACCTCGACTACATCGGCTCGTGGGGGCCAATGATCCTGGGCCACGACCACCCCGCCGTGCGGGAAGCGGTCGCCTCGGCGCTGGCGGGCGGCACGTCCTTCGGCGCTCCCGGCGAGCGCGAGGTGCAACTGGCCGAGGCCGTGACCCACATCACGGGCGTGGACCGGGTGCGCTTCGTGAACAGCGGCACCGAGGCCACCATGAGCGCCCTGCGGCTGGCGCGGGGCTTTACCGGGCGCAAGTACATCCTCAAGTTCCGGGGCAACTACCACGGCCACGCCGACGGCCTGCTGGTGGAAGCGGGCAGCGGCCTGATGACGAACGCTGAAGGCGCCCTGGGCCAGGCGGCTCCCAGCAGCGCGGGCGTGCCCCAGGAGTACGCGGCCCTCACGCTGGTGAGCGAGTACAACGACCCGGCGGCGCTGGACGCCCTGATGGCGGGGCGCGGGAGGGAGATCGCCGCCGTCATCTTCGAGCCGGTGGTGGGCAACGCGGGCGTGCTGATTCCCACGCCCGAGTTTCTGGCCGCGCTGCACCGGGTCCGCGATCACGGCGCTCTGCTGATCGCGGACGAGGTGATGACCGGTTTCCGCCTGAGTCTGAACGGGGCGACCGGCCTGCTGGGGCTGACCCCCGACCTCACCTGCTGGGGCAAGATCATCGGCGGCGGGCTGCCGGTGGGCGCCTACGGCGGGCGGGCCGACGTGATGGATTTCGTTTCACCGCAGGGGCCGGTGTACCAGGCTGGAACCCTGAGCGGCAACCCGCTGGCGATGGCGGCGGGCCTCGCCACGCTGGAGGTGCTGGAGGCGAGCCCCGCCCTCTACGGGCGGCTGGAGGCGTACACGACCGCTCTTGCGGACGGCCTGCGCTCGGCGGCGCGGGAGGCGGGCGTGCCGCTGAGCGTGAACCACATCGGCTCGATGCTGACGGCCTTTCATCAGGACGCGCCCGACGGGTCCATCCGCACCTACGCGGACGCGGCCCGCAGCGACACGGCCGCCTTTGCCCGCTGGTTCCAGGCGATGCTGGGGCAGGGCATCTACTGGGCGCCGTCGCAGTTCGAGAGCATCTTCGTGAGCGGGGCGCACACCGACCACGACCTGAACGCCACGCTGGACGCCGCCCGCGCTGCCTACGCCGGGCGGGGAGGAGCCGCATGACCCTGCTGGACAGTACCCCCGACGTGATTCGCGTGCTGGACGAGAACAAGGTGGTCGCCGTGATCGGCTTTCACCCCGACCCGATGAAGCCCGCCCACTACGTTCCCGAGGACCTGCACCGCCGGGGCTATGCGGTGATCCCGGTGAACCCGGCCCTGGCCGCGCGGGGCGAGAGCTACTTCGGGCAAAAGGCGGTCGCCACCCTCGCGGAGATCGGGTCCCCGGTGGACATCGTGGAGGTCTTCCGCCGCAGCGACAAGGTGCATGAGCATCTGGACGACATCCTGAGCATGCAGCCCCTCCCCCGCGTGGTGTGGTTGCAACTCGGCATCCGCGACGACGCCACGGCGCGGGCCTTGACGGAGCGCGGCATCGACGTCATTCAGGACCGCTGCATGCTGGCCGACCACCGGGCGCTGCTGTAGGGAGCGGGCAGGGGTCGTTCCCCGGCCGACCGGGATGGGGACCGACCCTACAGCCATACCACCTCCACCTCCTCGCCCACCTGCACCCCCGGCCCCTCCGGGATGACCACCAGCACGTCCGCCTCACCCAGCGAGCGCAGCACCCCGCTGCCCTGCTGCCCGTAATCGCGGACCTCGCCGCCCGACACGACGCCGCGCCAGAAGGCCGTCTTGTCGGGCAGGCCCCCGAAGGTGGTCCCGGCCCGCAGCCGCAGCGTCCGCAGGGGTTGGCCCGTCAGCACCGGCCGCACGATCACCCCGAACACGACGAGGCTGCTCACCGGGTTGCCGGGCAGCCCGAACACGGGGAGGCCCTCCCAGCGCCCCAGCAGGGCGGGGCCGCCGGGCCGCATCCGGATCTTCCAGAAGGCGACCTCGCCGTGCCCGATCAGCAGGTCGCGCATGAAGTCGTACTTGCCCATGCTGACGCCGCCGCTGGTGAGCAGCAGGTCGGCCCCGCCCGCCGCCGCGAGGGACCCGGCCAGCGCCCCCGGGCTGTCGGGCGCGTGGCCGAGGTTCAGCACGTCGCAGCCGCACTCCTCCAGCAGCGCCGCGAGGCCGTAACGGTTGCTGTCGTAGACCTGCCCCGGCAGCAGGGCCTCGCCCGGTTCGCGCACCTCGTCCCCGGTGGAGAGGAGGGCCACGCGCAGGCGGCGGC
>NZ_JASNGB010000136.1 GCF_030271215.1 Deinococcus rhizophilus | reverse complement strand
GCGGTAGGCGGCCTGGGCCTCGCTGTCACGGCCCAGGGCCGCGAGCGCCCGCCCCCGCCAGTAGTGCGCTTCCTCGTGGTCAGGCACGTCGCGCAGAATCTCCCCGGTCAGGCGCAGCACGTCGGCCGGGCGCCCGGTGCGGATGTACGCCTCGAATGGGCCGAAGGAATACCACGTCGCCCGCCAGGGCAGCCCCCCCGTGTGCCGGGCCGGACGGGTGGGGTCGAGCGTGGCGTCGGGCCGGGTCGCGAACGCCTGATCAAACGCCCGCGCCGCTCCCCGCGCGTCCCCCAGGGCAAGCTTGGCGTGCCCCACACCAAACCAGCCCACCGCGTCCTGCCGCCGTTCGGCCTCGGCCAGCGCGACCCGCAGCGTCTCCTGCTTGGCCCGCACCGGGTCGGCCCGCTCCGCGAGCAGCGCCCGTACCTCCGCCGCCCGCTCCGGCGGCGTCACCACCAGAAAGGTGCGCCCGAACGAGCGCCACAACTCGTCGAAGCGGCCATACGGCATGGTCAGCGGCCCTAGGTACGAGTCCAGGGCGCTGAAGGTCTGCGCCGCGTCGTCGTACCCGGTGAGCAGGCGGTAGTGGCCCATGCCGCCGCTGTCGGGGGTCACGAACCATGTTTCGACGATCACCGGAATCCCGGCGGCCAGCAGCCGCCTCAGCAGCGGGCGGTCGCCCCCCCGCGCGAGGTGGGTGTCCATCCCCTGCGAGCGGGCGTAGGCGGCCAGCTCGTCCGGCGACACGTTCACGTCCCCCGCCGAGGGCTTGAGCTTCGGGGCGATGTCGTACTGGGTCAGGGTGCTTCCCCAGCGGCTCAGCGCCATGCCCACCGTCACCGGGCCGCAGTTGTTCAGCCGCTGGTACTCGTGCCGGATGCCCGGCACCTTCGCGGAGGCGGGCAGGGGCGGCGGGGTCGGTTCCGGCGCAGGGTCCGGTTGGGGCTTGGGCGCGGGCGGCGCGGGTTCGGGTTCCGGTGCGGGGGCAGGAGCTGGGGGCGGTGTCTGCGCGGAGGCCAGCACCGGGGCGGGGGCCTTCGCCTCTCCCGACGGGCGGAAGCGGTCCACGGCAAAGACCGCCGTCCCCAGGAGCAGGGCGGCGGTGAGCAGCAGGGGCGCAGGACGCATCCCCGCCATGGTGCGTGAGCTTCATGATCTGGCGCTGAGGCGCGAAGGTGTCTCAGCGCCCACTCGGTCAGTAGGCCATCACCTTCCGGATCGCCTTCGCCACCCGCACCGGGTTGGGGCGGTAGGAATCCTCGATGGAGGTGAAAGGCGGGTAGGGCGCGTCGAAGCCCGTCACCCGCACGATGGGTGCCCGCAGGAAGTCGATGGCCTCCTCCGCGACCGTCGCGCTGATTTCACTGTGAAAGCCCCCGGTGCGCGGCGCTTCGGTCACCACGATCACCCGGCCCGTCTTCTGCACCGAGGCCAGGATGGTGCCCGTGTCCAGCGGCACCAGCGTCCGCAGGTCAATGACCTCCACCCCGATCCCGTGGGCGCGGGCGGCGTCGGCGGCCTTCTGCGCGACTTCCACCATGCCGCCGTAGCAGATCACGGTCACGTCGTCACCTTCCGTGACCAGTCGGGCTTGCCCCAGCGGGATGGTGTAGTGGCCCTCGGGCACCTCCTCCTTGACCGAGCGGTAGAGCTTGATCGCCTCGAAGAAGAAGACGGGATCGGGGTCCTCGATGGCCGCGAGCAGCAGCCCCTTGGCGTCGCGGGGGGTGGACGGGATGACCACCTTCACGCCGGGGGTGTGGGCCAGGATCGCCTCGGGCGAGTCGGCGTGCTGCTCGGGCGTGTGGACGCCGCCGCCGTAGGGTGCCCGGACCACCATCGGCAGGTGGTAGCGGCTGCGGGTGCGGTGGCGGTAGCGGCCCAGATGCGACAGCACCTGATCGAGCGCGGGGTACAGGAAGCCCGCGAACTGGATCTCCGCGACGGGCTTCAGCCCCGCCAGCCCCATGCCGATGCCCATGCCCACGATTCCGGCCTCGGCCAGCGGGGTGTCAAAGACGCGCTCCGTTCCAAAACGGGCCTGAAGGCCGTCGGTGGCGCGGAACACGCCGCCCATGATCCCCACGTCCTCCCCGAAGATATGCACGTCGGGGTCGCGTTCCAGGGCGAGGGCGAGGGCGTCGTTGATGGCGGCGACCATCGTCATGGTGCGCAGGGCGGTGACAGTGGCAGTCATGCGGGAACCTCGGGGGAGCGGGGAATGGCAGGGGCAGACAGCTGGAGAGGGGCGAGGCGGCTCATTCTTCCTCCGCCATCAGCTCGCTTCCTCCGCCATCAGCTCGGCCCGCTGTCGGCGCAGGGCCGGAGTCGGCTCGGCGAACACGTGGTCCACGATCTCGGCGGGGGTGGGCTCGGGGTAGGCGTCGGCCTCGGCGAGTGCGGCCTCGAACTCGGCCTCGATCTCGCGGGTGATCTCGGCGTCCTCGGCCTCGGTCAGGTGGCCCTGCGCGAGCAGGAAGGCTTGCAGGCGCACCACCGGGTCCTTCTCGTCCCAGCCCGCCGTGTCCTCGGCGGTGCGGTAGCGGCTGGGATCGTCCGCGACGGTGTGGGGCTTGATCCGGTAGGTCACGGTCTCGATCAGGGTTGGCCCCTCGCCCCGGCGGGCCCGTTCGACCGCCTCGCGGGTGACCACGTAGGTCGCCAGCACGTCGTTGCCGTCCACCCGCACGCCGGGAATGCCGTAACCCTCGGCGCGGCGCGACAGGTTGGTCGCCTTCGTCTGCGCCCGCGTGGGCACGCTGATCGCCCACCCGTTGTTCTGGAGGATGAACACGCACGGCGCGTTCAAGGCCCCCGCGAAGTTCAGCGCCTCGTGAAAGTCGCCCTCCGAGCTGCCCCCGTCTCCGATGTAGGCCATCGCCACGTTCCGGGTGCCGCGCCGCGCCTCGGCCAGCGCCGCGCCCACCGCGTGCGGGTACTGGGTGGCGATGGGGATATAGAAGGGCAGCACCTTGAGGTTCTGGGGCATCGCCCACCCGTGCGGGCTGGTGCGCCAGTAGGCGATCGTCTGCGGGATGGGCAGGCCGTAGGTCAGCGCCGCGCCCGTGTCGCGGTAGGTGGGAAAGAGCCAGTCCTGGTGGGTCAGCGCGGCGGCGGTGCCGACCTGGCTGGCCTCCATGCCGCCGTAGGGCGGAAACACGCCCATGCGCCCGGTGCGGTACAGCACCCAGGCCCGCTCATCGAAGTGCCGGGCGCGGCGCATCAGGCGGTAGAGCCAGCGCTGCGTCTCCGGGTCGGGAAGTCGGGCGGGATCGGTGACCTCGCCGCCGGGGGTGAGCAACTGCACCATCTCGTCGGGACTGGGAGTGGGCATGGGATCGGCGGCAGGTGGGGCGGCCGTCTTGCGGGAGGAGCGGGTTCGGGTCATGGACAACCTCGGGGGTGGGGGAGAGCGGAGGGAGGCAGGCGGAGCGGCCCACCTCTCCGCCCCGGTCCGGGGAGTGAGGTGGGCCAGAGGGGACAGTCAGGGGGCCCGGCGCTGGTTGAGCAGCCGCGCCGGGTGCCGCCCGCACGCGGGAAGCGGCAGGAACGGGGGCAGGTGGGGCTCAGGGGTCGGCATGGCAAGGGGGCGGCGGGGAGCCGCAGCGGTGAAGAAAGGCTGTGCCGACCAGCGTAGCAGATGCGCCCCGGCGGGCGGCGAGCGTACACTGGACCATGACAAGAGCCCTGCTGGTGCTGACGGCCCTGGTCCTCCTGACGCCCCCGGCCGGGGCCGACCACCAGCAGGCGAACCTGCGTTCCCTCGTGGCGGCCGACCTGTGTCCCCCCGTCGCCTACGTGTATGTCGACGACGAGGAGGAAGAAGACCTCGGCGTCCTGCTCGACGAGCAACTGATGCGCTACGCCACCCTGTACGGGGTGCCCTACGGCGATCCCAGGACCTGCACCGTCGAGCAGATTTTCGCGGTGGACGCTTTCGAGGCTGAGGGCGGCGACTATCTCTACGCGCTGGACCTCAACCTGCAACTGCGCGCCGACGCGCGGGTCACGCTGGGAAGCCGCCAGCTCACGGTCAAGGCGCTGGAACTGTGCGCCACCTCGGGATATGGCCGCGCGGCCGACGCGGCGGGGCTGACCCGCACCCTGATCAACAATGTCCGCGCCTACTCCGAGGAGTTCGCCCTGGAGTGGAAGGCCACCCACCCGGCCCGCTGAGGCCCAACCACAGATTGCCGGGCCTCCCTGGTGCGGGGGCCCGGCGAGATTGGGTCTTGGGGAGGGCTCAGCGGCGCTCGACCTTGACCTCGTAGTCAGCCTTCTTGCCCTTCTGCTTGACTTCCAGCTCGGCGCGGGCACTTCCCTTGCGGAACTCCCCACGGATGTGGTTGCCGGTCTTGCGGCTTCCCGTCTGGGTGAACCCCTCGGCCTTCAGGCGGGCAGCGTACTCGTCATAGACGGCCTGCAGGGTGCGGCCCTGGACCGTGGCCTTCCACTCGCGCACGCTCGGCAGGGGCTGCACCGTGACCGAGAGGGCCTGGGCGGTGCGGGGAGGCTGCTGGATGGGCGTGCCCCGACTGGGAGCGACGGCGGTGGGCGCGGGGGCAGGCGTCTGCAGGGGCGCGGCCTGTGCCCCGTGCACGGCGACCGTGTAAAAGGCCGTGCCCGACACCCAGCTTGTCTGCGGCAGCGGGTTGACCACGATGCTGAGCGCCTGCGCGAGCTGCTGCTGCCCCTGCACATTGACGGTGGCAAAGGAGTTCTGCTGGCTCCTGAAGGTGGCGATCTGTCCCAGGTCCAGGGGCCTGAGGCTGGCAAGCGCCAGCACCTTGTTCAGCCCCGACGGCCCGGCGATGTCGAAGGTAAAGGGGTCGCCCGCCGCCGGGAAGGTGCGGGTGGTGTTCGCCTTCACGAAGTTGCCGCCGCTCTGGTAGCGGTTGGGCAGCACGAGGTCGACCTGGCCCTGCGGGTCGACGTTGAAGAGGTACACGTAGGCGTCCTGGTTGACGCTGGCCGACAGCCGGATGCGCTCGCCGGGCCGGTAGGTGGGGGCCTGCGTCCCGCTGCCCCGGTCGGTCCACACCCGGACCTCCAGGCTGGTCTGAACCGGGTTCACGATGATGCTCTGGGCACTCAGGACGGGCGCGGCCCCGGCGGTGCCCAGCAGCAGGGCTCCAAACAGCGGGGTGGCGGACAGCAGGGGAAAGGAACGCATGCCCCCACTGTCCCCCCCGGGCATGACGCCGGGCTGACGGGTCGGGCAGCGCCCGGTGCCGCTGGCCTCATGCCCTGCTCAGGACGCTGCCCCTTGAGCCTCTGCCGGGGGGCACTCTAGATTGGGGCGGTGTTCCCCACAAGGCGTGTTCTGTTGGTGACGTTGGCGCTCGGGCCAGCCGTGCTGGGCGCCGTGCTGCCCGGTGGGTGGGGGCAGGCGGCGGGCGCGGCCTTCAGCTACCTGCGCACAGCCCGGCCCATCCCGGCCCCCCAGCCCGGCGAGCGCCCGCTGCTGCGGCTGGAGGGCAAGGCGCAGGCGCTTACCCTGACCCGCAGCCAGCTGCTGGCGCTGCCCACCGTGCGCTACGCCACCCGGCACGCGCAGCTCGGGCGCACCTTCACGTACGAGGGGGTGCCGCTGCGTGACCTCGCCCGGCTGGGGGGCTTTGCCGGACAGGACATGCGGCTGCACGCCAGCAACGGCTACGTGACCACCATCGCGGCGCGGGACTACGGGGCCGCGCCCATCATGCTCGCGCACACGGCGAACGGCAGACCGATTCCCACCCTGGACAAGGGGCCGCTGACCGTGGTTCTCCCCCCCGACGAGCGCCGGTTCCCGCGCAGCCAGTACGGCTCGGCGTGGGTGTGGTTCGTCGAGCGCATCTCGCCTGCCCCGTGAGTGCCCGCGCTGCGGGAGACGCCGTGCCCAGCGCCGTGCCCGTCCACCACGTTCCGGCGGGGGTCCGGGCGCGGGAGGGCCTGCTCGCGCTGCTGCCCACGGTGATCACCGGGGTGCTCCTGCTGCTCGCGCTGCAGCCCTCCTATCAGACCCTGCTGGACCGGGGCGACGGCTGGTCCATCTACAGCTATCACGGGCTGGCCAAGGACGTGCTGCAGTACCGCGCCGCCCGCCTCGACCCGGCGGTGTCCCCCCAGGAGCGCGAGATCCTTTTCGGGGTGGTGCAGTCGCACGTCCTGAATCCGGGGCAGTTCGAGCATCTGCGCGACGTCGAGCGTCAGGGCGAGGCCCGGCTGAGCGCCATCCGTGCGCTGGTCGAGCGTGGGTCCCCGCAGGCCCTCGCGGAAGCCGGGCGGCAGGCGGTGCAGCTCAGCGCCCAGGCCGACGCGCTGGCAAACCAGCTTGGCCTGGACTATGCGAGGGAGTTCCGGCAGCTCCGCCGGGTGCTGCTGGGCACGGCTCTGGTCACCGGCCTGCTGAGCATGGCCCTGATCGTGCGGGCGCTGCGGCTGTGGCGATCGGAGCGCGAACGCCGCGCCCGCCGTGAGGCCCGTCAGCGCGAGGCCCTGAGTTTCGCCAGCCACGAACTGCGCCGTCCCCTCCAGAACCTGCTGCTCGCCAGCGACCTGCTGCGGCAGGAGGGCACGCCCGGGGGACAGCAGCGGCTGCTGGGCATGATCGAGGACAGCGCCCGGCAACTCGCCAGCCGCGCCGACCTCAGCCAGCTCGACGACCTGTACCTCGACGTGACCCTGCGGGTGGCCCCCACCGACCTGCGGCTGCCCGTGCAGCGGGCCGCGGGCGGGCGCGTCACGGCGGCAGTACCGGGAGAACCCGCCGTGTGGCTGGTCGATCCTGACCGGGTCGCGCAGATGCTGGAAAACCTCGTCGAGAACGCGCTGAAATACACCGCCGGTCCGGTAGAGGTGGCGCTGGCGCTGGTGGACGGGCAGCCCGAGATCACCGTGCGCGACCACGGCCCCGGCATCCCGCCGGAGCGCCGCGCCCGGATGTTCCTGGCCTACGAGCGCGGTCCCCTGGGCGCGGCGCCGGGGCAGGGGCTGGGACTGTCGCTGGTCCGCCGCTACGCCCGTGCCCACGGCGGCGAAGTCACCCTGGAGGACGCGCCGGGAGGCGGCACTCTGGCGAGGGTCCGCCTGGGTGAGCCCCCGCTGGTGGACGAACGGCGCTGAGGCTTCTGGCGGGTGACGCAGACCTGGATGACGAGCTGCCCCTGATATGCACTGGGAAGAGCAGCAGTGCGGACGGGCTTTCTTTCTCCCTCGCGCCTTGCGGTGCTTGCTGCGCGAGAGCGAAAACGTTGTGTGGGTGAGGCTCTTCTTCCTTGCCCCGCGAGGGGGGCAAACGGGCCTCTACTCCTCCACCGGCGTCCCGAACACCTGGGTCCAGAAGTGGCGATACCGGGTGTCGGCCTTCTCCGCATGCGCCACGCCGAGATGCGTGTAGTCCCCCATGAGGTTGCGGCAGTGGCCGGGGCTGCGCAGCCACGCGTCCACGACCGCCTGCGGGGTGTCCTGACCACCCGCGATGTTCTCGGCACTGCCCGCCACGCGCAGCCCGGTCGCCTGCACCCGCTCGCCGGGCGTGCTGCCGTCAAGGGCGCTGCGGTGGTCGAAGTAGCCGTGCAGGGCCATTCCCGCCGACTGCGCGAGCGCGGCGACCTCCAGCTCAGGGTGGCGCTTGAGGGGCGGCAGGCTCTGGCCCCCCTCCCGCAGGGTCGCGCAGTTCCAGCCCCGCGCCCGCGCCTGGTTGGTCAGGCGCAGCACCTCGGCCTCGAAGGGAACGCTGCGGGAAAACGGGGCCATGCGGAAGGTCACCCCCCGCGTCAGCTCCCCGCCCTCGCCGGGCAGCCGCACCCCCGCCCGGTGCTCCCCGGCGGTCACGGGGAGGGGGCCCGCGTCGGCCGCCCGCCCGTCCA
>NZ_JASNGB010000135.1 GCF_030271215.1 Deinococcus rhizophilus | reverse complement strand
GCCCCCTCGCGGGTCTGCGCCTCGCCCAGCGGCTGCTCGGGCACGCCGCCGGGAACGGCCACCCCCTCCACCGCCGTGTCCGGCCACCACGCCCCGAAGACCTCCGCGACCGGGCGCAGCTTGGCGGGGTTGAGGCTGCCCACCCGGACCAGGGGTGCTGTCACTCGCCCTCCGGCGGCCACACGCCCAGCACCCGTCTCAGCAGCGCGACCTGGCCCCAGTGGTAGGCGCTGTGCGCGGCCAGATCGGTCAGGATGTCCCGCGCCCGGTCGGAGGGCGAGTCGGCCAGGGCGCGGGCCTCGGTCAGCCCCAGCCGCAGCTCGGCGAGCAGGGTGCGGAAGGCGGCCTCGTCCGCGACCCCCGGCCAGGGGTCAAGGTCCTCCGGCCACGCCGAGGCCCGCCCCGCCGCGAGGTCGAGGCTGGCGCGGGCCGTCACCGCGAGGTGCGCGAGCGAGTCGGCCAGGGTGTAGGGCACGCCGGGCACCGGGCGGGAGGCGTCCTCCCAGCCCAGGTCCCGCAGCAGCCGCTCGGGGCCAGGGAAACTGGTGCCGCCCAGGGCACCTTGCAGCAGGTTCATGGAGGTCAGGGTACGCCAGGCGCCGGGCCGGGCCGGGCGGGCGCGTCCGTCAAGGCCAGGTCAAGGCTGGGTTGCGCCCGCGTAAAGCAGCCCTCAGCGCGGCGGGCCCCTGCGGCCAGCAGACTGGGGAGCAGAGCAGACAGGAGCCCCCCATGAGCACCACAGATCCCCCCTTTCCCCTGACGAACGCCACCCCGATCGAGATCCTGCTGGTCGAGGACAGCGAGCCCGACATCATCCTGACCCAGGAAGCGTTCGCGGCGGCGGGGGTGGCCAACTCGCTGCATGTGGCCCGCGACGGCGTGGAGGCCCTCGACTTCCTGCGCCGCGCTCCCGGCTACGAGGACTGCCCGCGCCCCGACGTGATCCTGCTCGACATCAACATGCCGCGCAAGAACGGGCTGGAGGTGCTCGCGGAGCTCAAGCACGACCCCCAGCTGATGACCATCCCGGTGATCGTCCTGACGACCAGCCAGGCCGACGAGGACATCCTGCGTTCCTATCAGGCGCACGCGGCGAGCTACGTGGTCAAGCCCATCGACTTCGAGCACTTTTACCTGGCGATTCAGGCCCTGGGGCGCTACATGCTCAGCATCGTGCGGGTGCCGCCGCACACGGCCTGAGGGTCAGGTGGGGGCTGTCCGCGGTCCCCCCTCTCCCGCGGGGCTGGACCACTCCCAGCTTCCTCCGCAACGGGGAGAAGCAAAAACTTGATGTTCTCGGGCCAGATGCAGCAGTTGGGCTGACTCTTCACCCAGGCTCTCAGGGCAGCAGCCCGCTAAAGCCCAGCCCCGTCCCCTCCGGCCATCCCAGCGCGAGGTTGAGGCTCTGGAGGGCCTGCCCCGCGCCCCCGCGTCCCCGGGGGTCCAGCGCCGCTGTCAGCAGCACCCGGCCCGAGTCGAGGTCCAGGCTGGTGCCCAGTTCAATGAAGGGGGTGCCGCGCAGCCGGGCGGGGTCGGGGGCGTCACCCGGCAGCAGCCGCACGAACGCCTCGCCCGCGTAGGCCTCGCGGTAGGCGCTCCACACGTCGCGGTCGCTGTAGCCGTCGGGCACCCAGGCTTCCGCGAGCAGCAGCAGCCCGGCCAGCCCCGGCAGCCCCGCCGCCGTGAACTCCAGCCCGAAGCGGCCCGGCAGGGCACGGGCAATCTCGCCCGCCTGAGCGTGCCCCACGGCAAAGGCGGGTGCGGGCGCTCCCCGCAGTTCGGTCAGGCGCAGGCCACGCGGCAGCAGCACCCCCTGCTCCAGCAGCGGCGCGAGCGTCAGCACGGCGGCAGTGGTGAGGTCGCCGGGCACCGCCACCCGCGTGGCCCCGCGCAACGCCCCCCGCGTCCGCTCTGGCAGGCCATACACCCAGCCCGAACCGGGGGTCAGGGCCTCGGCCACCCGGCGGCCCGTGAGGTCCAGCGTCAGGCGGGTGCCCTCCTGGGGGCCGCCCTCTGCCGTGTCCGCCAGCACCAGCACGTCGGCCTCTTCCAGCCCGGCGGCGGCGCGGAAGCTCAGGCGGGTGACTGCGCGCAGGGTGGGATAGAGCTCCGCGATGGGCTGCCCGGCCTGGGCGCGGGCGCTCACCCCGGTCACGTTCAGCCCCGGGTGGGCCAGTGCCAGCCGCAGGAACTCGGCCCCCTGGGGGGTGTCGCCGCCGACGAGGGCGACGGAAACTGGGTCGCTCATCCTTTCCCCCTCACAGCCCGAAGCGGGCGTAGATCGCGTCCACATGCCGCAGGTACCACCCCAGGTCAAAGGCGGCGTTCAGCTCGTCCGGGCTCAGCGGGTTGGCCTCGTCCGCGCCCAGCAGCTCGCGCAGGCCCTCGCCCGTCTCCCAGCTGCGCAGGGCATGGCGCTGCACGAGGTCGTAGGCGGCCTCGCGGCTCATGCCCTTCTCGTCGATCAGGGCGTGCAGCACCCGCTGGGAAAAGACCAGCCCGCCGAGATCGTTCAAGTTCCGCAGCATCCGCTCCGGGAAGACCACCAGATCACGCACCACCCCGGTCAGGCGGCGGGTGGCGTAGCTCGCGGCGCTCGTGGCGTCGGGCAGGATGATGCGCTCGGCGCTGGAATGGGAAATATCGCGCTCGTGCCACAGGGCCACGTTCTCCAGCCCGGCGGCGAGGTAGCCGCGCAGCAGCCGCGCAAAGCCCGTCACGTTCTCGGTCAGGATGGGGTTTTTCTTGTGCGGCATGGAGGAGCTGCCCGTCTGCCCCTTGCCGAAGGGCTCCATCGCCTCGCGGACTTCCGAGCGCTGGAGGTGACGAATCTCCACCGCGATCCTCTCCAGGGTGGTCCCCAGGATGGCGAGGGCCGACAGCACTTCGGCGTGGCGGTCGCGGGCGAGGGTCTGGTTGGTGACGGGTGCGGCCTGCCAGCCCCAGGCGGCGGCGACTTCCTCCTCGATCTGGGGGGAGACGTGCGCGTAGGTGCCCACGGACCCGGACAGCATGACCACCCGCACCCGCTCCCGCGCTGCACGCAGCCGCTGGAGGTCGCGGTCCAGCGCCGCCATCCAGTTCAGGAACTTCAGCCCGAAGGTCATCGGCTCGGCGTGGATGCCGTGGGTGCGGCCCACCGTGGGCGTGTGCTTGTGGGCGACCGCCTGCACCCGGCAGACCTCGCGCAGGGCCTCCACGTCGGCCAGGATCAGCCCGAAGGCCCCGTCGAGCAGCAGGTTCTGGGCGGTGTCCACCACGTCGGTGCTCGTCAGGCCGTGGTGGATGAAGCGGGCTTCTTCCCCGTAGCGCTCGGTGAGCGCCCGCGTGAAGGCCACGATGTCGTGCCGGGTCACGGCCTCGATCTCGGCCACCCGCACGGCGAAGGCGTCGTCGAGAGGGTCAGCGGCGGCGCGGGCGGTCAGAGCGGCGAAAGCCTCCGGCGGGACCTCGCCGTGCCGGGCCTGGGCCTCCATCGCGGCGAGTTCCACGCGCAGCCACGCGCGGTACTTGCTCGCCTCGCTCCACAGCGTCTTCATCTCGGGGGTCAGGTAGCGGTCGATCACGACGGGCAGCGTACCCCAGCCGGTGAGCCGGAGCACCTTTGCCCGGGGCCGGGTCTGCTTGTTGTGGGGGATGAGCGATGTCCTGACCTGCGCCGCCTGCGGAGCCAAGAACCGGGTGCGGACCGTCCCTGAAGGGCAGGTGCCCGCCTGCGCCCGCTGCGGGGCCGCGCTGCCCTGGCTGCACGACGGCACCGACGCCACCTTCGCGGAGGACGTGCAGGCGCCTGTGCCCGTGCTGGTGGACTTCTGGGCGCCGTGGTGCGGCCCGTGCCGGGTGATGGGGCCGGTGCTGGAGGACGTGGCCCGCGAATGCGCCGGAAAGGTGCGGGTGGTCAAGGTCAACGTGGACGAGAACCCGCAGTCGGCCGCCCGCTACGGGGTCCGCAGCATCCCCACGCTGCTGCTGATGCGGGAGGGGCAGGTGGTCGACACGGTGGTGGGAACGGTGCCCAGGGCGGCCTTGCTGGGGCGGCTGGCGGCGCTTGCGGAGTAGGCCCGCCCTCCCCCGTCCCGCACCCTATCCTGGGCCATGTTGCCAGAGCTCTGGGCCGCCACCGACCGCGAGGACTGGGAGGACGCGCGGAGGCGTCTGGAGGCCGACCCCGACCTCCTCGCCTCCCGCGCGGGCCAGATGGCGCTGGGGTACGTGCAGGCGCATGCGGGCGACCACGCCGGGGCGCGTGAGGTCTACGGGCGGCTGCGGCAGGCCCACGCGGGCGACCCCTGGGAGCATGTCGCCGTTTATCAGCTCGGCATGGTGGAGCGGCTGGCGGGCGAGCACCGGGCCGCGCTGGACCTCTTTGCCCAGGAGCGGGCGCTGATCGGGGCCTTGCCGGAAGCGGAGCAGCCCTTCAAACGGGCGGTGAACGGCTACGAACTCGTGGTGGGCCACCTCGCCCTCGGGGAAGTGAACCATGCCCGTGCCGCGCTCGGAGAGGCGCTGGCCGACGCCCACACCGCCGACGACCCGATGACCCTGGGCTGCCTCCACCGGGCGCGGGGGGAGCTGGCCGCGCAGGGAGGCGACGGGGCCGGGGCGCGGGCCGCCTATCAGGAGTCCGCCACCTTCTTCCGCGAAGCTGACGCGGACCGGGCCGCCGCCGAGGTCGAGGCCCGCGCCGCCTTGCTGGAGGGCTGATGCCGGGGCTGCTGCTGGCGATGCTGGCCTTTCTCAACGTGGGCGGGCTGATCGCGCTGGTGCTGCAAGTGGGGCGCGGGGAGTGGGTGGCGGCGCTGGGCAGCCTCGCCTTCGTGGTGCTGTTCGACCTGCTGGGGGTCTGGCTGCTGCGCGAGGCCCGTGGGGGGAGGAAGTAGCGCCGGGTCCGTCCCGCTCAGGGTCAGGGCTGCCGCCCACCGTGCAGGCACAGGACGCGGCTCAGGCCCGCCACCAGTCCTCGAAGGGGGTGACCGGCGTGGTGCGCTTGTGCCGGGTGTTGAGGTACAGCCGCTCCAGCCGCGCGGCCACGTCCCCCGGCACGCCCTGGCCTTCCAGGTAGGCGTCGATCTGGGCGTAGGTCACGCCCAGCGCGGCCTCGTCGGGGAGGCCGGGGCGGTCGTCTTCCAGGTCGGCGGTGGGCACCTTGCGCCAGGTGGCTTCCGGGGCGCCGAGGTGAGCCAGAAGCTGCGCCCCCTGCCGCTTGGTCAGGCCGGTCAGGGGCGTGAGGTCCACGCCGCCGTCGCCGTACTTGGTGTAAAAGCCCGTCAGCGCCTCCGCCGCGTGGTCGGTGCCCACGACCAGCAGCCCCTCCTGCCCGGCGAGGGCGTACTGGGCGACCATCCGCTCGCGGGCCTTGACGTTGCCCCGCACGAAGTCGCGCAGCGGCTGGCCGAGGGCCTCGGCGGCGGCCTGGGCGGAGGCGTCCGCCGCCGCCTTGATGTTGACCGTCACGGTGCGGTCGGGCTGGATAAAGGCGAGGGCGGCCTGCGCGTCCGCCTCGTCGGCCTGCACCCCGTAGGGCAGCCGCACCGCGAGGAAGGTGGCCTCGCTCCCCCCTTCGCGCACCCGCTCGGCGGCCAGCTGGCAGAGGCGCCCGGCCAGGGTGCTGTCCTGGCCCCCGCTGATGCCGAGGACGTAGCCGTGCGTGCCCGTCGCCCGCAGGTAGTCGGCGAGGAAGGCCACGCGGCGCCCGACCTCGGCGGCGGGGTCGATGTCGGGGAGGACGTGGAGGGCGCGGCGGATCTGGTCGCGGAGGGGGAGCATGGGGACAGGGTAAGGGGCGGGGGTCTTGATTCGGCTGGACTGTTCCCCCAGTTCCCTCTGTATCGGGTCCCCCGGCCGCTCTCCCAACTTCGGCCCATCCTCACCCCTCGCCCCGTACACTCCTCAGGCGATGACCTCCTCTGTCCGCCCGATCTCCCTCGACGACGCCGTGGACCGTCTCGGTCTCGGCCCCTTTCAGTGGCGGCTGCTGGGCATCTGCGGGCTGACCTGGGCCGCCGACGCGATGGAGGTGCTGCTGATGGGCTTCGCCCTGCCCGGCATCTCGGCGGCGTTCGGGCTGGAGCGCGGCTCGGCGGACGCGACGTGGCTGCTCACCGCCACCTTCGCGGGGATGTTCGTGGGGGCGCTGTTCTGGGGCTGGCTGGCGGACCGCATCGGGCGGCGGGCGGTCTTCCTGACGACGGTGGCGCTGGGGGTGGTGTTCGGGCTGGCGGGGGCCTTTGCGCCCTCGGTCGCGTGGCTGGTGGTGGCCCGCGTACTGACCGGCTTTGCGATCGGGGGCACCCTCCCGGTGGACTACGCGATGATGGCCGAGTTTGTGCCGACGCGGTGGCGGGGCCGATTCCTGGTGTACCTGGAAAGCTTCTGGGCGGTGGGGACGGTGATGGTGGCAGGGCTGGCGTGGTACCTGAGCACCGTCTTCGAGCCTGCCGGGGCGTGGCGTTGGCTGCTGGCCCTGGCCGCGCTGCCGGGGCTGATCGGGCTGCTGGCCCGGCTGGGGATTCCCGACTCGCCGCGCTCGCTGCTGGTGCGGGGGCAGGAGGGGGCGGCGCGGGCGGCGCTGGGGCGGGTGGCCCGCGCCAACGGCACCGCGCTGCCCGACGCGCCCCTGCAAGTCCCGCCCCCCGCGCCCCGCGTGACCCCGGCCGCCCTCTTCGCGGGGGCGCTGCNGGGGCGGGTGGCCCGCGCCAACGGCACCGCGCTGCCCGACGCGCCCCTGCAAGTCCCGCCCCCCGCGCCCCGCGTGACCCCGGCCGCCCTCTTCGCGGGGGCGCTGCGGCGGCGCACGGTGCTGCTGGCGCTGGTGTGGTTCGGGCTCAGCCTGGGCTACTACGGCATCTTCACCTGGTTGCCGTCGTACCTGCGGGCGGGCGGGCTGGACCTGGGCGCGGTGTACCGCACCACGCTGCTGCTCGCGCTCGCGCAGGTGCCGGGTTACCTGCTCTCGGCCTATCTGGTCGAGCGGGTGGGGCGGCGGGGCACGCTGACGGGCTTCCTGGGCGTGTCGTCGGTGGCGGCCTTCCTCTTCCTGCTGGCGGGCACGCCGGGGACGGTGCTGGGCACCTCGGCGCTGCTCTCTGCCGCGCTGCTGGGCGCGTGGGGGGCGCTGTACGCCTACACGCCCGAGCTGTTCCCCACGCCGCTGCGCACGACCGGCATGGGCTTCGTGAGCGGCATGGCCCGGCTCGCCTCGCTGCTCTCGCCGTTGCTGGGGGCGCTGCTGCTCACCGGGCAACTGGGCTGGGCGCTGGGTCTTTTCGCGGCCTGCTTCGCCGGGGCCGCCCTGTGCGCGTGGCTGATCGGGGTCGAGACGCGCGGGCGGCAGCTTTCCGAGGCCGCCATGCCGGAGAATGCGGCGTGACTGTTCCCGCCTCGCCCCTCTTCACCGACCTCTACCAGCTCACCATGATGCAGGGCTACTGGCACCACGGCCTGCACGCGCGGGAGGCGGTGTTCGACCTGTACTTCCGCAAGCTGCCCTTCCAGGGGGGCTTCGCGGTGTGGGCGGGGCTGGAACCCGCGCTGGGGATGCTGGAGGGCCTGCGCTTCTCGGAAGGCGACCTCGCCTATCTGGAGGGGCTGGGCCAGTTCCGCCCCGACTTCCTGGACGCCCTGCGCGGCTGGCGCTTCTCCGGGCAGGTCACGGCCTTCCGCGAGGGCAGCGTGGTCTTTGCGCACGCGCCGCTGCTCACGGTGCAGGCGCCGCTGTGGGAGGCGCAGCTCGTGGAGACGGCGCTGCTGAACACGCTGAACTTCCAGACGCTGGTGGCGACGAAGGCCGCCCGCTGCGTCCTCGCGGCGGGGAGCAGCCCGCACGGGGGCCAGGTCGTGGAGTTCGGCACCCGCCGGGCGCAGGGGCCGGACGGGG
>NZ_JASNGB010000134.1 GCF_030271215.1 Deinococcus rhizophilus | reverse complement strand
GCCGCCGCCTCCGAGAGCAGCGCGGCGGCGGCGGGCGCTCCGGCCAGGACCCGCGCGGTCATACGGATTCCGGCCCAACAGTTACAAAACTGTTCAACCCGAGCGGGGCGAGAAGAAACAAAACGGTTGCCGGGAAAGGAGTTCCCCCATCAGCGCCCCTGGGATAGGAGCACGGATTGGACGGCAACCGGATCACGCGCCCCGGTGCTCGGAGAGCGTGCGGCTGAGGCCCCCCAGCACCCCGTTGACGAAGCGGCCCGAGTCTTCGCCGCCGAACTTGCGGGCGATGCGGACGGCACTCTCGATCACCGGGGGGTGCGGCTCGCCGGTGTACAGCAGCTCAAAGGTCGCCAGCCGCAAGACGTTGAGGTCCGTCTGGGCCATCTGCCCGAAGTCCCAGCCGCGAATGGTGCGGCGCAGGCGGTCGTCCACCTCGGCGCGGTGCTGGTCGAGCCCCTCCACGAGTTGCCGGGCAAAGGCCAGCGCCTCCTCGTTCAGCGGGGTAAAGGTGTCGTCGCCCTCACGCATGGCGCCCTCTGCACGGGTCAGGACGGCGGGGAGAGGCAGTCCCGCCCCGTCCCCGCCGCCGCGCTCGGTCTCGAACAGCACCCGGAAGGCGAACTCGCGGGCGGCCCTGCGGGTGCCGACGGGCGGCTGGGCACGGTCGCGGCGACGGGTCACCGGGCCTCCCCGCAGCGGAGCGGTGGCCGGATCAAGCGGCCCCCTCGCGCGGCAGGGTCACGCCCAGCACGCTGACGTTGACGGCCCTGACCTTCAGCCCCGTCATCAGTTCGATGTTCTCGCACACGGCCCCCTGCGCCTGCCGCGCCAGCCCGACGAGGCTGCGGCCATATTCCACGTTCAGACCCACCTCCACGGTGACCTGTCCGCCCTCACGGGTCACCCGCAGGGCGCGGGGACGGCGCGGGCTGCCCTGCTGGCGCAGCACCTCCCCCACCTTGAGGGGCGCGGCGGCGATCTCCACGCCCTCGATGCCGTCCAGCGTCGTGGCGGCGATGTCCGTCAGGACACTTTTGCTGATCTCTACGTCCATATCAGGAGACAGTGTAGCCGGGGCGGGTGGGAGGCTGGTGGCCTGTGGACCGTGGCGGGTGAAGAAAAGAGGGAGGTGGGCGACGTTCAGCGCGTCGCCCACCTGCCTCGACAAGCCACACGCCACGAGCTACACGCCCCGCTCCTCCAGCAGCGCCGCCAGTCCCGCCTCGTCCAGCACCGCGACGCCCAGCTCCTGCGCCCGCGCGAGCTTGCTGCCCGCGTCCTCGCCCGCGACGAGGTAGGAGGTCTTTCCGGTGACGCTGCCGGAAACGCGGGCGCCCGCCGCCTCCAGCTCGGCCTTGATGGCCTCGCGGGGGCGCGAGAGGCTGCCGGTCAGCACGAAGGTGAGTCCGGCGAGGGCGTCGCCGCGCGGGGCCGACTCCTCGACCGGGGCGACCCCGGCCCCGCGCAACCGGCGCAAGAGGTCCTGCATCGTCTCGTCGGCGAGGGCGGCGGTCACGCTTCCCGCCAGCACGCCGCCCATGCCGGGCACGGCCTCGATGCTCTCCGGGGTGGCGGCCAGCAGCGCGTCCAGCGTGCCAAAGGCGCGGGCCAGCGCCTGGGCTCCGCGCTCGCCCACGTGGGGGATGCCCAGGGCGTGAATCAGGCGCCACAGCGGACGGGTCTTGCTGGCCTCCAGTTGCCCCAGCACGTTGGCGGCCTTTTTCTCGCCGCTGCGCTCCAGGGCCGCGAGCCCCTCGGCGGTGAGGTGGTAGAAGTCGGCGGCGTCCCGCACCAGCCCGGCCCCGAGCAGTTGCTCGACGAGTTTCTCGCCCAGGCCGCGCACGTCCATCGCGCCCCGACTCACGAAGTGGCGCAGCCGCTCGTACTGCTGCGCGGGGCAGGCGGGATTGGGGCAGTAGGTGTTGGCGTCGCCCTCCGCCCGCACCGCCTCGTGCCCGCACTCGGGGCAGTGGGTCGGAAAGACGTAGGGCTGCGCACCCTCCGGCCGCTTGTCCACGACCACCCGCAGAATCTGAGGAATCACGCCGCCCGACTTGCGGACGACCACGGTGTCGCCGATCCGCAGGTCGAGGTCCCGGATGTAGTCCTCGTTGTGGAGGGTGGCGCGGCTGACCGTGCTGCCCTCGATCAGCCGGGGCGCGAGGTGCGCCAGGGGCGCGAGTTTCCCGGTGCGGCCCACGTTGATCACGATGTCTTCCAGGGTGGTTTCGACCTCCTCCACCGGAAACTTGTAGGCGATGGCCCACCTGGGAGCGCGGCTGGTGAACCCCGCCTCCTCCTGCGTGGCGAGGGAATCAAGCTTGAGGACGGTGCCGTCGGCGTCGAACTCGAAGCCCGAGCGGTCCTGGGTCATGCGGCGGTGGTAATCGGCAGCGGCGGCGATCCCGGTGACCGTCTCGGTGTGACGGCTGGTGGCAAAGCCCTGGGCGGCCAGCCACGCGAGCAGCTCGGCCTGGGTCCGCACGGGGCTGCCCTTCAGGGTCAGGGCGTCCCGCTTGCCGAGGCTGTAGAAGACCGCTTTCAGGCGGCGCGAGCGCGTGACCTCGGGGTCCTTCTGCCGCAGTGCCCCGGCCGCCCCGTTGCGGGGATTTTTCAGCAGCGGCAGCCCCAGTTCCTCGGCGCGGGCGTTGTAGGCAGCGAAGTCGGCCCGCGAGAGGTAGACCTCGCCGCGCACCTCCAGCTCGCCCGTCAGGCCCGGCAGCTCGCGCGGGATGCCCGGCACGGTGAGCACCTGCTCGGTGACGAGTTCGCCCACGCGGCCATTGCCGCGCGTGGCGGCCCACTGCAGCACGCCGCCGACGTAGTACAGGTTCACGCTCAGGCCGTCGATCTTGAGTTCGCCGGTGTAGGTAAAGCCGTCGTATTCGGGCGGCAGCCCCAGCGCCCGCGCCAGCTTCTCCTGCCACTCGCGCAGTTCCCCATCGTCAAAGACGTTGTCGAGGCTGGTCATCGGGGTGGGATGGTCCACGGGCCGGAAGGCCGCGCTGGGCGTTCCGCCGACTGTCTGGGTGGGCGTGCTCTCCCCCACCCACTCGGGGTGGGCTTCCTCCAGCTCGCGCAGCTCGCGGACCAGGCGGTCGTACACGTCGTCAGGAAGCTCGGGGTTGTCGAGTTCGTGGTAGGCGCGGGCGTGCCGCTCGACCTCCGAGCGCAGGGCCAGGTAGTCGGCCTGGGTCGCCCCGGCGGGGCGGGTGCCTAGGCGGGGAGTGGGGGGGGCGCTGGGGGGGGTGCCGGGGGCGGCGTCGGTCATGGGGGGCAGCCTAGCAACCGCTCCACGCCCCGGCCAGCGCTCAAGAAAGGGTCAAGGAAAGACGGGGCGACCGCTCAAGACGCGCTCACCCGTCCCGGCCAAACGTGACTCCCCTCAGGTCTAGACACCCTGCCGATTTCGTATACTCTGGACCGGGTCCAGACCGTGCTTGCCGAGAGATTGAGCCTGCCGCGACGGAACCCCACGCACTGCGACTGTTCCACTCCACTGGAGGAACCATGAAGAATGTGTCTATGAAGCAGGTCCTGACCCTCGTTCTGGCGGCTACCGCCACGACCGCCACCCTCGCCACGGCCCAGGGCGCCCTGCGCGTCGGCATGGCCTACGACGCGGGCGGCAAGTTCGACAAGAGCTTCAACCAGTCCGCCTACGAGGGCGGCGTGCGGGCCCAGAAGAACCTGGGGATTCGCCTCAACGACTTCGAGCCCAGCGACCCCAGCCAGACCATTCAGGGCATTCGCAACTTCGCCAACCAGGGCTTTGACCTGACGATCGGCGTGGGCTTCGCGAACAACGCCTCGATCACCCAGGTCGCCAAGGAGAACCCCGACCTGTTCTTCGGGCTGGTCGACGACGTGTCTCCCCAGAAGAACGTCGCCAGCATGGTGTTCGCCGAGCAGGAGGGCAGCTACCTCGTGGGCTACCTCGCCGCGCTGAACTCCAGCACGGGCGTGGTGGGCTTTGTCGGCGGCATGGACATCCCCCTGATTCACAAGTTCGAGGCCGGGTACAAGGCGGGCGTGCTCGCCGCCAACCCCAGGGCCCGCGTGATCGCCCAGTACGTGGGCACCACCCCCGACGCCTGGAACAACCCTGGCCGGGCCAAGGAGATCGCGGCCTCCATGCGCTCGCGCGGCGCGGACATCATCTTCGCGGCGGCGGGCGGCAGCGGCAACGGCGTCATCGACTACATCAAGCAGACCCAGTGCCTCAAGGCGGCCAACCTGCCCTCCGGCGTGAAGTTCAATACCAACAACTTCTCCAAGGTCCGCAAGAGCGCCGCCTACACCCGGGCCTGCGCGGGCAACACCCGCCCGATGTTCTTTATCGGCGTGGACTCCAACCAGAACCGCCTCGGGGACTTTGACGGCAACGCCGCGACCATGAACCACGGCCTGACCTCGATGCTCAAGCGCGTGGACAACGCCGTGTACGCGCTGATCAACGATGTGAAGAACGACCGCTTCCGGGGTGGCGAGCGCCGCTTCGGGCTCAAGGAAAACGGCGTCGGGTACGCGGTCGACCAGTACAACCGCGCCCTGATCCCCAGCACCCAGATCGCCCGCGTCGAGGCGATCAAGCAGCGCATCATCAAGGGCCAGGTCAAGGTGCCCAGCACCCGCTGACCCTCCCCCCCCTCTCCCGGCCGGGCCGCTTCCTACTGGAGCGGCCCGGTTTGCTGGCCCGGTTTGCTGGCCCGGTTTGCTGGCCCCGTTTGCCTGTCCGGGAGGCCCGTCCCTGCGCCCTGTCCCGTCCCCGGACCAGGTGCTACAATGGCCCGTTTCAGAGCGAAGGACAGACCCGTCCTTACGCATCAGGCAGAATCCCCCGGCGGCGCGGGCCTGTACCACGGCGCCGCCGCCCCAAAGGAGTTTCCGGCTTGCAGAACCAGAATCTGGTGGTGCGCGGCGCACGCGAACACAACCTCAAGAACGTCACGGTGGAGCTGCCGCGCGACAAGTTCGTGGTCATCACAGGGGTGTCGGGCAGCGGCAAGAGCACCCTGGCCTTCGACACCATCTATGCCGAGGGCCAGCGCCGCTATGTCGAGAGCCTCTCGGCCTACGCCCGGCAATTTCTCGGGCTGATGGAAAAGCCCGATGTGGACGGCATCGAGGGGCTGTCCCCGGCCATCTCCATCGACCAGAAGACGACCAGCCACAATCCCCGCTCGACGGTGGGCACCGTCACCGAGATTCACGATTACCTGCGGCTGCTGTACGCGCGGGTGGGCACGCCCTACTGCCCGGTCTGCGGGCGCAAGATCGAGAAGCAGTCGCCCAGCGAGATCACCGGGCGGCTCCTCTCGCAGTTCCCGGACGCCCGCGCGATCCTGCTGGCCCCGGTGGTGCGCGGGCGCAAGGGCGAGTACCGCAAGCTGCTGGCCGACCTGCGGCGCGAGGGCTTCTCGCGGGTGCGGGTGGACGGCACGTTGTACGAACTGGAGGAAGCCGAGAAGCTCAAGCTGGAGAAGTTCGAGAAGCACGACGTGGACGTGGTCGTCGACCGCCTGACCCTGCGCGAGAGCGACCGCAGCCGCGTCGCGGAAAGCGTGGAGCTCGGTTTGAGGCGGGGCGAGGGCCTGCTGCGCGTGCTGCTGCCCGAGGCGGGCGAGGGCGGCACGCCCCACGAGGAACTGTACTCCGAGCAGTTCGCCTGCCCGGAACACGGCAGCGTGCTCGAAGAACTCGAACCGCGCTCCTTTTCCTTCAACAACCCCTACGGCGCGTGCGGCGACTGCGCGGGGCTGGGGCACAAGAACGAGTTCTCGCCCGAGCTGGTGGTGGACGAGAACCTGAGCATCGCCGGGGGCGCGATCCTCCCCTGGAGCAAGAAGGGCACGGGCGGCGGCGTCTATTACTGGGACAAGCTCAAGGCACTCTCCGAGCATCTGGAGTTCGACCTCAAGACGCCGTGGCGCGACCTGCCGGACGCGGCCAGAAAGGCGATCCTCTACGGCCCCGGCGAGCCGTTCGAGGTGGTGTACCGCCGGGGCGGCAAGGAGACGATGCGCTTCATGACCGAGTTCGAGGGGGTCATGACCAACCTGGAGCGGCGCTACGCCGACACCGAGTCGGAGTACATGCGCGAGAAGCTCGAGGAACTGATGGAGATGCGGCCCTGCCCGACCTGCGGGGGCACCCGCTACAAGCCTGAGATTCTGGCCGTGCGGGTGGGGGGCCTGAACATCTCGCAGTCGAGCGGGATGAGCGTGCTGGAGGCCGACGCCTACTTCGGGCGCCTGCAAGACGGCGGGCTCGACCACGACGCCATCGCCCCGCATCTGGGCGGGCATCTCGGCGGCACGGCGCGGGCACACGCCCCCCGGCGCTACGAGTACGGGCTGGGCGAGTTCGGGACGGCGGTGGCGGCTCCCATCCTGCGGGCGATCCGCACCCGGCTGCGCTTTCTGGTGGACGTGGGGCTGGACTACCTCAGCCTCGACCGCACCGCCAACACGCTCTCGGGCGGCGAGGCGCAGCGCATCCGGCTGGCGACCCAGGTGGGCTCGGGCCTGACCGGCGTGCTGTACGTGCTGGACGAACCCTCCATCGGCCTGCACCCCAAGGACAACGGGCGGCTGATCGGCACCCTCAAGAACCTGCGCGACCTGGGCAACACCTTGATCGTCGTCGAGCACGACGAGGACACCATGCTGGAGGCCGACTACCTGGTGGACATGGGGCCGGGCGCCGGGGTCCACGGCGGCGAGATCGTGGCGGTCGGCACGCCGGGCGAGGTGCGGGACAACCCCGCCAGCCTGACCGGGCAGTACCTGCGCGGCGAGCTGAAGATCGAGGTGCCCGAAACCCGGCGCCGGGGCAACGGGCGCAAGCTGCGGGTCGTCGGTGCCCGCGAACACAACCTGCAGAACGTGACCGCCGAGATCCCGCTGGGCACCATGACCGTCGTGACCGGGCCGAGCGGGTCGGGCAAGTCCACCCTGATTCACGACATCCTGCACGCCACGCTCGCCCGCGAGCTGAACCGGGCCAAGACCAATCCGGGCCGCTACGAGCGCATCGAGGGCATGGAGCACCTCGACAAGGTGATCGAGATCGACCAGAGCCCCATCGGCCGCACGCCGCGCTCCAACCCGGCGACCTACACGGGCGTCTTCACCGAGATCCGCGACCTGTTCACCCGGACCCCGGAAGCGCGGCGGCGCGGATACGCCTCGGGGCGCTTTTCCTTCAACGTGAAGGGCGGGCGCTGCGAGCACTGCAAGGGCGACGGCGTGATGAAGATCGAGATGAACTTCCTGCCCGACATCTACGTGCCCTGCGAGGTGTGCAAGGGGGCGCGGTACAACCGCGAGACGCTGGAGGTCAAGTACAACGGCAAGACCATTTCCGAGGTGCTGGACCTGACGGTGGAGGACGCCCAGAAGTTCTTCGAGGCGATTCCCCCCATCGAGCGCAAGATGAGCGTGCTGTGCGACGTGGGGCTGGGCTATATGAAGATCGGGCAGCCGTCGACCACGCTCTCGGGCGGCGAGGCGCAGCGCATCAAGCTGGCGACCGAACTCAGCAAGCGGGCGACGGGCAAGACGATCTACATCCTCGACGAGCCCACGACCGGGCTGCACTTCGAGGACGTGCGCAAGCTGATGGGCGTGCTCGACCGGCTGGCCGAGGGCGGCAACACCCTGGTCGTGATCGAGCATAATCTCGATGTGATGAAGTGCGCCGACCACATCATCGACCTGGGGCCCGAAGGCGGCGTGCGGGGCGGGACGGTCGTGGCGACCGGGACCCCCGAGCAGGTCGCCGCGCACCCCACGAGCCACACCGGGGAGTACCTGCGCCGGGTGCCGGGCATCGTGCCCGCCGCAAGCGGGACGCCCCCGGAGGCCGAACTCGTCGCT
>NZ_JASNGB010000133.1 GCF_030271215.1 Deinococcus rhizophilus | reverse complement strand
GCTGAACGACCTCACCCGGCGCCTGCGCCTGCCCCGCGCTCCCGGCGAGACGGCGGCGGCCTACGGGGAGCGGGCCATAGAGCGCCACCCCCAGCAGGCTGACCCCATCCGCGCGGCGGTGGGCGCCTACCACCGCGCCCGCTACGGCGGGGACGGGGAGGCGGTGGCCGAGTTGCGGGCGGCGGTGAGGAAGGTCAGGCGGTAGGGACGGGCGGAGCGGGGGCAGGAAGCCGACCTCTACTCCCCGCCCCCCTCCTCCCCCAGCAGCGCGGCCCGTTCCCCCGGCGTCAGGGCGGCCATCACCCGGCGCAGGACCACGTCCACGGCCTGCTCAGCGCTCTCGTCGAGGGTCAGGCCGTCGAGCAGGGGCACGTCCTCGCGGCGGGCGAGTTCCTCGAGGTAGTCCTGCATGGTGCGGATCTCGCCGAAGTAGGCCATGTAGCGGTGCAGGGGCCGGCTGGCCGCCGTCTCGCGGTCGCGGGACTCGAAGTGGCGGCGGTGCTCGTCCTCGTCGGGCAGGGTCACCAGCATGGGCACCACCAGCGCCCCCGCGAAGTCGGCGGCCCGCAGGTAGCCGGGAACGAGGTGCACCCCCTCCAGCACCAGGCTGGTCCCCTCCTCGATGGCGCGGCGCACCACCGCCCCCAGCCCCACACTGACTTGCTGCACCTGATCGCGCAGCCCGGCGAGCAGTTCGGCGGGGGTCGGCCTGTCGGGGCGCGGCACGCCGGGGGGCAGCAGGGCCTCCCAGGCCTTGAAGGTGCTGGTGTGCAGGCCGGGCACGAGTTCGCGCGACACCATCGCCCGCATCACCTCGCGCACGGCGTCGGTGCCGATCACGCGGGTGATGCCCAGGCGGTAGGCGACCTCGGCGGCCAGGTAGCTCTTGCCCGTGCCGCTCACGCCCCCCAGCAACACGACGAGGGGGCGCGGCGGACGGCGGATCACCCGCAGCAGGCGGTAGCGGGCACTCACGTCGGGGCCGACCTCGTCGCGCAGCAGGGCTTCGACCTTCTCGCGGATGGCCTGACGGGTCACCAGACGGTCCTCGCTGCCGCGCAGGTCGCGCTGGGTCACGCGGGCCACCTTGCGGGCCACGTCGGGGGCGACCCCCGCCGCCAGCAGCGACTGCACCAGCAGCCCCTTGCTGAAGGGGGTGGGCGTGCCCCCGTCCCCGCTCACCACCCCCAGGCGCCCCCGGTTGCCCTTCAGAAAACGGTAGGTGCGGCGCAGGTGCTCGCCGTAGCGCCCGGCTAGCACGTCCTCGGTCATCTCGTCGAGTTCGGAGACCGTCAGCTCGCGCCGCCCGGACTGCCGCAGCCGCACGTCCACCGCGCTCGCCGTGCCGTAGGCGTCGCGCGGCGAGAGGCCGGTGTCTTCCAGCGTGCGGGCCAGCACCCCCCGGCTGAAGGGCAGCGTGCCCTTCTTGGCCTGCACGACGATGTCCACGAAGGCGGGGGTCTGCCGGGCGGCGGCGTCCGCGACCGCGTCTCCCAGCGCGTCCCGCGCGAGGTCCACCATCAGCGCCTGCAACTCGGCTGGCGTCACGGGCGAGCGCCGGGCGTGCCGCAGCGCCTGCTCGACCCGCCGGGCGACCGTCGCCGCTGCCGGGGCACCCGCCCCCGCGTTGACCAGCGACTCCACGACCAGCCCCCGGCTGAAGGGCCAGCTGTGCCGGGCGGTGCCGATGCTGAGTTCAGGCTGGGTCACGGCGGGTCCGCTCCCCTTCAGGACGGGCGGGCCGGGGCGTCGGGCCGCAGCGCCCCTTCCAGCAGCAGGTTCAGCGCCAGCCGCGTCTCCTCCTGCAGGGTGCGGTCGGTGCCGTAGGCGCTCCAGCGCAGGGCGACCAGCAGGTAGGTGTCCGCGATCAGGTTGCTGATGCGCTGGAGGCTCAGGTCGGTGCGAATCTGCCCGGCCTGGTGCAGCGGTTTCAAGATCAGCTCGATGACCTTGCTCAGCGGCAGGGCCTGATACGCGGTTCTGGCCCGCTCGGGGTTGGGGTTCATCACCTCGTACGCCAGCGGCGGGAAGAGGTCGCGCTCGCGGCCATTTTCCTCGGCGAGTTCGTCCCAGATCTCGTACAGGACCGTCAGGGGAGCGGTTCCCTCCGCGAGCCGCGCCTCGGCCCGGTCGCGCAGGCGCTCCATGACCTCCGAGCCGTAGTCGAGCAGCACGGCTTCCTTGTAGGGGTAGTAGTTGAAGAAGGTCCCGCGCGAGACGTTGCTGGCCCGCGCGATGTCGGTGGCGGTGGTGGCCTGAAAGCCGCCGCGCTTGAAGAGGTCGAGGGCCACGCTGTAGATCCGCGCGCGGCGGCGTTCTTTCTGACGCTCCCGGAGCGACGACGAATCCATGATCCCCCACATATAGCGCGTGGCGGTCCAAAATTGCACCCCGTTCAAGTGAGGACGTGGACGGTCCAACGCTCAAGGTCGGCTGAGGGAAGGGCGGTCCCCCGGCACCCGGCGGGCCTCCACGCTGAACCCATGAAGCCCCTGACGCCCCGCCTGCACGGCCTTGTCGACTACGCCGCCTGCGGCCTGATGCTCGCCGCCCCCGCCCTGCTGCGGCTCAGCCCGCAGGCCCGCACCGCCTCCTCTGCGCTGGCCGGGTCGTACCTGGGCGTCAGTGCGCTAACCGATTCCCCGCCCGCCGTCAGCCGCATGATCCCCTTCCCGCTGCACGGCAAGATCGAACTGGCGACCCTGCCTGTGCTGCTGCTGCTGAGCGCCCGCATGGAGGGCCGCGACCGCGCCTCCTTCCTGGGGCTGGCCGGGATGGTGGCCGGGGCCTACGCCCTGACGGACTGGACCGCCGCCCCCGACGCCTGAGCATCCGGGCAGCAGAGGGCCGCGCTGCCCGCGTTCAGGCGTCCGGGAGACCCGCGCGGGAAGCCCGGCTGTTCCTCATGGCTCGAAGCTGTCCTGAAAGGCGTAGCGGTCGCCGCGCACCCAGTAGTTGACGTAGGAGACGCGCTGCGGCCCGCTGTAGGTCGTGCGCCGCAGCAGGAAGGCGGCGGTGCCCAGCGGCACGCGCAGCAGCTCGGCTTCCTCCTGGCGCAGGTTGACGGCCTCCAGATTCTGTTCGACGCGGGTGATGGGCACGCCCAGCGAGATCATCACCTCGTGGATGCTCTCGGAGCCGAGGTCGTGGTCGAGCAGCGAGGGCACGAGCGCCGAATTGACGTACCGTTTCTCGATCACCAGTGCCTCGTCGCCCGCCGTGCGCAGGCGGTGGACGTACAGCACCGGGTCCCCGGCGTTCAGGTGCAGCACGGCGGCGATCTCGGGGGTGGCGCCGACCGTTATGGCCCGCAGCACATGGGTGCGGTGGTCAGGGTGCCGCGCCCACTCCTTGAAGGGCCGCACCCGGAACATGCCCTGGCGAAAGCGCTTCCCGGTGGGAAAGGTGCCCGCGCCCTGCACCCGGTAGACGTAGCCCTCGCGCTCCAGCTCGTCAATGGCACGGCGGGCGGTCATGCGCGAGACCTCGAACTCGCGGGCGAGCTGCGGTTCGCTGGGGAGGGGCAGGCCCTCGGTGTAGTGGCCGCCCAGCAGGCGGTCTTTGAGGGTGCTTTTGATCAGCGGATATTTCGCCATTGCTCGCCTCCCAGCCCGGCTGCGGGCGCAGGGGCTCTTGTGAGCGTTCATCTTAAGGATTGGTGTTCAGCAGACACAAGGTCAGGGGCCGGGTACGCGGCGGGGAACAGCACCCCCCGCACGGGATCATACGGATTCCGTCTGCTTCGTGAACGGACCGGAAGGACGCCGGTTTGTTCGCTCCACGCCCGGAACCCGTTTCTCTCCCACCCGCTCTGCCCGGATGGAATCACTGCGTCAACGATTCCATCGGAGTCCGTATCAGCCCCCGATGTGCGACATCTCGACCTTGCTCGCCGCCCGCCCGGGGGTGGCCTCGCCGCGCTCCTCGCTGTAGCGGTCCTGGCGGGCCTGCCAGACGGCAGCGACGCGCTCCCGCAGGTCCGCGTCCGACGCACCCGCCCGCAGCGGGGCCCGCAGGTCGGTGCCGGTCCCCGCGAAGAGGCAGGTGTACAGCACGCCGACCGCCGAGAGCCGCGCCCGCGAGCAGTCGCCGCAGAAGGGGGCCGTGACCGAGGAGATCAGCCCGACCTCGTGGCCCTGCGCGTCCTGGTAGCGGGCGGCGACCTCGCCCCGGTAGGAGGGGTTGACCGGGGCGAAGGCCAGGCCCGGTTCCGCCCCTGCAAGGCGGGCGAGCACCTCGCGCGAGGGCACCACCGCGTCCAGGTTCCAGCCGTTGTGGTTGCCCACGTCCATGAACTCGATAAAACGCACGGTCGCCCGGTCCCGCAGCGCCCGCCAGACGTCCGCGAGCCCGGCGTCGTTGACCCCGCGCTGCACCACCGTGTTCACCTTCACGCCCAGGCCCGCCCGCAGCGCGGCCTCGATCCCGTTCAGCACGCGCTCGGGGGCCACGTTCAGCCCGTTCATCCGCCCGAACACCTCCGGATCGAGGCTGTCGAGGCTGACCGTGACCCGCCGCAATCCCGCCGCCTTGAGGTCGGCCGCGAGCCGGGGAAGCAGCAGGCCGTTGGTGGTCAGGGCGATGTCCTCCACACCCCCGAGAGCCGCGAGGCGGCCCACCAGTTCCGGCAGGTCGCGCCTCAGCAGCGGCTCGCCCCCGGTCAGGCGCAGTTTCTGCACCCCCAGGGCCACAAAGGCGCGGGTCAGGCGCTCGATTTCCTCAAAGGAGAGCAGCTCCTCCCGCGGCAAGAAGGCGTAGTCCGGTCCGAACACGTCGGCGGGCATGCAGTACGTGCAGCGCAGATTGCAGCGGTCGGTCACGCTGACGCGCAGGTCACGCAGGGGCCGGTTCAGCCGGTCGAGAAGCACAGCCCCCACCATACGCTCCCCCTCCGGGGACATTGGCGAGCCCGGGCACCCTCGGCCTGGGGTGGGGCGACGCCCCCTCGCTTCCGCCCCGGCCCCGCACTACAGTGGGAGCCTCCACAGCCCTTCCCGCTGCCCCCTTCCCGGAGGTTTGCCCATGACCCACCAGGCCACCAACGACCATATCGACACCCTGCTGCACGAGAGCCGGGTGATCGCGCCCTCCGCCGAGTTCGTGGCCCGCGCCCGCGTGTCGCGCGAGGACTACGACCGGATGTACCGCCGCAGCCTCGACGACCCGGACGGCTTCTGGGGTGACGTGGCCGGAGAACTGCACTGGATGCGGCGCTGGGACCGGGTGCTGGACTGGCAGGAACCGCACGCGCAGTGGTTCGTGGGCGGGCAGACCAACGTGGCCCACAACGCGCTGGACCGTCAGGTGGCGGCGGGAAGGGGCGACAAGACCGCGATTCTCTGGGAGGGCGAGGACGGCGAGGTCCGGACCTACAGCTATTCGGAGCTGCTGCGCGAGGTCAAGCGGGCCGCCAATGCCCTGACCGCGCTGGGCGTGGAGCAGGGGGACCGGGTGACCCTCTACCTGCCGCTGATTCCGGAAGCCGCGATCGCCATGCTGGCCTGCGCCCGCATCGGCGCGGTGCACAGCGTGGTGTTCGGGGGCTTCTCGGTCTCGGCGCTCGCGGACCGCCTGGGCGACGCCGGAAGCAAGCTGCTGATCACCGCCGACGCGGGGCAGCGGCGGGGCGGGCTGGTGGGCCTCAAGGCCAACGCGGACGAGGCGGCGAGGAACACCCCCAGCCTGGAGCGGATGCTGGTGGTCTGCCGGGCGGACTGCGGCGTGCCCATGCAGCCGGGCCGCGACCTCTGGTGGCACGAGGCACTGGCGGAGGCCGGAGACGAGCACGAGGCGGCGCCCCTGGACAGCGAGCATCCCCTGTTCGTGCTGTACACCTCCGGCAGCACGGGCAAGCCCAAGGGCGTGCTGCACACGACGGGCGGGTACATGGTGGGCACCTACCTCACCACGCAGGCGGTGTTCGACCTGCGCGACGACGACGTGTACTGGTGTACCGCCGACGTGGGCTGGGTCACCGGGCACAGTTACAGCGTGTACGGGCCGCTGCTGAACGGCGCGACCGTGCTGATGTACGAGGGGGCGCCCAACCACCCCGACTGGGGCCGTTTCTGGAGACTCGTGGAGCGGCACCGCGTGACCATCCTCTACACCGCGCCGACGGCGATCCGCTCCTTCATGCGGCAGGGCGACGCGATTCCTGCCGGGTACGACCTGGGCAGCCTGCGCCTGCTGGGATCGGTGGGCGAGCCGATCAACCCCGAGGCGTGGATGTGGTACTCCCGCGTGATCGGCGGGGGGCGCTGCCCGGTGGTGGACACCTGGTGGCAGACCGAGACGGGCGCGATCATGCTGACCACCCTGCCCGGCGCCCACCCGGGCAAACCCGGCAGCGCGGGCCTCCCGATGTTCGGGGTCGAGCCCGCGATCATGACCAGAGACGGCGAGGAACTCGGCCCTGACGACGGCGGCCTGCTGGTCATCAAGCGGCCCTGGCCGTCCATGCTGCGGACCGTCTACGGCGACGACGAGCGCTACCGCAAGACCTACTGGGGCGAGATTCCGCACGTGTACTTCGCGGGGGACGGCGCCCGGCGCGACGCCGACGGTTACGTCACCGTGATGGGCCGGGTGGACGACGTGCTCAACGTCTCCGGGCACCGCCTGGGGACGATGGAGATCGAGTCGGCGCTGGTGGCGCATCCCGCCGTCGCGGAGGCCGCCGTGGTGGGGCGACCGGACGAGGTCAAGGGCGAGGGCGTGGTCGCCTTCGTGCTGCCGCAGTCAGGCTTCACGGTGAACGCGGGGGAGCTGCGGGCGCACGTCAGCCGTGAGATCGGGGCGCTGGCCCGGCCCGACGCCATCATCGTGGCCGACGCCCTGCCCAAGACCCGCAGCGGCAAGATCATGCGCCGCTTCCTGCGCCAGATCGCGGCGGGCAAATCCATCGAGGGCGACACCAGCACCCTGGAAGACCCCGGCGTGCTCGACCGGCTGGCGGCGACCCCGGTGGCCTGAGGGCGGTGTTCTCTCTCCAGAGAGAGGGTCGGGGAGCGCTCGGTCAGCCCCTCCAGTCAACGAACCGCGTCGTCCGCCCTGCGCCCGGCTCCCCGTCCCAGCGCCAGCCCCGCGCCCACGACCGCCCCGGCGAGGTCGAACAGCCAGTCGCTCAGGCCCGCCTCACGCCCCGGCACGAACGCCTGATGAACCTCGTCGGCCGCGCCGAACCACGCGGCGACCACCACGGCGACGCCCCATCGCCCGGTCGCCCGCGCCAGCGCGTAAGCCAGGGCGAGGTAGGCCAGGAAATGCGCCGCCCAGTCAAAGGGGTGCGGCAGCGGGGGGCCGGGCGTGTCGCTGCCCGAACTCAGCCACCAGATGGCCCCCATGATCAGCAGCGCCGGAACCCACCAGCCGGGCTGGGCCGCACGGCTCAATGCGCCGGGCCTCCTGCCGGATGCTCCACGAGTTCGATCAGGGTGCCCGCGCCCCACTTCGGGTGCAGGAAGGCGACGCGGGTCCCGGCGCGGCCCGGCGTGGGCGTCTCGGAGAGGAAGCGGGCGCCCTCGCCGCGCAGCCGGGCCATCTCGGCGTCCAGGTCCGCCACCCGGTAGGCGGTGTGGTGCAGGCCAGGGCCGCGCCTCTCCAGAAAGGCGGCGACCGGGCTGTCGGGGCGGGTGGGGGCCAGCAGCTCGATCAGGGTCGCGCCCACCACGAAGGCGCGGACCCGCACCCCCTGCGAGGCGACTTCCTCGTCGGGACCCTCGGGCGCGAGGCCCAGGGCGAGGTAGGGGGCACTTCCGGTGTCGAGGTCGGGCGCGGCGATGGCGACGTGATCGAGCAGGGTGACCGTCATGCCTCGCAGGGTAACGGCTGTGAAGCGGGGCCGTCCCGGCCCGTGCCGCGCCCGCGCTTGTCCCCGTACATGCGGGCGTCGGCGCGGCGCAGCGCCCCGGTCGCGCCCGGCTCGTCGCCCGG
>NZ_JASNGB010000132.1 GCF_030271215.1 Deinococcus rhizophilus | reverse complement strand
CCCCGCTTTCTGCTGGTCCTCGACGGCAGCCGCAGCATGGGGCCTCACGCGGCGCGGCTGCTGCGCTTTGCCCACGCCCTGCACCTGCGCTCGCGGCGGGTGGAGGTCTACGCCTTTTCCACCGACCTCACGCGGCTGACCCCGTACCTGCGGGGGGCGGTGCCGGGCGCGGCCCTGACCCTCCCCGACCTGGGCGGGGCGTGGGGCGGCGGCACCCGCATCGGGGACAGTCTGCTGCGGCTGGCGCGGGAGGAACGGGGCCGGGTGACCCGCGACACGGCCGTGCTGATTCTCAGCGACGGGCTGGACACGGGCGAGCCGGAGACGCTGACCCGTGCCCTGCGCGACCTCCGTGCCCGGGCGGGGATGCTGGTGTGGCTCTCGCCGCTGGCTTCCCTCCCCGGCTACCAGCCGGTGCAGCGGGCGGTGGCGGCCGCCCTCCCCCACCTTGACGCCTTCCTGCCCGCCGGGAGTGTGCGCGACCTCCACGCGCTGCCGGGCCGCCTGAGGCAGCAGAAACGGCCAGCCGTGAGAGGCTGACCGCTGAGGGCTGATCACTGAGGGCTTTACCGGTACTTCAGCGCTTCCATCAGTTCCTCGACCATCTCCAGCGTGTCCCCGCGCTCGTGGGCGGTGGCGACGTGGGCCTCGAGGTGCCCGCGCAACACGACCTCGCCCGCGCCGGACAGCGCTCCCTGCACGGCCTTGATCTGGCGCAGCACGTCCACGCAGTACACGTCCGGTTCGTCCAGCATCCGCACGATGGAGTCCAGATGCCCCCGCGCGATGCTCAGGCGCCGGGCCGCGCGGCGGCGGGCGTCCTCCGGCATGCAGAGCTTGTTCTCGGGGTGGCAGTGGGCGGCGGGGTCGGCCTGGGTCATTTCACGCTCTTCAGCCACGCGCGGTACTGGTTGATCTCGGCGGACTGGGATCTGATGATGTCCGCCGCCAGCTTCCGCACCGCCGCGTTCTGGGTGCGGGCGGGGACGAGCCGCGCCATCTCGACGGCGCCCTGGTGGTGGGGAATCATGTCGGTCAGGAACCAGCGGTCCACCCCGCTGCGGGGCACGTTCATGGCGGCCGGGGCCGGGCGGTAGGGTTGGCCGGTCCAGGCTTTGACCCAGGCGCCCATCTGCGCGAGTTCCTTTTCCTGCGCGGCGATGACCTCGCGGGCGGCGGCCTTGATCCGCGAGTCGCGGCCGGACTTCAGGGCGGCCCGCGCCATGTCCACCGCCATCTGGTGGTGGTCCATCATCCGCTGGGCGAAGCGCACGTCGAAGGCCCGGCCCTTCAGCGGGCGCAGTTCGGCCAGCATCTGCGCGTTCATCGCCCCCATCGTCATGGCCCCGCCGTGCCCCGCGTGCCCGTGNGCGCCATGTCCACCGCCATCTGGTGGTGGTCCATCATCCGCTGGGCGAAGCGCACGTCGAAGGCCCGGCCCTTCAGCGGGCGCAGTTCGGCCAGCATCTGCGCGTTCATCGCCCCCATCGTCATGGCCCCGCCGTGCCCCGCGTGCCCGTGCGTCTGCGCTCCCGCGCCCCCGGCCAGCGCGAGCGCCAGCCCCAGCAGCGCCCGCCTCACTGCCCGGCCGCGACCGTCGCGCCGTAGCCTTCCTCGGTCACGGCGGCGATCAGCGCCCCCTGCTCGGCCTCGCCCTGCACGGTCGCCTTGCCGCCCGCCAGGTCCACCTGCACGCCCTGCACGCCGGGCACGCCCTTCAGCGCCCCCTCCACGGCCTTGACGCAGTGCCCGCAGCTCATTCCGGAGATGTTCAGTTCGGTGGTCATGGCCCGAGGATAGACCCAGGGGGGGAGGGTGTCAAGAAGGCGCTCCCGATCTGACCCTGCAAAGACGAGGCAGAACGCGCCCAGTCCCCTCCCCCTCAACCCCCGAGCTTGCTATCCCCCCCCGGAGGGTATAGGCTTGACCCATGAACACCAAGACCCTCGACCTCGAGATCGGCGGGATGACCTGCGCCGCGTGCGTGGGGCGAGTCGAACGCGGCTTGAAGAAGGTGGACGGCGTGGAGGGCGCGGTCGTCAACCTCGCCACCGAGCGGGCCACCGTGACCTTCGACCCGGCCCGGACGAACCCGGCGGCACTGGTGCAGCAGGTGGAGGACGTGGGCTACGAGGCCCGCACCGCCGAAGTGTCCTTTCCCGTGGAGGGAATGACCTGCGCGGCCTGCGTGACCCGGGTGGAGCGGGCGCTGAACCGGACGGAAGGCGTGTTGAACGCTTCGGTCAACCTCGCCACCGAGCGGGCCAGCGTGACCTATCTGCCCGCCGCCGCCACGCCCGCCGCGCTGCGGGAGGCCGTGCGCGGGGCCGGGTACGACGTGCCCGACGAGGCGTCCCAGGCCCAGTCCCGCCTCGACGCCGACCGCGAGCGCAAGGCCGCCGAGATCGCGGCGCTGCGGCGCGACGTGACCTTCGCGGCCGCCTTCAGCATTCCGCTGTTCCTGATTGCGATGGTGCCCATGCTGTACGCGCCGCTGCACCACTGGCTGCTCGGAGCGGTGGGCGAGCGGGCGCTGAACTGGCTCATGCTGCTGCTCGCCGCCCCGGTGCAGTTCGGCCCCGGACGGCGCTTCTACCGCACGGGCTGGGCCGCCCTGAAACACCGCTCGCCCGACATGAACACCCTCGTCATGCTGGGCACGACCGCCGCCTTCGCCTACTCGGTGCTGGCGACCGTCGCCCCCGGTCTCTTCCCGGCGGGTAGCGCCCACGTCTATTTCGAGGCGTCGGCGGTGGTGATCACCCTGATCCTGCTGGGCAAGCTGTTCGAGGCGGTCGCCAAGGGCCGCAGCAGCGAGGCGATGCGGACGCTGCTGGCGCTGCAACCCAACACGGCGCGGGTGCAGCGCGGCGGCGAGACGGTAGAGGTCGCGGCGGACGACGTGCGGCTGGGCGACCTCGTGCTGGTGCGCTCGGGCGAGCGGCTGCCGGTGGACGGCGAGGTCGTCGAGGGCCGCTCCTACGTGGACGAGTCCATGCTGACGGGCGAGCCGGTTCCGGTCGAGAAGCTGCCCGGCACGCGGGTCACGGGCGGCACCGTGAACGGCAACGGGGCGCTCACCTTCCGGGCGACCGGGGTGGGGGCCGACACCGCCCTGTCGCGCATCATCCGGCTGGTGGAGGGGGCGCAGGCGAGCCGCCCGCCGATTCAGGGCCTCGCGGACAAGGTGGTCGCCATCTTCGTGCCCGTCGTGCTGGTGATCGCCGCCCTGACCTTCCTGGCCTGGATGCTGATCGGGGGCGAGGGGGCGCTGGCGAACGCGCTGGTGCACACGGTCGCCGTCCTGATCATCGCCTGCCCCTGCGCGATGGGCCTCGCCACTCCGGTCAGCATCATGGTGGGCAGCGGCAAGGCCGCGCAGATGGGCGTGCTGTTCCGCACCGGGGCCGCGCTCGAGGGCCTGGGCCGCGCCGGGGTGGTCGCCGTGGACAAGACGGGGACCGTGACGCGGGGAGCGCCGGAGGTCACGGAAACCGTGAGCTCTCAGCCCTCCGCCATCAGCGAGGACGAGCTGCTGAGGCTGACTGCCGCCGCCGAGGCGTCCTCCGAGCATCCGCTGGCGCGGGCCATTGAGCGGGCGGCGCGGGATCGGGGGCTGAGGGTCCCGACCGCCACCGACTTCGAGGCGGTGCCCGGCTACGGCCTGCGGGCCACCGTGGAGGGCCGCCGGGTGGAGGTCGGCGCGGCGCGGTACATGGCGCGGCTGGGCCTGGACCTGGGTGAGCTGGGCGGGCAGGCGGACGCGCTGGCCGGGCGGGGCCGCACGCCCGTCTTCGTGGCGGTGGACGGCACCCTGGCTGGGCTGATCGGCGTGGCTGACCCGGTGCGCGAGGGCAGCGCCGAGGCCATCCGCGTCATGCAGGCGCAGGGGGCCGAGGTCGCCATGATCACCGGCGACACCCGCGCCACCGCCGGGGCCGTCGCCCGCGAGGTCGGCGTGACCCGCGTGCTGGCGGAAGTGCTGCCGGAGGGCAAGGCAGATGCGGTCGCAGAGCTGCAAGCCGGAGGGCGCACCGTCGCCTTCGTGGGGGACGGCATCAACGACGCCCCGGCCCTGGCCCGCGCCGACGTGGGCGTCGCCATCGGCACCGGGACCGACGTGGCCGTCGAGACCGCTGACGTGATCCTGATGTCGGGCGACCTGCGCGGGGTGCCCAACGCGGTCGCGCTCTCAAGGGCCACCCTGCGGAATATCCGGGTGAACCTCTTCTGGGCCTTCGCCTACAACGTGCTGCTGATTCCGGTGGCGGCGGGCGTGCTGTCGCCCTGGGGCGTGACCCTCTCGCCCGTGCTGGCCGCCGCCGCGATGGGCCTGAGCAGCGTCTTCGTGCTCACCAACGCGCTGCGGCTGCGCGGCTTCCGGCCCCCGCTGTCTCCCACGCCGCTCCAGGGAACGCCGGACCTCCAGCCCGTCACGGCCTGACCCCCCCTCCCCTGCCCCACGTTCCGCTAGCCTCGTTCAATGGCGAAGCTGAACGTGGGGCCTTACGTGGCGAGTCTCAAGACCTCCCCGGCGCAGGTGCGCGACCGGGACGCCTTTTTGCAGCGCGTCCGGCACCGGGACGAGGTGCCCGAGGTGGCGGGAATGCCGCTGGTCGGCCTGGGCGGAAGCTGCGGCAAGCCCGCCTTTCTGCTGCCGTACCTGATCCGCTGGGACGAGGCGAACACCGGGGCACTGGAAGCCGTGGCCGCCGAGTTCGGCTGCTTCGTGGAGTACGGGGCCTACCCGCACCTCAAACTGGAGGACGGCGGGCAGGAGATCGCGGCGGTGCAGGACTGGTCGAACATGGCGATGGTCTTCGTGCGCCCCGGCTACGAGCGCGGCGAGGAGGTGCTGACCCGGCTGGCGCAGGCCCTCAAGCCCAGCTAAAGACCCGCCCCATCCGCCCGGCCCGGCGCGGGTGAACGGTAGGGTCAGGAGGTCTCCACCATGACCCAGCCCATGAACATCCAGCTGATGCAAGAGTGCCTGGACGCCTGCCTCGCCTGCCTGCGGGCCTGCGAGATGTGCGCCGAAGCCTGCCTGGACGAGCCGGACGTGACGATGATGGCCGAGTGCATCCGCCGCGACCGCGACTGCGCCGACGCCTGCGCCTTCACGGCCCGGCTGCTGATGCGGGCGAGCGACCTGCACCCGGGCGCCTGCCGGATGTGCGCCGAAGCCTGCGCCCGCTGCGCCGAGGAATGCGAGCGCCACGCCGGGCACCACGAGCACTGCCGGGTGTGCGCCGAGGCCTGCCGCCGCTGCGAGGCCCTCTGCCGTCAGCTGGCGGCCTGAACAAACCAACAGGAAGCACCCCCGCCCGAGTGGACCGGGGGTGCTTCTTTCTGGAGCGGCTCAGAACCAGCCGCGCCGCTTGGTCTTCTTCCCACCCAGCTTGCGCTCGGCCTGCCCGAGCACGAAGTCGAGGGCGCGGTCGCGCTTGCGAGGTTTGGTGTACTTGCCCCGCGCGGTCAGGCGCTGACGGCGCAGCGACGAGACGACCTGAAGGACCAGCGGCGCGTAGACCATCAGTTTGCCGAGTTTGCCCGGGGAGCGGCGTGCTTTCATGCCTCCCATTACGGCACGGGGGCCGGAAAAGTTGCTGAGGCCGGGCTGAGCCGCCTTCACCCTCCGGCCCGTCCGGGCGGCAGGGACCCTGCTGGCACCACGCGCCCTACACTGGGGCATGACCACAACCCAGGACCGGGTGGAGAGCCTGCGGGGGCAACTCGTCGCGTGGCGGCGGCACCTGCACATGAACCCCGAAGTCGGCTTTCACGAGCACGACACCGCCGATTTCGTCGAGGCCGAGCTGCGGAAGATGCCGGGCCTGACCGTGAGCCGCCCCACCGCGACGAGCGTGCTGGCGGTCCTGAAAGGCGGGAAGCCCGGGCGCACGCTGCTGCTGCGGGCCGACATCGACGCCCTGCCGGTGGAGGAAGAGAACACCTTCGAGTTCCGTTCGCAGCGCCCCGGCGCGATGCACGCCTGCGGTCACGACGGCCACACCGCGATCCTGCTGGGCGTGGCGCGGCTGCTCTCCGAGAACCCCGGGGAGGTGCCCGGCGAGGTCCGGATGATCTTCCAGCACGCCGAGGAGATCGGGCCGGGCGGCGCCGAGGAACTCGTGATGGAGACGGGCCTGATGGACGGCGTGGACGTGGTGACGGGCCTGCACCTCAACTCGCAGCTTCCGGCCGGGATGGTGGTGGTCAAGCCGGGGGCCTTCATGGCCGCGCCCGACACCGTCCACATCACCGTGAAGGGCAAGGGCGGGCACGGGGCGCACCCCGAGCAGACGGTGGACCCCATCGCGGTCGGGGCGCAGGTCGTGACCAACCTCCAGCATGTGGTCAGCCGCCATGTGGCCGCGCTGGACGCGCTGGTGGTGTCCATCACCTATTTCCAGAGTGGGACCACCCACAACGTCATCCCCGACACGGCGGTCCTGATGGGCACGGTGCGGACCTTCGACCCCGAGCTGCGGCGGCGGGCGCCCGAGCTGATCGAGCGGGTGGTCCGGGGCGTGACCGAGGCGCACGGGGCGAGCTACGACTTCGGCTACGAGTTCGGCTACCGCCCGCTGATCAACACCGACTGGGTGGCGGCGCAGCTGCGCGAGATCGCGCTGGAGACGGTCGGGCCGGAACACTTTCAGGAGGCCCAGCCCACCATGGGCGGCGAGGACTTCAGCGCGTATCTGGAAAAGGCGCCCGGCGCGTACTTCAACGTGGGCTCGGGCAGCGACGAGGCCGACAGCCGCTGGCCGCACCACCACCCCCGCTTCACCATCGACGAGGCCAGCCTCGAAACGGGCGTGCGGATGCTGCACGCGGCGGCGCTGCGCCTGACCGGGGAGCCTGGGGGCCAGAGCGGAAGCTGAACCTTCGCAGCGGACGCGGCGGCCTTCCCAGGGTGGAGGCCGCCGCGTTCTTTGGGTGCAGGGTCATACGGACTCCGATGGAATCGTTGACGCAGTGATTCAATCCGAGCGGATGCGAGAAGGAGAAAGGGCGGGTTCCGGGAGATGGATTTCCTTCCGGGACACCACCGGAAGGAAAGGAATTGGACGGAATCCGTATCAATCCTCCCCCGCCGCAGGCCGCTGCGGGAGGCGGGGGGGTGGGGGGGCCTCGTCGCGGGGGGCGCGGGTCGGCGCCGTCCAGGGCGGTCCGAAGACCCCCGCCCGCTGCAAGGCCACGAAGCGGCCCACGAGCGCCGGGTCGAACTGGGTGCCCTGCCCGGCTTCCAGCAGGCCGAGGGCCTCTTGCGGGTCCAGGGCCGCGCGGTAGGGACGGTCGCTGGTCAGGGCGTCGTACACGTCGCACAGGGCAAAGATGCGGGCGAGCAGGGGAATGGTCTCGCCGCGCAGGCCGTCCGGGTACCCGGCGCCGTCCCAGCGCTCGTGGTGCGAGCGGATCACCCCGTGCGCTTCCGGGTGCAGGAAGGGGATGCGGGCCGCGAGTTCGGCCCCGCGCGGGGCGTGGGTCTCGATCAGGGCGCGTTCCTCGGGGGTCAGGCGCCCCGGCTTGAGCAGCACCGCGTCGGGCACGCCCAGCTTGCCGATGTCGTGCAGGGCCGCTCCCTGCCGCAGCCCCAGCAGGCGCTCGGGGGTCAGTCCCAGCGTGGCCCCAAAGGTCAGCGCGAGGTGGGTGACCCGCTCGGTGTGGCCCTGGGTCTCGAAATCGCGCAGCTCGACGGCCACCCCCAGGGTCTCGAGCGCCGCGTCCAGGGTGGCCCGCAGGTCGCCGAGGTGGGCGTCACGCTCCAGCATCCGGGCCGCGAGGCTGCCCAGCAGCAGGGCGAGGTGTTCGTCGGCCTCCCCGAAGGGCCGCTCGGGCTCGCGGGTCAGGATCAGGGCACCCAGCGGCTCGTCCTGACTGCTCAGCAGCGGAACGGCCATCATCGCGCCCGCCCCCAGCTGCTCGCGGCGGTACACGCGGGGGTCCGTCTGCAGGTCGGGCACCCGCAGCACCCGCCGGTCCGCCAGCGCTGCCCAGGCCAGGCCCGCGCCGC
>NZ_JASNGB010000131.1 GCF_030271215.1 Deinococcus rhizophilus | reverse complement strand
TGCGGGCGGCGGCGGACGCCGCGCCCTACACGACCCGCTGGCCCGCCCGCGCCGAGCTGCGCTTCGACCATCAGGCCCGCGCCGATCAGGCGGGGCGGGTGCCGGGCGTCACGCGGGTGGACGCCGAGACGGTGGCCTGGGAGAGCGGGGACGCGCTGCACCTCTTCGGCATGTTCCGAATGCTGGCGCGGGTGGCGGAGGTGCGGTTGAACACCTGAGCATCAGGCCAGTGCTTCCTGCAGCCGTTGCACCCCGGCCCGCCACGCCGCCTCGTCCCCGGCGTCGGCCCACAGGTCGGGCAGTTCGCTGTCGGCTGCGATCACGCGCGAGACGGCGGCGTGGGCCACGTTGCGCAGGCCCTCCAGCTCAGCGGCGTCGGCTCCGGCGACCCAGGCCCGCAGCCCCGCGTCGGTGAGGCGCGAGGTGTCCCCGGTCAGCACGGCGGCGAGCACCTCGGCGGCGGCCAGGGTGCGCCACCCTTCCTCGGCGGCGAGGAAATCGGCGTCGGGGTCGAGGGCCACGTCGAAGGCTTCCGCGAGGGCGAAGGCGCCGTCCTGGGCCACTTCCTGCGCGAAAGCCGCGCCGACTTCGTTTTCGAATGCACCGGGTCCCCAGAGGTTCACGCCCCCACCTCGCGCCGCCCATACCGCTCCTCCACATACCTGTCGAGCAGCGCCTGGAAGTCCTCCACGATGCGCGGCCCTTTCAAAGTGGTCAGCAGCTTGCCGTCCTGGTAGACGGGAGCGCGGGGGTCTTCCCCGGTGCCGGGCAGCGAGATGCCGATGTGGGCGTGCTTGCTCTCGCCGGGGCCGTTCACGACGCAGCCCATCACGGCGACCTGCATCTCCTCGACGCCGGGGTACCGGACCTTCCACTCGGGCATGGAATCGCGGATGTAATCCTGAATCTGCCCGGCGAGGTGCTGGAAGAAGGTCGAGGTGGTACGCCCGCAACCCGGGCAGCTCGTGACCTGGGGCAGAAACTGGCGCAGGCCCAGGCTCTGGAGAATCTGCTGGGCGACCTCGACCTCCAGCTTGCGCGGGGCACCCGGCTCGGGCGTGAGCGACACGCGGATGGTGTCCCCGATGCCCTCGGTGAGCAGCGGCGCGAGGGCCACGCTGGACGCCACCATGCCCTTCATGCCGATGCCCGCTTCCGTCAGGCCGAGGTGCAGCGGGTAGTCGCACAGCGGCGCGAGCTGGCGGTAAACCTGCCACAGCTCGGGAGCGGAGCTGACCTTGACCGAGATGATGATCTGATCGTGCGGCAAGCCCAACGCTTCGGCGTAGCGGGCCGACTCCAGCGCGGAGGTCACCATCGCGTCGATGGTCACGTCGGTGGTGGATTTGGGACTCCCCGCCGCCGCGTTCTCGTCCATCAGGCGGGCGAGGACCTGCTGGTCGAGGCTGCCCCAGTTCACGCCGATGCGGACGGGCTTGCCGTACTGCTTGGCCACCTCGATCATCGTGGCGAAGTTGGCGTCGTGGTGCTGCCCCGCGCCCACGTTGCCGGGGTTGATACGGTACTTGGCGAGCAACCGGGCCGTTTCGGGAAACTCGGCCAGCAGGATGTGCCCGTTGTAGTGGAAGTCCCCGACGATGGGCACGTCCAGCCCCAGGACGCGCAGCCGCTCCACGATCTCCGGGATGGCGGCGGCAGCCTCGCGGGTGTTGACGGTCACGCGCACGATCTCGGACCCGGTGCGGGCGAGCTGGGCCACCTGCAGGGCGGTGGCCTCGGCGTCGGCGGTGTCGGTGTTGGTCATGGACTGCACGACGACGGGGTGCTGGCTTCCCACGGGGATGCGGCCCACCCAGGTGGTCACGGTCTGACGGCGCGGCGTCCTCATATGGGGGCAGTCTACCCGCGCCCGTGCGGGACGTTGGGAGCGGGGACTACTGGGCGGGCACCTTGACGGTCCCGTTGACGATCAGGGCCTCGATCTTCTTGAGGGTGGCCTGCATCTGCGGGGAGACCAGGGCCTTGTTGTAGCCGTCAAAGGCCAGTCCCACGCCGCCGTTGTTCAGGCCAAAGGAGCGGTCGCCGCTGCGCCAGGGCCGCCCCATCGCCACGTCCTTGACCACCGCGTACACGGCGTTGTCGACGCGCTTGAGCATGGAGGTCAGGCCGTGGTTGAGGGTGGCGGGATTCCTGTCGAAGTCGCCCAGCGCGTTCTGGTTGGTGTCCACCCCGATAAAGAACATCGGGCGGCTGTCTCCCGCGCAGGCCTTGCGGTAGGCGGCGCTCTTGGTGACTCCCGCGTAGGGGTTGGCGCGGAACTTGAGGTCCGGGGGCAGCGTGCCCGCCTTGAGGCAGGGCTGGGCCTTGATCTGGTCGATCACGCCCCGGCCACTCGCCCCGGCCGCCGCGTAGATGATGTCGTTGCCGTTGCGGCCCAGCTGCGCGGTCAGCAGCTTGGCGGTGCCCGGCAGGTTGAAGCCCGCGCTGGAGTCGCTGACATACACGCTGGTGACCTGACAGTCGGGGCAGGCAAAGGCCACGCCCGCCTCGAACCCGGCCTTGAAGCGCCCGATCACCGGAATATCGGTGCCCCCGATAAAGCCCACCCGCCCGGTCGCGCTTTGCTTGCCCGCGAGGTACCCGGCCAGGAAGCTGCCCTCCTGCTCGCGGAAGCGCAGGCCCACCGTGTTGGGGCCCTTGGGCAGATCGTCCACCAGGATAAAGCGGGTTCCGGGGGCCGCCGCCGCCGCCGCCGTGAGCGCCGCGTTGTTGGCGAAGCCCACGCCGATCACGACCTTGGCGCCCGAACGCACCAGCCCCGGAATCCCCACCCCGACCTCGCTGAGCTGGCGCGGCTCGGACAGCCGCACCTGACCCCCCGTCTCGGCCAGCACGCGCTGCACGCCCTGGTACACGGTCTGGTTGAAGCCGTCGTCGCGGCGGCCTCCCAGGTCAAAGCCGATCCCCACCGTGAAGCCGATGGCGTGGGCAGAACCCAGGAGCAGGGCGGACAGGGAGGCCAGCAACGCGGATTGTGAACGCATGTCCTATGCTCCCGCGTCGGCTCTTACACCCGCCTGACGCCGCCGGGGGGGGGTGGGGGGAGCGTGCCCCGTGCGCCCGACCCCGTCCGCTTGACCTCCCGCCGCCCCGCCGCGCAGACTGCCCGCAAACCAGAAGGCAACGCTTGCCCCCCGCCGGGCACGACCTCTCTCCGCACCGACAGGAGGAAGGCCGTGCCCGGCGAACGCGGCATGGAGACAGAGGAGATCAGGATGAACGACCACAGAACAGGCATCTGCGCGGCGCACGACCACACCCCCGGTTACACGGAGCGGCTGGGAGCCGGAACAGGCGAGGGCGTCCGGCTGCGGCTGCGCGTGACGGGCGAGGGAGCCGGGGACGTGAGGGGCGTCCGGCTCGACTTCGTGCGGGTGGGCGAGATCGAGAGCGTGCGGGCGACCGAGGTGGGCGGGGCCGGAGGGGGCCGCTGGTTCGAGGCTGAGCTGCCGCTGGACGCCGCCCGGGTGCGCTACGCCTGGGCACTGGAACTGCCGGGCGATCACCTGCACCTCACCGCGCTGGGGCTGCACCGGGTGCGGCGGGGCTTCCGGAGCTGGTTCCAGTATCTCGCCGGGCACCGGGCACCCGAGTGGGCGTGGCGCAGCGTCTTCTATCAGGTCTTTCCTGACCGCTTTCGCAACGGCGACCCCGGCAACGACGTGCGGGACGGCGAATACCTCTACCAGGGCCGCCCGGTGGAGAAGGCGGAGTGGGGCTCCCCCATCACGAAGGCGGGCGACATCCACGCCCACTACGGCGGCGACCTGCAGGGGGTGACGGGGGCGCTGCCGTACCTGGAGGACCTCGGCGTGAACGCGCTGTGGCTCACGCCCATCTTCGTCTCGCCGTCGAACCACCGCTACGACATCAGCGACTACCGCCACGTGGACCCGCACCTCGGCGGGGACGCGGCCTGGGCCGAGTTGCAGGCGGCGGCGGACGCGCGGGGGTTCCGGCTGGTGCTCGACGGGGTGTTCAACCATGTGGGGAACGAGCACGCTCTCTTTCAGGCCGCGCTGGAGGACGAGGCGGCGCCGGAGCGGTCCCTCTTCACCTGGCGCGACGAGCCGGGCAAGCCGCCCTACCACGCCTTTTTCGACCTGCCCAGCCTGCCCAAGATCGACTACCGGGCACCGGAAGCGGTGTCGGAGTTTCTGAACGGCGAGCGCAGCGTGGTCCGCGAGTGGTTGCGGCGGGGCGCGGCGGGCTGGCGGCTGGACGTGGCCCACATGATCGGCGCGGGCGGCAGCGACGAGGACAATCTGGCGCTGCACCGGGCGCTGAAGGCGGCGGCCCGCGAGGAACGGCCTGACGCCTACGTCTTCGGGGAACGCTTCTTCGACCCCGAGCACGCGCTCGACGGGCAGGGCGAGGACGGCGCGATGAATTACCACGGCTTCGGCCTCCCGGTCATGCAGTGGCTGAGTGGCGCCGACCACCACGGCTGCCCAAGCCGTCTGGACGGCACGGAACTGGCAGAACTGCTGCAGGACGCCTGGCACGTCCTCGCGCCGCCCGTCGCGCTGAGCATGTTCAACCTGCTCGAATCGCACGACATCGGGCGGGCGCTCTACCGGCTGGAGGGGGACCGGACGCGCTTTCTGGCGGCCTTCACCCTGCTGATGGGCTATCCCGGCGTGCCCTGCACCTACTACGGCACGGAGATCGGCCTCAGCCAGCGCCAACCGGGGATGATGCCGTGGTGCCGCGAGAGCATGCCCTGGGACGAGGCGGCGTGGGACACCGGACTGCGCGAGCGGGTACGCGCCCTGATTCATCTGCGGCGGGGAACAAGGGCCTTGCAGGAGGGCACCCTGCGCTTCCTGCACGCGGAGGCGGACGCGCTGGCCTTTCTGCGCGAGTACACCGGGGGGGACGGGGCAGTGGAGCGGGCCGTGGTCGTCGCCAGCCGCCGCCCGGAGGCGCACCGGGTCACGCTGACCCTCCCGGCGGGCGAGTGGCGGGACACCCTGCGCGGCGAGGTCTTCCCGGGCGGCGAGGTCACGCTGGACGCGGCGGGCGGGCGGGTGCTGCTGCAGGGGTAAGGGAGGCCAGCCACCGCGCCGCCTCCCCCGGCGTCCGCAGCCGCACGACCCGCAGGTGCGGAAAGGCGGCGAGGTGCCCCGGCGTCTCGCGGCGGCGCTTCCAGTGGGTCCGGAAAAACCAGGCCAGGATGCCGCCCCCGGTGAACTGGACGTGCAGGCGCTCGCGGTTGCCGTTCCACAGCTCCTGCCGCCAGGCGATCCGCCGCAGCGTGCGCGTGAGCAGCCGCCCGAACACCACCTGTCCGGGATAGTCCAGCCACACCAGCGTGTCGGCCCGCGCCCAGCCGATGTCCCGCGCCTTGGAGTAGTTGCCGTCCATCACCCAGGCGTCCCCGGCGGTGAAGGCGGCCACCCGCGCCCGGAACTGTTCGCGGGGGGCTTCCTGCCAGCCCGGCAGGTGGTTCCAGGCGTCCTGCTCCCCGTGGGGCACGCCCAGGCGTGCGGCCAGCGCACGGGCCAGGGTGGTCTTGCCGCTGCCGGTGGTCCCGATCACGATGACTCGCTGCATGGGCGGCAGGAAACCACGGGGCCGGGGGAAGAGGCATCCGCCATCCGGCCGGGGCGGAGGGCCGACGGCTGGCCGCTTGCTATGCTGCCCGGCAGACATGGCACATGCAGATGACGGGCGGCTGTACGCGCAGTGGGTCGAGCTTCTTTCGTGGCTGGAGGCGGAAGCGGCGGCGCGGGGACTGGGCTTCCAGAAGGTCGCGGATTTTCCCGACTACATCTACCGCATGGAGCGGGCCTACGACCTGCCCACCACGGTGATGAGCGTGGCCCTGGCCTCGGGCGGGCAGCCCCTGATGGTGGCGGCCGTCAGCCCCCGGCACGTGGACATGAAGGGCGTCTCGCTGCGGCTGATGGGCGGCAGCAAGCACTGGCACCTCCACGCGGGGGGGGCCGGACTGCTCGAAGGCAAGCGGCCCTTCACGCGGGAGCGCCTCGCGCAACTCGTGGATGGGTCGGTCAGGGGGCTGGCGACAGTCTGACGGCGTCGAGAATCAGCGAGACGAACCCCAGGTGCCCCTCCCGGTTGCGGTGGTCCAGCCGCCGGGAGCGGTAGATCGGGCCGGTCTCCACGTCCCAGTCGTGGGCGTGGAACTGGCCCGAGTCGTCGCAGTATTCGAGCAGCCGCACCCCGAACCCCGCCTCCCGGAACACGGCGCTCAGGCGGCGGTGGTCATAGACGACCTGGTGATCGGCGGCCGGATGGTCGGCCGGGCCGGGGCCGCCCACCTGCACCGCGTTCTGGTATTCGGGGGCGGGGAAGTTGGCGTCGGGGACGGCCACGCGCAGAAAGCCGCCGGGCTTCAGGTAGCCGAAGCACAGGCGGGCGGCGGCGCGACCCTCCTCCTCGGTCAGGTGTTCCCAGACGTGCTCGCACAGCAGGGCGTCGGCCCGCCGCTCCCCGAACCACGCGGCCCAGGTGGTGGGGTCCAGCAGGTCCAGTTCCTCGCGCCCGGTGGGAATCCAGCCGTCCCAGCGCTGGTCTCCGGCGCCGATAAGGACGCGCAGGGGACCGGAAGCCGGGATCACAGCACCCGGAAGGCCACGAAGGCCATGCCGACTCCGATCAGGGTGCCCACCAGCACTTCCAGGTAGGTGTGCCCCAGCAGCACCCGCAGGGGCAGGGGCGCGAAGCCCTCGCGCACGACGGTCCGCAATTCCTCGACGAGGTCGTTGAGCAGGCGGGCCTGAACGCCGCTGGAGTGGCGCACCCCGGTCGCGTCGTACATCACGATCAGGGCGAAGACGGCGCTGGCGGCAAAGAGGGGGCTGCCTATGCCCTGGGTGATCGCCACCCCCGTCGTCAGGGCGGCCACCATCGCGGAGTGGCTCGACGGCATGCCGCCCGTTTCCATGAAGGCTTCGGGGCGCCAGCGCCGCTCCAGCAGCAGGATCAGCAGCACCTTGAGCACCTGCGCTCCGGTGGAGGCGAGGACCGCCGTCCACAGCCAGCGGTTCCCGAGCAGATCGTCGAGAGGGGAGGTCGTCACAGGGCCGGAAGTCTAGCGCGGCTGCGGCCGCCCCAGCCGACCTTCGGCCGCCGTGACGGTGTTGGCGAGCAGCGCGGCGATGGTCATCGGGCCGACGCCCCCCGGCACCGGCGTCAGGGCCCCGGCGACCCGCGCCACGTCCGGATGCACGTCTCCGACCAGCCGCGAGATTCCCTCCGCGTCCGTCACCCGGTTGATGCCCACATCGACCACGGCCGCGCCGGGCCGCACCATCTCCGGCGTGATCAGGTGCGGGCGGCCCACCGCGACGACCAGCACTTCCGCCTCCCGCGTCACCGCGCCGAGGTCGGGCGTGCGGCTGTGGGCCAGAGTCACGGTCGCGTCCCCGGCGAGCAGCAGCGCGGCCATCGGGCGGCCCACGATGGCGCTGCGGCCCACCACGGCGGCGCGGCGACCCGCGACCGNGCCCACATCGACCACGGCCGCGCCGGGCCGCACCATCTCCGGCGTGATCAGGTGCGGGCGGCCCACCGCGACGACCAGCACTTCCGCCTCCCGCGTCACCGCGCCGAGGTCGGGCGTGCGGCTGTGGGCCAGAGTCACGGTCGCGTCCCCGGCGAGCAGCAGCGCGGCCATCGGGCGGCCCACGATGGCGCTGCGGCCCACCACGGCGGCGCGGCGACCCGCGACCGGAATGCCGGAGTGCGCCAGCAGGAACATGATCCCGGCGGGCGTGCAGGGAAGCAAGCCCGGCCGCCCCGACCACAGCTCGCCCACGTTGACCGGGTGAAAGCCGTCCACGTCCTTGCCGGGGTCCACTGCCCGCAGCACCGCCGCCTCGCTGATGTGGGGCGGCAGCGGGAGCTGCACCAGAATCCCGTCCACGTCGGGGGCCGCGTTCAGCCGCGCGATCAACGCGAGGAGGTCGGCCTCAGAGGTGCTCCCGGGCAGGGCGTGGACCGTGCTCTGGAGGCCCACCTCCCGCGCCTTGCGGTCCTTGCCGCGCACGTAGCTCACCGAGGCCGGGTCGTCTCCCAGGCGCACGATGGCGAGGCCAGGGGGCCGGGGCAGGGCACGGGCCCGCGC
>NZ_JASNGB010000130.1 GCF_030271215.1 Deinococcus rhizophilus | reverse complement strand
CGACGTGGCGGACCCGGCGACCCACGCTGCCCTGCGGGGCGCGGCGGTGCTGTTCGCGATGTGGCCTCCCGGCACGGCGGTCAGCGACCTGGGGCGGCTGTTCACGGCGGCGCGGGAGGCCGGGGTGCGCCGGGTGGTCTTCCTGTCCATCCTGGGAGCCGAGCGCCTGCCCTTCTTGCCCCACCGCCAGATCGAACGGAGGCTGGAGGCGTCGGGGCTGGACGCCGTGCTGCTGCGCTCAGGCTATTTCATGCAGAACCTGAGCGGCATCCACGCGCCGGAGGTGCGCCGGGGCGAGCTGTTCATCCCCTCCGGCGAGGGCCGCACCAGCGTGGTGGACGTGCGCGACGTGGCCGCCGTCGCCGGGCGCGAACTGGCCCGTCCGCTGGCGGCCCCGGCGGTCCGCGCCTGGAGCCTGACCGGGCCGCAGGCGCTGACCTTCACCGAGATGGGCCACCTGCTGGGGGTGGCGCTCGGCCGCCCGGTGCGGCACACCAGCCCGGGCCCCGTCGCCTTCGTGCGGACCGTGACCGGATGGGGCGTCCCGCGTGGCCTGGCCCTGTTCATGCTCGCGGAATACACCGTGGCCCGCCTGGGCCTCGCCGCCCGGCGGACCGGGGACGTGGAGGCCGCGCTGGGCCGCCCGCCTATTTCCTTCGCCCGCTTTGCCGAGGACCACCGGGAGGTCTGGCTGTAGGGACAGGGCTCAGGCCGAAGGACAGGGCTCAGGCCGAAGCGCGGACAGTCAGGGGGCCTTCCTCCCCGCCGCTGCCCGCGTTCAAGAACGGCAGCTCGTCCAGCACCGCCAGGGCCTCGCGGACCACCGCCGGGTCGAACTGCCGACCGGCTTGGGCGGCGAGTTCGGCCAGCGCCGCGTCCCTGGGCCACGCGGCCTTGTAGGCGCGGCGGTGCGTCAGGGCGTCGTACACGTCCGCCACCGCCACGATGCGGGCCACCAGCGGGATGTCCTCGCCCACGAGGCCGCACGGGTAGCCCTGGCCGTTCCAGTGTTCATGGTGGTTGTGGGCGATGGTTTCGGCCATCTGCAGCAGGCGGCTGTGGCCTCCCGCCAGGATGCGGGCCCCGATCACGGTGTGGCGCTGCATCTGGCAGTATTCCCCGGGCGTCAGCGGCCCCGGCTTGAGCAGAATGCTGTCGGGAATCCCGATCTTGCCCACGTCGTGGAGCCGCGCGGCCACCCGCAGCAGTTCGACCTCCTCCGGCGGCAGGCCCAGCCGCGCCCCGATGGCCGCCGAGAGCTGGCCCACCCGCTGGGTGTGGTCCCCGGTGGTGTCGTCGCGGTACTCGGCCGCCATCGCCAGCCGGGTGACCACCTCGATCTGCGCGAGTTCCAGGCTGTGGGTCCGGTCACGCACCTCGGCCTCGGCGCTGGCGCGGGCTTCCTCGGCAGAGACCATCCGCAGGCGGTTGAGTTCGGCCTGATGCTGCGCCCGCTCCACCTCGAAGCGGGCAGTCATGCCCTGCACCCGCACNGGTGACCACCTCGATCTGCGCGAGTTCCAGGCTGTGGGTCCGGTCACGCACCTCGGCCTCGGCGCTGGCGCGGGCTTCCTCGGCAGAGACCATCCGCAGGCGGTTGAGTTCGGCCTGATGCTGCGCCCGCTCCACCTCGAAGCGGGCAGTCATGCCCTGCACCCGCACCTCGACCTCGGCGTTCAGCAGGCCGCGCTCGCGCCCGTACAGCTGTTCCAGCGCCCGGAGGGCCTGCTCGGTCTGCCCCAGCCGTCCGTGCAGCTGGTACAGGCCGCGCAGCGCGTCGCACCCCGCCTTGGGCCGCCCGATCTCGTCGGCCAGCCGCAGCGCCCGCTCAAAGGCGCCGGTGGCCTCGGCCAGCGCCTCCTGCCGCACGTGCGCCTCTGCCAGATGCAGCAGCACGCCGAGCTGTCCCTCGACGTCCCCGGTCTCCACGGCGATCTGCTCGGCCTCGCCCAGGATCTGCAGCGCCTCGCCCACCCGGTCCCAGGCCAGCAGGACGCGGGCGAGGCCGTCCAGCGCCGACAGCTCTCCGTAACGGTTCTGGACCGTCCGCGCCAGCTCCAGCGCCCTGGCGTAATGCTGGTGCGCGTCGGTGAGGCGGCCAAGTTCAAGGTCCACCCCCGCCATGTTCAGGACGGCAATGGACTCCGCGCTCTGGTTCCCGCACTTGCAGGCCAGGGACAGGGCCTCCACGAAGTAGCCGTAGGCCTTGCCCAGCTCGCGCAGGTCCTGATACAGGTTGCCGATGTTCAGCAGCAGGCTGCCCCGCACCCGCAGCACCGACCCGTCGGCGTCCGGCAGGCTGGTCGAGAGGGTGTAGGCCGAGGTCAGGCAGCCCAGGGCCTCCGGGTACTCGCCCGCCGTGGTGAGCAGGGTGCCCATGTTGCCCAGGGTCTTGACCTGCCCCAGCACCTCTCCCCGGTCCTGGTAGGAGCCCAGCACCCTGTCCAGTTCGGCCAGCGCCTGGCGTGGCTCGCCCGTCGCGTGGTACGTGGCCGCCAGCAGATTGCGGATCTCGACCTCCCGGTCGGCGGAGGGGGTCAGGGCCAGCGCCGCCTGGGCATGGTCGTGGGCGCCGGGCCACTCGCCCATATCGGTCAGCAGCCCGGCCAGCCGGTAGTGGGTGTCCGCCTCTTCGCCGTGCCGCTGCAGGTCCCCGTACAGCTGCAGGGCCAGCTCATAGTGCCCGCGGGCCGCCGCGTACTCCTCCCGGTCGCCCTCCAGACGGCCGAGCCGGGCCGCGGCGTCGGCCACCTCCAGCAGCGTTCCCCCAGCCTGGGCGCTGAGAAGCGCTTGCCGTGCGGTTGCATAAGCCTGATCCCTGCCCACACCGCTCAGGGTAGCGGACGCTCGTCTCAGGACTCTTACAGCGCACGACCGCCCAGCCGCCTGCGGTCGGAAACGGCGAGGCGGCCGGGCACTCAGGAGGCGCGGCGGTTACAGCACGTCTTCGAGGAACGCCTCGAGGTTCAGCAGGCCCTTCTTGCCCAGCCTGTCCTTGTAGGGGGCGTTCATGCCGTTGTTGTAGACGTCGTGGGCCTTCTCGGCCATCTTCTTGGTGATGTCCTTGAGGGGCACGCCCGTGCCCTGCGCGAGGGCCAGGGCCAGCCCGCCCACGGCCATCGGGGTGGCCATCGACGTGCCGCTCCACGACACCAGCATGCCGTCGGGGCCAGGGGTGTAGACATTCTCACCCAGGGCGACCATCTCGAGGTTGGGGCTGTAGTTGGAAAAAGGCGACTTGAGCCAGCCGGTGCTGACGCTGCCCACGCTCAGGCTGCGCTCGCCCGCGCCGCCGGAGGCCATGTCCTGGGCGGGGTAGGCGATCCTGGGCCGGTTGTCGTTCCCCGCCGCCGCCACCACCAGGACGCCGCGCTCGGTTGCCCGCTTGACCGCGTCTTGCACGGTGGGCGAGCGCTGGTCGCTGCCCAGGCTGAGGTTGATGATCTGCGCTCCCCTGGCCACCGCCCAGTCGATGGCCTGCGCCACGTGCAGCACGTCCCCGGAGCCGTCCGGCCCCAGCACCCGCAGCGGCAGGATGGTCGCCCGGGGCGCGACCTGCAGCACGATCCCCGCCACCCCCGTACCGTGGCCGTAGCCGCCCTCGCCCAGCACGCCTTCCTCGTCGGGGGAGGCGTCTGCCGAGTGGAAGTCGCGCCATTCCTCGGCCGGGGCCAGCGACCCGGCAAAGGCCGGATGCTCCAGGTCCACACCGGTGTCGATCACGGCGACCTTGACCCCCTGCCCCAGCTTGGGCGCCAGGGCGTGCGCCTGTTCCAGCCGGATGGTCTGGAAGTTCAGGGAATTCTCGGGAATCAGGTCGTACTGCCCCCGGATCCAGATGGACCGGCCCTCGGCCGTCCAGCCTCCCAGGTCGCCCCGGATCCAGATGGACCGGCCCTGCACCGTGGCGGTCATGCCCGCCGAGAAGACCCCCAGGTTGCTCTCGGGAGTCCCTGCCAGGTTCAGCGCCCGCAGCCCCGAGCCGCTCGCCTGCGCCGCCGAGAGGCCCAGCACGGCGTAGCCCTGGCCCTCGCCGAACATCAGCACCGGGGCGCCGTAGGCAGCCTCCACCTGTTCACGGGTGACCCCGGCAGCGACGGGAACCTGCATGACGTGGCTGGGCCGGGCCGCCGCCTGGGGCGCGGTGGCCGCAGGCTCCTGCTGCGAGCAACCAGCCAGGGCCAGCGCGGAGAGGACCAGCAGAGCGGTGGGAGAGCCTCTAACCATAACAACCTCCGTGAGAATCGACCGGGAAAGTCAATCTGCTTCTCAGAATCCTAACCCGGCGGGTCCGGGTCTGGGAGTGCGCCGCGCCTTCAGGCTCCGGGGGGAGCCGTGGGGGGGAGAGCCAGCACTCCGCCTCCGGGTACGGCGGCGACGGGAACGGGCGCATAATCGGGGGCAGCACAATCAGGAGCAGTTTCCCCCCCACTGCACGGTAGCAGGCCACCTGTGATCACGCGGCGCACATGTGGCCACAAACCTGCGGCCCTGCTCATCCCGCCCACACCGGGGGAGAGCAGGTGGGCTATCAGCAGGACGGCCCGTCAGCCTCCCACATGGACCCTCGGGCGCCGGGTCACGTCGGGCTCGGCCACGCGCAGCACCTCGTGGGTGAGCGGCGGAATGTCGCCCTCGCCCGCGAGGAGAAAGCGCAGGGCGTTCTGGGCGGGGCCCTTCTCGCTCCACTCGAAGTAGACGTGGGGGGGTGCCCCGGTGTGGTCGCGCATCCACAGCAGCACGGCGGCGAGCGTGTTGGGCACGCTGCTGCCCCGCGCCCGCAGGACGGCGTGCGGCCCCACCCGGACCCCGCACACCGGGACCGCCGCGCTGAACTCGCTCGCGTCGGTGACCGCCACCTCCAGAAAGAGGGCCGCGTCTCCGGGCGCGAGGTGGTGTTCCAGCCGCACCTCCAGCGCCTTGAGGCGGTATTCCTCGGCGTCGCCCGCGTTCAGGCGGTTGGCGATCAGGCGCAGCGGCAGGCCCCGCGCGACCACGTCCCGGACCATCCGCTGCGCTTCCCCGTCGAGCACCACGCTCTGCACCCGCAGCTCGGTGCTGCGCTGCACGCGGGACGCCGCGCTGACCAGCACGATGGCGAGGACGAACAGCAGGGCGATCCACAGCCCCTCGGGGCGGTCGCGCACGGTCACGGCGCTGGTGTAGATGAACAGGACGCTGATCAGCGCGAAGACGACCGCCGCCCCCCGGTGCCCCCGCCGCCGCTCGGTCAGGAAGACCGCGATCGCCGCCGAGGTCATCAGCGCCAGCACGCCCGTCGCGTAGGCCCCCGCCTGCGCGTCCACGTCGGCGCGGAACAGGGCCGTGACCACGGCGCTGACCCCGGTAAACAGCACCACCAGCGGCCGGGTCGCCCGCGTCCAGTCGGGCGCCATGCCGTAGCGCGGCAGGTAGCGCGGCACGATGTTGAGCAGCCCCGCCATCGCCGACGCGCCCGCGAACCACAGGATCAGGATGGTGGCGAGGTCGTACACGCTGCCGAAGCCGTCGCCCAGCCGTTCGTGCGCGAGGTAGGCCAGGGCGCGGCCGTTGGCCTTGCCGGGGGGCGTCTGCACGGTCACGCTGGCAGCCCCGCCCTGCGGCGTCACGGTCACCGTGAAGGGCACCCGGCCCCCCACCGTGTCCACGTCCAGCGTGTAGGTCCCGGTGCGCCCGGCAGGGAGCGTCAGCGCGTGGACCTCGCGCGGGCGGGTGGGGTGGTCGAGCGGCACATTCGCCACCGCGCGGCCCGAGCGCAGGTCCGCCGTGCTCACGGTCTTGGTGACCGTGGTCGCCGCCCAGAACTCGTGGCGGGGGATCAGCAGGGTGGTCACTAGACTGGAGCCCAGCAGCATCACGCTCATGACCAGTGCGGCGGTGGTCAGCAGCTTGCGGGTGTTGCGGATGCGGCCGAGCGGTTTCTCCGGCCGGTCTCCCGCCTCGCCGCGCACCAGCGGCATCACGACCACGCCCGTCTCGAAGCCCGAGAGCCCCAGCGCCAGCGCCGGAAAGACCAGCAGCGCGGCGCCCGCCAGCGCCAGCGGCGAGAGGTGGGCGCCGCCCAGTGTCCCCCACCACCCGCCCAGCAGCTCGGGCCGGGCCAGCACCTCCGCCAGCCCGTGCCCCACGACCACCAGGCTGAGCCCCAGGTAGACGGCCACGATGCCCACCGCCAGCCCGACGGCTTCCCTGAACCCCTTGAGGAACACGGCCCCCAGCAGGGCCAGCAGCCCCAGCGTCACCGCGACCCGCTGTCCTTCCAGCAGGTCCCGCAAGAGCGGCGTTTCCAGCAGGTGCGCGGTGGCGTCGGCGGCCGAGAGCGTGATGGTGATGATGAAGCCGGTGGCGACGAAGCCCAGCAGCGAGAGCACCAGCAACTTGCCCGGCCAGTAGGCCAGCAGCCGTTCGAGCATCGACAGGCTGCCGTCCCCGTGCGGACTCTCGCCCGCGACCCGGCGGTACATGGGCAGGGCGCCGAAGAGGGTGACGAGCACCAGCACCAGCGTCGCGACCGGGGCCAGCGCCCCCGCCGCCAGCGCTGCGATGCCCGGCTGGTAGCCCAGCGTGGAGAAGTAATCCACCCCGGTCAGGCACATCACCTTCCACCAGGGCTGGGTGCGGTGGTCCTGCCGGACCTCCTCCTCGCCCTCGTAAAAGCCTTCCGGCCCGGGCGTGTCGGTCTCCAGAAACCAGCGCCGGAAAGCGCCGGAGGGGGCAGGCAGGGGGTTCATCGCGGGGAGTGTAGGCTCCCGCTGCCCCGCCGCCCACTGGCCAGGTGGCCAGGTGGCCAGGACCGGGGACACAGGGCACAGGACCGGGGGCACAGGACCGGGGGCACAGGACACAGGACCGGGGCGCACACGTTCCGGCCCCGTTTCCCCCCTCCCGCCCCGCGTGAGACTTTTGTCGGACCCCCCCGCCTAGCCTGGGGGGCATGACTGTTCCCGCCTCTGCCTCCGCCCCCACGGAACCCGCCTCACGCCTGCACGACCGGGCGCAGACCGCCGAAGTCATCGTCTCGCTGACCCGCCTCGCGCTGGGGGCCGGGGACCTCGCAGCGGGGGTGACCCCGACCCTGGAGCAGCTTGTGCGGGAGACGGCCGCCGTGGGCTCGGCCTACTTCCAGACGGGCGGCGGGACGCTGAACTACCACGTCCGGGCAGCCACGGGCGAGATGCCGTCGACCGAGGGCATGGCCGCCGTCGCCGCGCACGGCCTGCCTGCCCAGACGCCGCTGCTGCGGGCGCTGGAGGGCACTCACGGCCCGCTGTTCTTCGACGACACCGCCCGCGACCCGCGCACGGCGGGCTTTCCGGAGCTGGGCGTCGCCAGCCTCGCGGCGGCCCCGGTGCGCCGGGGAGACGGGCACCTGCTGGGCGCCTTCCTGATGCACACCTTTGAGCCCCACGTGTGGCAACCGGGCGAGGCCGCGCTGTTCAGCCTGATCTCGGGCACCATCGCCTCGCTCGCCGGGCGCCTCGCCGCCGAGGAGCAGGCCAGCGAGGCCCGCGAGGCCGCCCTGCGGGCGCTGGGGCTGGCGCTGGAGGCCCGCGACGGCGAGACCCAGGGCCACACCGACCGGGTCACGGCCCTGGCCCTGCGCTTCGCCGCCGCCCAGGGCTGGAGCGAGGAAGACCAGCAGGCCCTGAAGTGGGGCGCGTACCTGCACGACATCGGCAAGATCGCCATTCCCGACGCGGTGCTGCTCAAGCCCGGCCGCTTCACCCCGGAAGAGTGGCTCACCATGCGCTCGCACGTGCAAGCCGGGGTCGCCTTTGCCGGGGCGCTGACCTTTCTGCCGCCGGGAGCACTCGCCGTGATCGCCGACCACCACGAGCGCTGGGACGGGTCAGGCTACCCGGCAGGCAAGGCCGGGGAGGCCATCAGCCCCGGCGGGCGCCTCTTTGCCCTGTGCGACGTGTACGACGCCCTGACCAGCTCCCGCCCCTACAAGGCGGCCTGGCCCCACGGGGAGGCGGTGGCCGAACTGCGGGCCCAGGCCGGGCGCCAGTTCGATCCGGCCTATGTGGAGGCGTTCATCGCCGTGCTGGCCGGGGGGACGCTGGGGACGCTGGGGACGGCGCGGTGAACGGCGGCTGAGGAGCTGAGCGGGGGGGGCCAGGACCCTACGGCACCACCCGCCGCGCCCGCCCGTCCCCGGCGCCGAGCGTGGCGTCC
>NZ_JASNGB010000013.1 GCF_030271215.1 Deinococcus rhizophilus | reverse complement strand
GGACGGGCAGCGGGCGGTCGTCACGGCGGGCGAGGCGGCCCGGCAGGCGCCCAGCGACCTCACCTTCCGCCTGAGTGCCGGGACAGCCCACGCGCTGTGGCTGGGCGAACTCAACCCGGCTGCCGCCGTCCTGTCGGGCCAGATGACGATGCAGGGGCCGGTTCCCCTCGCGCTCGCGCTGGCGCCCGGCATGCGGGTGATGCAGGCGGCGTACCGGGCGGCGCTGAAGGAGGAAGAGGCGAGCAGGGCCGGGCCGGTCAGTACCCCCGGTGGGTGACCCGCGCCCCCTGCCCTTCCAGCCAGCCGGTCAACACGCCGACCGCCGCCTTGACGCCGGGCGTGACCACCGGGCCGCCGAAGCGCGAGAGCCGGACGAGGTGCGAACCGTCTTCCCGTGCGGTGACGCCGATCAGGACCTCCTGGGTCAGTTCGCCCTCCACGACGTGCGCGAGGGCCACCCAGCCGTCCTTGCCGAGACTGGCGTAGAGGTCGAGCAGGACGGCGGTCCAGCCGCCGGGGGTCTCGCGGGTGACGCCCCCCCGGGCGGTGTGCTTGGCGAACGCGGTGGGGGCGAAGTCGGCGGGCAGGGTCAGGATCGCGTGGGGCACGGCAGGGGCCTCCTCGGAGTCGGGAAAGCGGGCGGCGGTGACGGGGAACTCGTCCGCCAGGGCAGAGGCCGGAACCGTCGGCACGAAGCGGGCGTGCCGGGGGGCCAGGCCCAGGTCACGCCACTTCAGGGCGTACTTGGTTTCCAGCGCGGCGGGCGGCGGGGCGTCGGTGAGGTGGACGGCCATCACGCCGCTGGCCTCGGCCTCGCGGCAGGCGAACTCGAAATATTCCTCGTGGTCGGTGGTCAGCAGCACGGCGCCGCCCGGCTTCAGGCGGCTCGCGGCCAGCCGGAAGAAGGGTGCCCGCAGCAGGCGGTGCTCCTCGTGCCCCGCCTTGGGCCAGGGGTCGGGAAAGTTCACCACGAGGGCGCCCAGGGCTCCCGGCGGCACCACCTCGCGGATCAGGGGCGTGGCGGGCAGGCGGGTCAGCACCGCATTGGAGAGTCCCGCCGCCCGCAGCCGCCGCTCGGCCTTGAGCAGCGACGTGCCGCTGATCTCCACCCCGAGGTAGTTGGGCGCCTCCGGAAAGCTCGCGGCGAAGTGCGGCCAGAAGCGCCCGTCCCCGAAGCCGACCTCCAGAATCCAGGGGCGCTCCGGCGTGTGGGGGTAGAGCCGGGCGGGCGCGTCGGGAAAGTGAAAGTCCGGGAGGCGGAAGATCATGCCCCGCCCTCCCCGGACAGCCCGGCGGCGAGGCGGGCGGCGTCCTCCAGCACACTGCGGTAGGTGTGCTCGCCCGGCGTGCAGCGGCCCAGGGCATAGAGGTGGTCGAAACGGGTCACCCGGAAGCCGTCGAGTTCGCCCGGTGCGGGCGTCAGGAAGCGCACCGTGTAGGGCGGCGCTCCCTCCACCCCGGCGGCCTCCTGCTCGCCGCCGATCAGCCACACGCCCGCGCGGGCGAGGTCGTCGGCCAGGAAGTCGTAGGCGACCTCCGAGAGCCGCCCGGCCTCCTCCATCGTGTCCCCGATCAGGAGGCGGCCCTTCAGGAACGCGCCCACCGCCAGCACTCCCCGGCGGGCGTGCAGGGCGGGGCCTTCCCAGGTGGCGAGGGTGAGGCGCTCCTCCTCTTCTTCCAACCCAGTCACGGTGCTTTGCAGCAGGTGAATGCCGGGGGTGGCCTCCACCTCGGCCTTGAGGAGGCGGTGGAAGGTCCAGCCGTCGGTGTCGGGGCCCATGCGGGCGGCGACACCGGCGGGGAGGCTGCCGGGCGGAAAGTCCGCGCCCCCAATGGTCGGGCCGTACAGGTTCCCGAGGTGGTCGAGGGCCTGGGTGACGAGCAGCACGTCCTGCCCGGCGCGGGCCAGCCGCCACGCGAGTTCGGTGCCCGCGAGGCCCGCGCCGATCACGGCCACGTCGTAGAGATGCCCCGGCTGCGGCAGGCTGCGGGGGGAAGGGGGGCCTGACATCGGGAGGCAGTGTAGGGCATCGGGGCGGCCCTCCCCCACCGTCCCTTCACACGGTCAGCCTGCCCACCGTCGGCGGCGGCGCGGGCCCCCTAGCGTGGGCGGCATGACACAGCAAGGCGGGCAGGCGGGCGGCAGGGTCCTCACGCGCAGCGAGGCCACCGCACACGGCGGGCGGGGCGGCTACATCGAGACGCCCGACCACCACCTCGGCGTCAAGTTCAGCGTGCCGCAGGAGATCGGCGGCGACGGCGGCGTGGGCACCAACCCCGAGCAACTGTTTGCCGCCGCCTACGCCGCGTCCTTTCAGAGCGCTGTCGGCATGGTCGCCCGGCGCGACGGGATCAGCTTCGGCACCTCGCAGGTGACCGGGGTGGTGGGCCTGCGCCGCGAGGACGACTCGGACCCCAGCTACCACCTCGACGTGGAGTTGCAGATTTCACTGCCCGGCCTGAGCCGCGAGGAGGCCGGGCGCATGGTGCAGGAGGCCAGGGCCCTGTGCCCCTACAGCCGCGCCCTGGGGGAATCGGCGGGCGTGCGGCTGACGGTGGTGGAGGGGGAAACCGCAGGCTAGATCAGCGGTCGGTCGTCGCCGTGTAGGTGCCGTCCGCGTTCGCCGTGAAGGTCACCGTGCCCTGGCGGTCGGTGCGGTAGACGCGGGTCCCGGTCTCACGGTAGAGGTTCAGCGCCGTCTCGGTAGGATGGCCGTAGCTGTTCTCGCCCACGCCGATGACCACGTTCTCGGGCCGCACGGTGGCGAGCCAGGCTGGGTGGTCGCCATTGGCGGCCCCGTGGTGGATGCTCTTGTACAGCTGAAAGGGACCCTTGATCTCCGGCCGGCCCTGCTCCAGCCACGCCTCGGTCTCGCGCTTCTCGCTGTCGCCGGTCAGCAGGGCACGGAACTCTCCGAACTCGATCCGCACGCCCACGCTGTTCTCGTTCTGGTCGTCGCCCATGCCGGGGGGCGGGGCGATGACGCGCACCTTCACGCTGCCGAGGTTCACGACCTGTTTGTTGGCCTTCTGGAAGGTGGTCCCGGCCTCCTCCAGCGCCGTGACGAGGCGGTCCCAGGTCTGGGTCGTGCCCGCGATCCCGTTGTTGATGAAGACGGTCGGCCCTGCCCGCTGCACCGCCGGAACCAGCCCGGCGATGTGGTCGGCGTCGGCGTGGCTGGCGACCATCAGGTCGATCCGGTCCACGCCGTAGGTCTCCAGATGCGCCCGCATCCGCTCGGCGCTGCGGCCCCCGTCGTAGAGCATGGTCTTGCCCTCGGGACTGCGGACCAGGATCGCGTCGCCCTGCCCCACGTCGAGGAAACGGATCACCATCTGCCCGGTGGGAGCCTGGGTCTCGGTCTGCCCGTCCCCGCCGCCCCCGCTCAGCACTTCCTTGCCCGCGCAGGCGGCCAGCCCCGCCGTCAGCAGCAGCACGAACAGCCCCAGCAGGTCGGACGGTCCCGGCCCGCCCCGGCGCTTGCCCCTGGCGCCTTTCGGGGTGGGCTTGCGGGCGGGGGCCTTCTTCGCCTTCGCGGCAGGCTTGCGGGAAGGAGCCGCCTTCCCCTTCGGATTCTGTCGGGCGCTCACAGGCTGATCTCCTCTTCCCCATCTCCGGTGTTCAGGGCCTCCAGACGGCGCTGGGCGGCGCGGCGGCGGGCGGCCGTTTCGTCGGGCAGAAGGTGGAGGGTCACCCCGTCCGGCCCCTCGACCACCGCGAGCAGGTCCCCCTCGCGCACCCCGGCGGGCAGCGCGTGCAGCGGCACGTCGAAGGTCAGGCCGCCTTCCCGTTCCACCCGCGCGAGGCGTCCCTGCGGACTGTCCTCGATGGCGTCCACCGTCCAGCGTTCCGGCCCGTCGTTCACGCCCCCAGCGTAGCGCGGCGGGAGCGTTCTGCACATGCTGCACCGGTTGGCCCTGTCACACTGCCTCCATGCACCACGACGTGACCCTGCGGGACGGCGACCTGACCCTGCGGCCCCTGACGGGAGGGGACCTTCCCGCGCTGTGTGCCCTGGCCGAGTCCTGCGCCCAGGAATTGCGGCTGATGGGATCGCCCCCGTCCAGTCCCGCCTACTACGCGGCGGCGCTGGCCGCCCCCGACGCCCTGCCCTTCGTGGTGGAGGTGGGCGGCGAGGTGGCGGGCAGCACCCGCTACGGGGACATTCGCACGGCTCACGCAGGACTGGAAATCGGCTGGACCTGGCTGCACCCGCGCTGGCACGGCACGGGCATCAACCGCCGGATGAAGCTCTTGCTGCTCGCGCACGCCTTTGGGGAGATGGGCATGGAGCGCGTGCTGCTCAAGACCGACATCCTCAACCTGCGCTCCCAGCGGGCCATCGAGGGGCTGGGCGCCGTGCGCGAGGGCGTCCTGCGCTCGCACCTGCGGCGGCCCGACGGGACCATGCGCGACACGGTGATGTATTCGGTGATCCGGGCGGAGTGGCCGGAGGTGCGGGCGCGGCTAGCAGAAATGGCCTAAGCGGCCGCCCCTTCCCCGCCGGGCGGGGCATAGTGGGGGCGCAACCCTCACCCCTATTCCGGCCCTCCCCACGCGGACGGCCCCAGGAGACCCCATGCTCGATCAGGCCCTTGTCGCCGAAGTGCTGACCCTCGCCCGCGCGGGTGGGGCGGACTTCTCGGAACTCTTTGTGGAAGACAGCGTGAACACCACCCTGCGGCTGCACCAGGGGGAGGTGAAGGACGCGGGCGGTGGCAACCTGTTCGGAGCCGGGCTGCGGCTGCTGTACGGCACGCGGGTGGTGTACGCCTACACGAACGACGTGACCCCGGCGGGACTGCGTGACCTCGCCGGGCAGGTGGCGCGGGCCCGCGGCGCGGCGGGAGAAACCGACCGGACGGGCGCGGGTGGCCTGGATTTCCGGCGAGTGGACGCCCAGCCGCTGTACGTCGCGCGGCAGCATCCCCTCCAGGCGGCGGGCCGCGACAAGCTCGCGCTGATGCGCCGGGCGCACGGCGGCGCGGCGGGCGTGGGCGACGTGAAGACGGTGGACGTGAACTACCTCGACCGGGTGCAGCGGATTCTGGTCGCCAACTCGGAAGGGCTGTGGGCGGAAGACGAGCGGGTCTGGACCCGCCTGAGCGTCACGGCCATCGCGCAGGACGGCACCCTGCGCCAGACCGGGTTCTACGGCCCCGGCGCCGGGCAGGGGCTGGAGTTCTTCGACGACGTGGCCCCCGAATCCATCGGCGCGGAGGCCGCCCGCATCGCCAACGCCATGCTGCGGGCCGGGTACGCTCCCGCCGGGAAGCTGCCCGTCGTGATCGGCAACGAGTTCGGCGGCGTGATTTTCCACGAGGCCTGCGGGCACATCCTGGAGACGACGGCGGTGGAGAAGAACGCCAGCGTCTTCGCGGACAAGCTGGGCGAGCGCATCGCCCACGAGTCGGTGTCCGCCATCGACGACGGCACCATTCCCGGTTCGTGGGGCATGGTCACCGTGGACGACGAGGGGATGCGGGGCGAGCGGACGGTCCTGATCGAAGGGGGCGTCCTGAAGTCCTTCATGGTGGACCGGGTGGGCAGCATGAAGACGGGCTATGCCCGCACGGGTAGCGGGCGGCGGCAGAACTACACCTTCGCCCCGGCCAGCCGGATGCGCTCGACCTTTATCGACAACGGGCAGGAAACTCCGGAGAGCCTGATTGCGGGCGTCTCACACGGCATCTACGCCCGGCGGATGGGCGGCGGCAGCGTGACGCCCGGCACCGGGGACTACAACTTCGCGGTGAACGAGGCCTACATGATCCGGGACGGCGAGATCGCCGAGCCGCTCAAGGGCGCGTCCCTGGTCGGCAACGGGGCGCAGGACCTCCGCAACATCGTGGGCGTGGCGGGCGACCTCGCGCTGGGCCAGGGCATGTGCGGCAGCATCTCCGGCTCGCTGCCCACCGACGTGGGGCAGCCGCACATTCTGATTTCCGAAATCACAGTGGGAGGCCGCGCATGACCGCAACGAGCGAACAGCAACTCACCCTCCCCGAAGCCCGCGCCTACCTGCTGGACCGCGCCCGCGAGCGCGGCGTGACGCTGGAGGTGTACGGGCAACGCACGGACGCGACGAGCATCCGGGCCTTTGACGGCGACGTGAGCGAGTTCAAGCTCTCGGCGCGGCAGGGGGTGGCGCTGCGGGCGGTGGTGCGCGGGGCGTGGGGGCACTCGTTCAGCGAGAACCTGTCGCGGCCCGCGCTGGACCGGGCGCTCGACATGGCGGTGGAAAACGCCGAACTCGTCGCGCCGGAGCCGGGCGCGGGCCTCCAGAACTGGCCGCCGCCTCCCGCGCTCGACCTCTACGGCGAGGGCCTCAGCGGGGTCACGGTGGAGCAGAAGGTCACGGTGGCGCTGGACCTCGAACGCGCCGCTCGCGACGCCGATCCCCGCGTCACCAGCGTGCCCTACGGCGGCTATCAGGACGGGGACGTGTACGGCACGGTCGCCAACACCGAGGGGCTGGAGCGCGAGGACCGCCAGCTTTACGCGATGCAGATGATCGCGCCGCTGGTCAGCGAGAACGGCCAGAACAAGATGGGCCGCGACTGGCAGTTCACCCGCGAGTTCACCGAGCTCGACCCCACGCGCACGGCGATCTCGGCCGTCGAAAAGGCGACCGAGCTGCTGGGCGCCAAGCCTGCCCCCAGCGGCACCTTCCCGGTGATCGTGACGGGCGAGTGCCTGGCCGAGCTGCTGGCCCTGTACTCCGGCATGTTCAGCGGCAAGATGGTCGAGGAGGGCAAGAGCCCGCTCGCCGGGCGGCTGGGCGAGGGGGTCGCCTCTCCCCTGGTCACGCTGGTGGACGACGCCACCCTGCCGCGCGGGCTGAACTCGCGGGCCTTCGACGCGGAGGGGTGCCCCAGCACACCGCTGACGCTGATAGAGGGCGGACGGCTGACCGCCTTTCTGCACAACGCGCAGACCGCCGCCCGCGCAGGGACGCAGAGCACCGGGCACGCCGCCCGGCAGGGGATTCAGGGCACGGTGGGCATCTCGCCCAGCAACCTGATCCTGTCGCCGGGCGGGGCAGATGCGGCGGCCCTCGCCTCCGGCCTGACCGGGGTGCGGCTGACCGGCGTGGCGGGCGGTCACGCGGGCGCCAATCCCATCACCGGGGACTTTTCCCTTCAGGCCGAGGGCTTCTGGCTGGAGGGTGGCGAGGTCGCGCACCCGCTGGAGGTGTTCACGGTGGCGGGCAACATCCTCGACCTGCTCGCAGGGATTGAGGCCGTGGGCAGCGAGCTGGAAGACACCATGTATGGGGTCAGTGCTCCCGCCGTGCGCGTGGCGGGGCTGGCGGTGGGCGGGGCGTAGGACCGCGCAGAAAGCGGGCGGGCAGAGAGCCGGTGCGCCTCTGCCCTTTTTGCTGGGCTACGGTGGGGGCATGGATTCCGACCTCCTTTCAACTCTCGCCCAACTGGAAGCGTGGCTGGCCGCGCACGCTCCGGCGATTCATGCCGGGTTGACGCCGGGCGCGACCGATACCGACTTGGACGCACTGGAAGCCCATATCGGGCGGCAGCTGCCGCAGGCGTACCGGACGCTGTACCGGACCCACGCCGACTGGGGCCACGCCCTTGGCCTGAGCTTTCTGCCGCTCGGCCGCGTGCAGGGCGAGTGGGAAAGGTGGCGCGGGTTGGACGAGTCTCAGGAGACGGCAGGCCACACCTCGCATCCGCCGGGCGCCATCAAAACGCAGTACACCAACCCCGGCTGGATCGCCTTTTTGAAGGACTGGGGCGGCAACTCGGTCGGGGTGGACCTTGACCCCGGCCCTTCCGGCGAGGCCGGGCAGGTCATCACCTTTGGGCGCGACGAGAACGGCAAGTACGTCCTGGCCGACTCGCTCGACGCCTTCCTGCGCGAGTACGTGACGCGGCTGGAGGCGGGCCGGGTGCACCTGCACCAGCATGAGCCGGGCGAGCCGGGCACCCTGCGGCTGTATCTGCTCGACGTGGACGGCCAGGGGTCCGAATTTTACCGGCAGCTCTCGGACCTCTACCCCGGCTTCGGTGCCGCCCCCGCCCGCCGCTCCTGCTGATTCCCGTCTCAGGGACACTTCCCCAGCCCCGCCGGGCGTAACATGGCCCTCATGAAGTGGCTGCGCGACCAGAGCCTCGCCCCCATCGTGGAAAAAGTGGAAGCGGGCGAGCGCCTGAGCTTCGACGAGGGACTGCGGCTCTACCACACCCGTGACCTCAACGCGCTGATGCGGCTGGCGAACCTGCAAAAGGAACGGCTGCACGGCGACAAGGTCTATTTCGTGCATTCCATGCGGCTGGAGTTCACCAACCTCTGCTACGTGGGCTGCACCTTCTGCGCCTTCGCCGCCCGCAAGGGCGAGGAGCGGGCCTGGGACTACTCCCCGGAGGAGGTGGCCGAGCAGGTTCGCCGCCGTTATCTGCCCGGCATCACCGAACTGCACATGAGCAGCGGGCACCACCCCAACCACAAGTGGGACTACTACCCCGAGATGGTGCGGCAGCTCCGGCAGACCTTCCCCGACCTTCAGGTCAAGGCGTTTACAGCCGCCGAGATCGAGCACCTGTCCAAGATCAGCAAGAAGCCCACGCTGGAGGTTCTGCGCGAGCTTCAGGCGGCGGGCCTCGCGGCGATGCCGGGGGGTGGAGCGGAAATCTTCGCGGACCGGGTGCGGCGGCAGGTGGCGAAAAACAAGGTCAAGGCCGAGAAGTGGCTGCAAATCCACCGCGAGGCGCACTCGCTGGGCATGCGGACGAACGCCACCATGCTCTACGGCCACATCGAGACGCTGGACGAACGGCTGGACCACATGCACCGCCTGCGCGATCTTCAGGACGAGACGGGCGGCTTCCACGCCTTCATCCCGCTCGCCTTTCAGCCGCTGGGGAACACGCTCGCGCAGAACCTCGGCAAGACCGATTTCACGACCGGGCTGGACGACCTGCGGAACCTCGCGGTGGCGCGGATCTACCTCGACAACTTCCCGCACATCAAGGGCTACTGGGTGATGATCGGCTCGGAGCTGACCCAGGTCAGCCTGGGCTGGGGCGTGTCCGACATCGACGGCACCATTCAGGAGGAGCACATCGCGCACGCGGCGGGCGCGACCTCCCCGATGGCGCTCTCGCAGGCGGGCATGGTGCGGATGATTCAGGACGCCGGACGCCTGCCCGTGCTGCGCGACGCCTATTACCACGAACTGGAGACCTTCCCCCGCGCCGGGCTGGAGGCTGCCGATTAAGTGGGCAGTTCCGACGTGGACGGCCTCGACGCCGTGCTGAGGCTCGACGACGCCTGGAACGCCGCCTACCACCGCCGCGATCCGGATGCGATGGCGGCGGTGCTGGCCGACGACTGGGTGGGCTTCTTCCCCGACGGCCGGGCGGTGTTCAAGGCCGAGCTGCTGGAGGGGATGCGGCACAACCCGCCCGTCACGCTGATGTTCGAGCGCCACGCGGCGCGGGTACACGGGGAGACGGGATTCACGCGCGGCACGCTGTACGCGAACGGCTCACGCGTCCAGAGCTTTTTCCGGGTGTATGCCCGGCGAGGGGGCGAGTGGCGGGCGGTGGGCGTGCAGGTGGTGCCGTGAGAGCGCAGGAAATTCAAGGCCCCAGCGGACTGAACGTCTGGACCGCCGCCCTGTCTGGAGCCTCCGCCGCGTTCGCGCTGTCGGGCGCTTTCGTGGGCAGCAGCAACCTTCAGTATTCCTGGCTGAAGCTGGCCTCCTCACTGGGCCTCCTGCCGCGTGACGCCGCCTTCGCCGGAACTCTGCCCTTTCCCACCCAGCCGTCGCTCCCGCTCTACGCGCTGGCTGGCATCAGTCTCCTGGCAGGTCTGGTGCTGCATGCTCGGGCGAGTCGTCCGCCCCGCGAGCCGAGGTGGTGACCATGCCGGGACACGAGCGCACGACACCCCCCTACCGCGCCGGATGGATTCACTACACCAACGTCGCCCCCATCCTCGACCCCCTGAGGCTGCCGCCCGGGGTCACGGCGATCACGGGGGTGCCCACCGAGATGAACTCGGCCCTGCTCTCGGGCCGGGTGGACATCGCCAACATCAGCGCGGTGGAGTTCATCCGCAATGCCGACCGACTCGAAGCCCTGCCCGACTTCAGCGTGGCGGTGCTGGGCGCGGTGTATTCGGTGAATCTCTTTCACACCTGGCCGCTGGAGGAGCTGCGGCGGGTCGCCCTGACCGCCCAGTCGGCCATGAGCGTGGCGCTGCTGGAGGTGCTGCTGCGCGGGCGCGGCCTCTCGCCCAGGCTGGAGCGGGCCGAGGGCGAGGCCGAGGAGTTGCTGGCTTCCGGGTACGACGGGGTGCTGCGCATCGGGGACAGCGCCCTGCGCGAGTGGTACGGGGTGGCCGGGCCGCTGACGCCGGGGGGCAGCATGACGGCGCTGCCGAATGCGGCGCGGGGAGTCACCGTGACCGATCTCGCGCAGGAGTGGTTCGCGCTCACCGGGCATCCCTTCGTGTTCGCGGTGTGGGCCTACCGCAGGGAGAACCCGCCGCCCCCCGCCCTGCTCCAGGCGATGCGGGAGGCGCGGCGGCAGGGGCTGGGGCACCTCGCGGACGTATCCAAGCGGCACGCCCTCAAGCTGGGGCTGCCGGGGCGGGTGGTGCAGCATTACCTGTGGAACTTCCGCTACCACCTCGAAGCGCCCGACCGCCTGGGGCTGAGCGAGTTCGCCGCGCTCGCCGTGCCGGGGCACGCGCCGCTGCGCTTCGGCCCCCGCCCCGGCGAGGAAATGCTGCGGGCGGGCGGCTGACCGTAAAGGGACGGCCCGTCCCCCCCGGGGCCACGGCCTCACCCCCGCCCCCTACCCTGTGCCCATGACCGACATTCTGTGGGGGCTGGGCGGGATGGCCGTACTGCTGGGGCTGGGACTCCTGCTGAGCACCGACCGCCGCCGGGTGAACTGGCGCACCGTGCTGGGGGCGCTGGCCCTCCAGATCGCCTTCGCGCTGATCGTGCTGCGCTGGCCGCTGGGACGCCGGGCGCTCGACACGGTGTCGAACGGCGTGCAGGCGGTGATCGGCAACGCGCAGGAGGGCATCAACTTCGTCTTCGGCAACCTGACGAGCGGGGCGCTGGAGGGGGCGGGGTTCATCTTCGCCTTCGGGGTGCTGCCGGTGATCGTGTTTTTCAGTGCGCTGATCGCGGTGCTCTATCACCTCGGGGTGATGCAGGCGGTCGTGCGGGTGCTGGGGGGCGGCCTGAGCAAGCTGCTGGGCACCAGCCGGGGCGAGAGCCTCTCGGCCACCGCCAACATCTTCGTGGGGCAGACCGAGGCGCCGCTGGTCGTGCGGCCTTACATCGAGCGCATGACCCGCTCGGAGCTGTTCGCGGTGATGGTGGGCGGCCTCGCCAGCGTGGCGGGCAGCGTGCTGGTGGGCTACTCGCTGCTGGGCATCCGACTCGACTACCTGATCGCCGCCTCCTTCATGGCCGCTCCCGCCGGGCTGCTGATGGCCAAGCTGATGCTGCCGGAACAGGACACGCCCCAGAACTACAAGGGCGAGGTGCCCGAGGACCCCGAGGGCCGCCCGGTCAACGCCATCGACGCGGCGGCGCGGGGCGCCTCGGCAGGGCTGGGGCTGGCGCTGAACGTGGGCGCCATGCTGATCGCCTTTATCGGGCTGATCGCGCTGCTCAATACCCTGTTGGGAGCGCTGGGCGGCGTGTTCGGCTTTCCCGACCTGACCGTGCAACTGCTGCTGGGTTCACTGTTCGCGCCCCTCGCCTTCGTGATGGGCGTGCCCTGGAGCGAGGCGGTCACGGCAGGCAGCTTTATCGGCCAGAAGCTCGTCACCAACGAGTTCGTGGCCTTTGTCGAGTTCGCCGACGCCCTGAAAGAGGGCAGCTTCTCGCCCAAGGTGGAGGCCATCATCACCTTTGCCCTGTGCGGCTTTGCCAACCTGTCGAGCCTCGCCATCCTGCTGGGCGGCCTGGGCAGCATCGCGCCCTCGCGCCGGGGCGACATCGCCCAGCTCGGGCTGCGGGCGGTGGCAGCGGGCATGCTGGCGAACCTGCTGAGCGGGACGCTGGCGGGGATGCTGATCGGGTGAGTGGGGGTGGGGGTCAAACCGCACCCTAGACCCCCCGCCCCTTACCCTGTCCCCATGCCCCTCTCCCCCGACGCGACCTTCCGCGAACAGGTCCTCGCCCTCGTCGCCCGCATTCCCCCCGGCCGCGTGATGACCTACGGCCAGCTGGCCCTCCTCGCCGGACGCCCCGGCCCCGGCGGTGCGCGGCTGGCGGGCTCCGTGCTGGGCAGCCTCGCGGGACAGGCGCAGGGCGGGGGGAGCGACCTGCCCTGGCAACGGGTCATCAACGCGCAGGGCAAGGTCAGCACCCACAAACTCGGCTTCGGGGACGTGCAGGAGCGGCTGCTGGAGGCCGAGGGCGTGACGTTTGACCCATCGGGCCGCTGCGACCTGTCCCGGGTGCAGTGGTGGCCGCCGGAGGACGGGCGGGAGGCGGCGCCTGACCCCCTGCTCTGACCCTGTCCGATTGCAGCCCCGGAGCACAACGTCCCCCCGGCCCCGGCGTATTCTGGGCGGTATGAAGCGAACGAGGCAGCAGAGATGGGTGGCAGGCGACGTCCTGTCCTGGGTCCTGGGCGTGACGCTCGGCCTGATTCTGGGGGTGGCGCTCCTGATCGTGGCGCCCCGGCTGGGGCAGGCGCAGGGCGAGGCCGAGGCGGGGCCGGAAGGCACCATCATCGCGCAGGGCGAGAACCAGACCAGCGCCGACGCGACCGGCTCCGAGTCCGAGGACGTGGCGTCCTCGGAAGGGACAGGCGAGGGTCAGGCGGGCAGCGCGGGCAGCACCGGCGAGGGTGAAGCGACCGCTGCCGAGGGGGAAGGCGGAGAGAGTGCCGCGACCGGAACGAACAGCGGTGACGAGGCCGAGGAGGGCGTGACGGGCACCGAGCAGGGGGCACAGGCCGAGGCCGACACCGCTGCCGGGGAAACCAGCGAAGGCGAGACCAACACCGACGCCGTCTCCACCTCCGACCAGACGGGCGCCGGGGCCACCGTCGCGCCGCTGGGCACCGCCGAGGCCGACGAGGCCCGCGCCACCGGCGAGATCGGCTCCTCCACCGCCAAGAACACCGGCGAGGGCAACACCGCCGAGGAAGCCATCACCGGCGAACAGACCGACTCGGCGGGCGACGCAGGCGCCGGGCAGGCCATCTACGCGAGCAACTGCGCGGGCTGCCACGGTGCGGGCGGCCAGGGCGGCTTCGGCCCCAGTCTGGTGGAAGCCGACGGCCCGGGGAGCTGGACGCTGGCGCAGTTCACCACCACCCTGCGCGAGGGCAAGACCCCCGAGCGCGAACTCGCGCCCACCATGCCCCGCTACTCCGAGGCGCAGATCAGTGACGCGCAGATCGTGGACCTGCACGCCTATATCAAGACCCTGAACTGAGCTTCAAGCCGGAGCGCCGCCCCACTTCCACGGGGCGGCGCTTTCCTGTGTGCCCCCAGTGTGGCACGGGCCACGTCCGCAGACGAGTCCAGTGGGCCACGGTTGCCCCCGCCGGGGCTGCCTACACTCGGCGGGTGCGAAAACCCCCGGCGACCGGCCCTGTGCCCACCTCCGAATTGCTGACCGTGCTGCGCCGGGCGGTGCCCTCGCTGGTGCGGAGTGCGCCGGGCATCGTCTCGCTGATGGCGCTGATGGTCGTGCTGCAGGGGCTGCTGCCCGCCGCGACCATCTTTCTGAGCAAGTGGACGGTGGACGGCATCACGGCGGTCGCGGGCGGTGGGGAGGCCAACCTGACGCTGCTGGCCGTGGCGTGGGCGGGCACGGCGCTGATCGGGCAACTGACGGCGGTGGGGCGGGCGGTGCTGCAGGGGTACGCGACCGACCACTTCACGGTGCAGACGGTCACGGGCCTGATGCGCAAGATGCAGGCGCTGCCGGGACTGGACGTGGTGGAAGACCCCCGCTTTCACGACGACGTGGAGACGCTCCAGACGGGGGCCCGCTTCCGGCCGCTGAACCTCACGGCGACGCTGCTGGGACTGTTGCAGGCGGTGGTCGGCGTGGCGGGGGTGGCGGGAGCGCTGCTGACGGTGGGCTGGTGGGTGCCCCTGGTCGTCGTGATCGGCATGATTCCGCTCGCCCGCACCCAGATTCGCCTGCGCGAGATGGGCTGGAGCCTCGCCATCCAGCGCACCCAGGAGGCCCGCGAACTCGCCTACGACCAGCGGGTCGCCCTGCGGCACGAGTACGCCAAGGAGGTCCGCCTCTACGACCTGATGCCCTACCTGACCGGGCGCTACGTGGACGGGGCGCTGGCCTACCAGCGGGTCATGCGCGGGATGCGCAACAAACAGGTGCTGGGCCTGCTCCCCGCGCAGGTTCTCGCGCTGGCGGTCACGGCGGGCCTGTTCGCCTACGCGGTGGCGCGGGCGGGGGCTGGGCAGCTCACGGCGGGCACGGTCGTGCTGGTCATCGGGGCGCTCGCAGGGGTGCGCGACAGCCTGGGCAGCGTGACCGAGTACCTGGGGATGGGCACCGAGCACCTGCGGTGGTTCCAGAAGTACTACGCCTTTCTGGACGCCAAACCCGGCGTGGCCTCCCCGCCGCAGCCCCGGCCCCTCCCCACCCGGCTGGACCTGCGGCTGGACGACGTGAGCTTCGGCTACCGCGACCTCCCGCCGGTGCTGGAGCATGTGACGCTGCATATCCCCGAGGGGCAGGTCGTCGCCATCGTGGGCGAGAACGGGGCGGGCAAGACCACGCTGGTCAAGCTGCTGCTGCGCTTCTATGACCCGACCTCGGGCCGGATCGGGCTGGGTGCCCCCGGCGAGGAGGTGGACCTGCGGGGCGTGGACCTCACCGCGTGGCGCTCGCAGGTCGCGGCCGTCTTTCAGGATTTCGCCCGCTTCGAGTGGACCGTGCGCGACAACGTGCTGCTGGGGCGGCCCGAGGACGGGGAGAAGCTGTCGCAGACCGCCGACGCCAGCGGCCTGAGCGGCATCCTGCCCCGGCTGCCGGACGGCCTGACTACCCGCATCGGGCAGGCGTTCGGCGGGGTGGACCTCTCGGGCGGCCAGTGGCAGAAGCTGGCGACGGCGCGGGCGCTGTACCGCGATGCCCGCGTGCTGATCCTCGACGAGCCGACGGCGGCGCTGGACCCCCGCAGCGAGAGCGAGGTCTTTGCCGCCTTCGCCGCGCTCGCGCGGGGCCGCACCACCCTGCTGATCACCCACCGCCTGGGCAGCGTGCTGATGGCCGACCGCATCCTGGTAATGAAGGCCGGACGGCTGATCGAGGACGGCACCCACGCCGAACTGCTCGCACGGGGCGGCGAATACGCCGAGCTGTGGCGACTTCAGGCGGGGCAGTACACCGGGGGGGACGTCATGCGCGGGGAGCCGGACGCGGTGGGGGCGGACTGAGCAGGCAATAAAAAAGCCGCCTCTTCGGGCGGTGATAGGACCAACATCGCGCGGTATGCAGGATTCGTCAAGGGGAACCGGGGCGTGTGGGGGGGCTTGAGCTTGCGACCCCTCAGTCCGCTTCGCGGCCAGCTCTGCAAGCAGCTCAGACGAGTCCCCTCAAGGGGAGCCCTGGAAGCGCAGGGAACTGGAGGAACATTCCCCACGACAGCCTCCCTTTTAAGGGGACTTGTAAAGCTGCGCAGCAGAGGTGCCCCGCAGGGGCGGAGGGGTCCCACGCCACCTCCCCCTCACCTCCCCCTGCTAGACTTCTCCACCTATGGCCCGCCCAGCCTGAGGACCGGCGGCGGGCAGCGGCGCGACCTCTCCTGACGCCGGAGACGTTGCGACACCGAAAGGAGCGTCCATATGCATAAAGTCGCCATTGTGGGCCGACCCAACGTCGGCAAATCCAGCCTGTTCAACCGCCTGATCGGGCGGCGCGAAGCCGTCGTCGCGGACTTTCCCGGCGTGACCCGGGACGCCAAGGAAGGGCTGATGCTCTATCACAACCACCGCATCACCCTGATCGACACGGGCGGGCTGTGGAGCGGGGACGAGTGGGAACAGGCCATCCGCGAGAAGGCCGAGTGGGCGATGGAGGGGGCGCAGGCCGTGATCTTCGTGCTCGATCCGCGCGAGGGCCTCTCGGCGGCCGACTACGAGGTCGCCGACTGGCTGCGGCGGCTGGGCAAGCCCGTCATCGTGGTCGCCAACAAGATCGACAGCCCCAAGCACGAGGTCTACATGGCCGAACTGTGGGGCCTGGGCTTCGGGGACCCGGTCGCCATCAGCGCGGAGCACGCCCGTGGCCTCGACGAGCTGCTCGACCGGGTGATGACCCACCTCCCCGCCGACGACGAGGACGTGCCGGAAATCGCGCCCATCCGCATCTCGCTGATCGGGCGGCCCAACGTGGGCAAGTCCAGCCTGCTGAACGCGATTACCCACAGCGAGCGGGCCATCGTCGCCGACCAGCCGGGCACCACCCGCGACTCGCTGGACGTGGAATGGGACTACGGCGGGCAGCGCTTCGTGCTGGTGGACACGGCGGGCATCCGCAAGAAGCCCGACACCGCCATCGAGGACTACGCGATTCAGCGCTCGCAGGCCGCCATCGAACGCAGCGACCTGATCTGGCTGGTCGTGAACGCGACCGACATGGGCGACCACGAACTCAAGCTCGCCAACCTCGCCTACGACAGCGGCAAGCCCGTGATCGTGGTGGTGAACAAGTGGGACCTCGTGCCCGACGAGGACCTCAAGAGCACCGAGAAGGACCTCAAGCAAAAGCTCTTCCACATCACCTACGCGCCGCGCGTGTACACCTCGGCGATCAACGACTACGGCATTCACGACATGCTCGCGGAGGCCATGAAGCTGCACGAAAAGTGGCAGAGCCGCATCCCCACGGCCGAACTCAACCGCTGGCTGGAGGTCTGGCAGATGCGCCAGAGCGTGCCGAACTTCGGCGGCAAGAAGCTGAAGATGTACTTCATGACCCAGGTGGAAACCGCGCCGCCGACCTTCGCCATCTTCTGCAACCGCGCCGACTTCGTGACCCGCGCCTACGAGGGCTTCTTGCAAAACCGTATCCGCGAGGACCTGGGGCTCGCCGGAATCCCGGTGCGCCTGAAGTGGAACGAAAAGGGGCCGTACAAGCGCGGCAAGAAGGGCGAGGAGGCCGAGGCGTGAGCGTCAGGGCCGGGGAGTAGACCTCTGGCCCTCGGCTTTTAGCGGTCCGGCGTCTCCTCGCCCTCCTCCATCGCCCGCCAGTCCTCCCAGGCCAGGGCGGGCAGCAGGGCGAAACTGCCGACAAAGAGCGAGGCGACGGCGGCGGGCACCCGGACCGCCGTCTTCCCGTTCAGCACGAGGTACAGCGCCCCCAGGGTGCTCAGCACGCCGATATCCATGAACATCACGCGGGCGAAGGGGCTGCGGCGCAGGGTTTCGCGGGTTCCCAGGTCACCGGGACGGCCGCGCCCCAGCACGGCGCTCAGCACCAGCAGGGCGAAGAGGGCGGCATAGAGCTTGAGGCGTTCGGGGCCGGGGGCGCGGTACTTCTCCAGGGCGAGCGGCAGAGGGGCAGAAGGGGGCGTCATGCCCTAGGGTAGTCCCAGGAAGCTCACATGTGCCGGAAGGGACCGCCCCTGTACGCTGGGCCCATGACCCTCTTGATGCGCTTGCTGCTCGGCGGTCTCCTCGTCTTCAGCCTCGCCGCGTGTGCGCCGGGCGGCGGTGACGACGAGGACGACTCCAGCGGCACCAGCGTCTCCCAGCAGGATGACGACGGAGACGACGAAAACGACGACGACTGACCCTGCTCCCCTGACGCCCCCCGGCCCTCCCGCTGGGGGGCGTTGTTCTTAAGGCCAGCTTCATCACACCTCATACACAGCTGGGCCTCTACACTTCCGGGCATTCCACAACCCGGCGATTTCAACCCCGCCTTCCCCCGGAGGATCCATGACGCGTACCCCCCTGTTCGGCCTGCTCACCCTCGGCATCCTGCTCGCCTCCTGCGGGAGTACCCCCACGGCGACCGCGCCCACTCCTGAAGCCTCGGCCCCCCAGACCCCGGCCCCGGTGACGGCGCGGGAGTACGTGCCCGGCGAGGTGATCGTGCAGCTCGCGGGCGGACTGGGAGCGCAGGGCCTGGGGGCGCTGGAGGCCCGGCTGGGAGTGCAGTCGCTCGAGCAGCTCGCGGTGGTGGACGGCGCGGCGCTGCTGCGGACCCGCGTGACCGATGGCCAGAGCGTGGAGGGCAAGGTCGCGCAGCTTCAGACCAGCGGCGCGGTGCGCTTCGCGGAGCCAAACTGGATCTACCAGCACCAGGCGACGGCCACCGACGCGCAGTTCACGAACGGCACCCTGTGGGGCATGTACGGCGACGCGAGCACGCCCGCGAACGGGTACGGCTCGCAGGCCGCCGAAGCCTGGGCGCGTGGCAGCGTGGGCAGCGACAGCGTGTACGTGGGCATCATCGACGAGGGCTACCAGTTCGACCACCCCGACCTGCGCGGCAACGTGTGGCTCAACCCCTTCGACCCGGTGGACGGCCGCGACAACGACGGCAACGGGTACATCGACGACACGCGCGGCTGGGACTTCGCGGGCGGCGACAACAGCGTCTACGACGGCGGCACGCGCGGCAGCCTGGATGCCCACGGCACCCACGTCGCGGGCACCATCGGCGGCACCGCCAACGACGGCGGCGTGGTGGGCGTGAACCACAACGTCACCATGATCAGCGGCAAGTTCCTGGGGCGGCGGGGCGGCACCACCGCCGACTCCATCAAGGCGGTGGACTACTTCACCGACCTCAAGACCCGGCACGGCCTGAACATCGTGGCAACCAACAACTCCTGGGGCGGCGGCGGCTACAGCCAGGCGCTGTACGAGGCCATCGTGCGCGGGGCCAAGGCCAACATCCTCTTTATCGCGGCGGCGGGCAACTCCGGCACCGACAACGACGCGGCGGCCTCCTACCCCAGCAACTACGACACCACCAAGGACGCCGGATACGACGCGGTGATCGCGGTGGCCGCCATCGACAAGGCCGGGGCGCTGGCTTCCTTCAGCCAGTACGGCCGCACGCAGGTGGACCTCGGGGCTCCCGGCGTGGCGATCAGCAGCAGCGTGCCCTACAACAAGTACGCGAGCTACAACGGCACGAGCATGGCGACCCCGCACGTCACGGGCGGCGCGGCCCTATACGCCAGCACCCACCCCGGCGCGACGGCCAAGCAGATCCGGGACGCCCTGCTGGGCAGCGTGGTCGCCACCCCCAGCCTGAACGGGAAGACCGTCACGGGCGGGCGGCTGAACGTCAGCGGGTTCTGAGCAACAGTCCAGAGACAGAGGGGGCGGGCCTGCGGGTGCCGTCCCCTTTCGCCTGGGTTACAGACGCCCCCCACGTGGACCCGGCACACTGACCCATGTCCAAGGTCAAGGTTCATGCGGCGCTCGCCCTGGGTGCCGCCCTGCTCGCCGCCTCTGCCTGCGCCCAGACGACCCAGGTTCGCTTCACGCCGTACGCGAGCGGCTTGCGGCAGGTCACCACCATCACCCACGGGGGCGACGGGTCGGGGCGGCTGTACGTCACCCTTCAGGGCGGACAGGTGCGGGTCATCCGGGGTGGGCAGGTGCAGGCGCAACCCTTTCTCGACGTGAGCGGGCTGACCCGCGCGGGCGGCGAGCGGGGGCTGCTGGGGCTGGCCTTCGACCCCCGCTACAAGCAAAACCGCCGCTTTTACGTCCACTACACCGACCGCAACGGGGACACGGTGCTGGCCCGCTATACGGCGACCGCCGACTTCAGCCGGGGCGACCCGCAGAGTGCCCGGACCCTCTTCACCGCCGAGCAGCCCTACGCCAACCACAACGGCGGGCAGCTCGCCTTCGGGCCAGACGGCTTTCTGTACCTGGGGCTGGGCGACGGCGGCTCGGGCGGCGATCCCCAGAACAACGGCCAGAAGCTGAGCACGCCGCTGGGCAAGATTCTGCGCTTCGACGTGAGCGGCGACGCGGCCCGGCCCGCTGCCGGAAACCCGTTCCTGAACCGCAGCGGGGCCAATGGGTACATCTGGGCGTATGGACTGCGCAATCCCTGGCGCTTCTCCTTCGACCGGCAGGGCGGCGACCTGATCATCGCGGACGTGGGGCAGAACGCGCTGGAGGAACTCAACCGCCAGCCGGGCAACAGCAAGGGCGGCGAGAACTACGGTTGGAAGGTCCGCGAGGGCAACCGCTGCTTCGAGCCGTCCACGGGCTGCCGCACCTCCGGGCTGGTGGACCCCGTGCTGGTCTACGGCCGCACCGAGGGCCAGAGCATCACCGGCGGCTACGTCTACCGGGGAAGCGCCATTCCCGCGCTCAGGGGCCAGTACGTCTTCGGGGACTTCGGCAGCGGCACCGTGTGGGCAGCCCGGACCACGGGGAACCGCTGGACGAAAACCACGCTGGGGCGCGTGGACAATCCCTCCACCTTCGGGGAGGACGAGGCGGGCGAGCTGTACGTGGCCGAGTACGGCAACGGGCGCATCCTGAAGATGAGCCGCTGAGCCGGAGTCAGCCCCCCACCTCCTCCACCCGGTAGCGCACGGTGCGTCGGCCCAGGTCCACCGTGACCTCGTCCCCCACCCGGCGGCCTATCAGCGCACGGCCCACCGGACTCTCGCGGCTGACGCGGGGGCGCTCGCCCGGCACCGCCGAGGCCTCGGGCGGGCTGACGAGTTGGAGGGTGAGGCGGCGGCCCGAGTCGAGGTCCAGCAGCGTGACCACCGAGCCGAGGCGAATGCCGTCTTCCTCCCCCGCTCCCGGTTCGATGACCACCGCCCGCGCGATCAGGTCTTCCAGTTCGTCCACGCGGGTCTGCGCCGCCAGCAGCCGCCCCTGCGCCTCGGGCAGCCCCTGGTTTTCCTGATCGTTGGCTTCCATCTGCTCGCGCACGACGCGGCGGGCTTCGTCCAGCCGCTCAGTTTCCTGGGCCAATTGCCGCCGCAACCGGGCGAGGCCCTCGGGAGTCAGTTCCACGGGTTCGGTCATGGGGGCATGGTGCCCCGGCGTCCCTCCAGACCGCGTGAATCCCGGCTTCATCCTGCCGCGCCTCACCCCCGCCAGAATCTCGCCCATGCGTGCCCAACGTTCTGCCCTCGTCCTCGCCAGCGCCCTGCTCGTGGCCGGTCCCGCGCAGCAGGCGCAGGCCACCGCCTTCGAGAAGGCCAAGTTCGTCTTCCACCTCGGCGCGGCCTACTACGCCTTCAACACCTGGGTCTGGCGGCCCTACCGCGAGTACAGGTTCCAGACGGGTGCCCCCGGCCAGCGGGCCAACATCGTCAAGGCGGGCGTGGCCCTGGCCTTCGCCGCCTATCAGGTCAACACGGCCATTGGGATGACCCGCAACACGCAGGACCCCTTCCTGCGGCGCATCGGCTCGCTGCTGCCCGGCTTTAACAAGTCGCTGACCGCCGTGGGCAACGACCTGAAACGGGGCCGCTTCAATGAGGCGGGGATTCAGGGGCTCAACCGTCAGGTGAACACCCTGCTGAACACCGCCGAGCGCCAGGGACAGCCGATCCGCCCGGTGGCGGTGCCGATTCCGGGGCTGTAAGCCAGCAACCAAGAGGAGAGGCGGACCATCGCGTGCCCGCCTCTCCTCTTGCATGGGTTCAGTTCACCCGCACTTGCTGTACCCGCACGCCTGGCACTTCAGGCAGCCTTCTTCGCGGATCACGGCCTTTTCCTCGCACACCGGGCAGCGCTCGCGGCCCAGGCCCTCCACGCTGACGCCACTGGGAGCCGCAGGCGCGGCGGCGGGCGCGTCCACGCTGCCCCCGGCGAGGGGCGGCAGGCTGGCGGCGTCCATGTCCCCCGCGAAGGTGTCGAGCGCGACAGCGATCAGGTCGGCCTTGGACCCCACGAGGCGGCCGTTGTAGGAGCCGTACAGCCCGCCGTTGATGCCCCGCAGCGTCTTGATGATGGCCTGCGCGGGCACGCCGTGTTGCAGGGCGATGGAGACGACGCGGCCCAGCGCCTCACTGTCGGCGTTCGCCTCGTCGCCCGCGCGGCCCGAGATCACCATGACCTCCACGGGCTTGCCGTTGAGGTGGTTGACCGTGACGAGGAAGGAGCGGCGGTGCCCGCTGGTGGGATCGGTGAGTTTGACCATGTCGGTGATCCCGCTCAGACGGGTGGGGCGCTCGTAGACGGGGGCTGGAGCGGAAGCCGCCGGGCGCGGAGTTGGGGCGGGGGCGGGCGCAGCGGGCGCGGGAGCGGCTTCGGGCTGAGCGGCGACCGGGGCGGGCTGGGGGCTCTCCCCCATCACCTCGGCCACGGCTTCGGCGGCCACGGTGTCCTCCGCCTTCTTCTCCTTCTTCTTGGAGGTGGACAGCACCTGGAACTGCCGCGAGCCGTCGCGGTACACGGTGATGCCCTTGCAGCCCGTCCGGTACGCCTCGGCGTAGGCTTCCTGCACATCCTGCACGGTGGCGCTGTTGGACAAGTTGATCGTCTTGGAGAGGCTGTTCGCCGCGTGCTGCCCCCCCTCGTCAAAGGCCCGCTGCACGGTGCCCTGCATCCGCACGTGGTCCACCGGGCTGATGTCGTGGGCGCACACGAAAACCTGTTGCAGCGCTTCGGGGATAAAGGCCAGCCCCACCACCGAACCGTGGTTCTCGGACACGGCCTCGGTCACGCGGTCCCAGTTCCAGCCACCCTGACCGTCGTCCATGTTGGCGGCGGGCGGGTACTGGTTCAGCAGCTCCATGAAGAGGGGGTGCAGCAGCGCCCGGTACTCGCTGCCGATCTTGCGCCAGATGAAGGGTGAGAAGACGGGCTCGATGCCGCTGGACACGCCCATCAGCATGGAGGTCGTGCCGGTGGGCGCCACGGTCAGCACCGCCACGTTGCGCCGCGCCGCGTGGGGAATCTTGCGGGGGCTGCGGGTGTAGACGGCGTAGTGGCCACGCTCCTTGCCCAGCCGCTCGCTCTCGGCGACGGCTTCCTCGCGCAGGGCGGTCATGATGTCGTGGATGGCCTGCCGCCCGGCCTCCGAGTCGTAACGCAGCCCCAGCTTGATCAGCGCGTCCGCGAGGCCCATCACGCCCAGGCCCAGGCGCCGCAGGTCCTGCGAGGCCACCCGGTTGTCCTCCAGCGCAAAGACGTTCACGTCCAGCACGTCGTCGAGGAAGCGCACGCAGGTCCGCACGTCGGCCCGGAAGCCCGCGTAGTCGAAGGCGCTGCCCTTCACGTAGGCGGCGAGGTTGATCGCGCCGAGGTCACAGGGCTCGCCGACGGTGAGGGGAATCTCGCCGCAATTTCCACTAACAATCCCATTGGCAAGCATAAAACGATGGTGGGGCTGGACAGTGCAGCAGTAGACTTTCTCAGCAGTCCCCGTGTCTTCAATAGCCGTGATTGTAAAGTCCTCTTGAAGCGTTAGATCAGCGCCCCTTGAGAAGCGGGTAGGGCGTCCCAGAAGCCTATCGCCAACTTTTAAGTTTCTGGCCTCAATCTTAGTCTGATCATCCAAGAAAAAAGTATGATAGGGAGTTGCAGACACACTCTCGCCATTAGCTAGAACAATGTTTAGTACCGGCTGGTTCTCACCTGTTACCCTGAACTCAGTCTCATACCATTGGGTTGTCAGAGGGTCGAAAACTTCTACCGTCTGCCCAACCAGCTCCTCCACAGGCGTCTGAAGTTCAAACCCCATACGGACCCCATGAGGCAGCTTAGCTTCCCCACCGTCAGGAGTAACAAGCTTTTCACTCATCACTTGATGGAAGATCATCGTTCCCGGAGCTAAGCACGGATTCGTGCTCCTGATCTCGTACCGCTTGCCCAGGTTCTTCAGCGCGGAGTGCTCATTGACCCGGTCCACGAAGATCAGGCCCGGTTCGCCCGTGCTCCAGGCGTGCTCGGCGATCTGGTCCCACAGCCACTTCGCGGGCACGCCGGGGCGCTTGTCGGCGGGGTTGTAGCGGCCCTGGGGGGCGGTGCGGTAGAGGGGCACCCCCCGCGCCCCGTCCTCGGCGCGGTCGGGCAGCGCGGGCAGGCGGCCGTCGTACAGGCCGTCTTGCGGCGCGAGGTAGTACTTGCCGGGCACCTCCTGCACGTCCACGTGCCACAGGGAATCCCGCTCCAGCGCCTGCCAGAACTTCTCGCTGACCAGGATCGAGATGTTGAAGGTGGAGATGTCCCCCTCCGCGGCCTCGCGGTCGAGGTCCTTGGCGGTCAGGAAATCCAGCACGTCGGGGTGCTCGATGGCGATGGTCGCCATGCCCGCGCCGCGTCTCGTTCCGCCCTGACGGACCACCCGCAGCACGGGCGCGTACACGAAGCGCAGGGTATTCACCGGCCCGCTCGTCTCGCCGCCCCGGTTGGCCCACTCCAGAAAGTTGTCGAAGATCTCCAGCAGGAACGACACCGGGCCGGAGCTGGTGCCGCCCGATCCCTTGATCGGGGCCCCCTCCGGGCGCATGGGCGAGAGGTCGATGCGCGGCTCGACGCCCACCCGCGCGGTCTCCGCGACCGCCCGCGCCGCGTCGATGATGCCGCCCATGTCGTCCGCGACGGCCTGCACGCCCTCCGGCAGCGCCCGCACGATCTGCACCCCGTTCTGCCGCGCCAGCGCCACGAGGTCGGTGGGGACCGCCTCGCCGTACACCACCCGCGTCCAGTTGCGCACCGCGACCGGGGCCTTGTCGCCGTCGGGCTGGGTGGGCGGACGCATCAGTCCCTCCACGAAGTCGGTCACGTCGGGGTGGGTGGCCGCCATGTACACCCAGCCGCGCACGCCCGCGTCGGGGCGGCTCTGCGCCGAGCGCGGCGCATACACGTCGAGGTTCACCCCGTTGCCGCCGCCCACCTTGGTCACCAGCGCGAGCTTGCGGGCCACCTCCATCACCCCGCCGAAGCTCTCGGGAGCGTGCTCGGTGGCCCCCTGCACGAAGCAGTTCAAGACGTTCCCATGCTGCGTCCCCGCGCCCGCCAGCACGCGCCCGCCGGGGCAGAACTTCTTCTCGGCCATCAGGTCGTAGTACCGCTGCGCCCAGTGTTCCCGCGCCTCCCCGGCCTCCGCGCCCGCCACCCAGGCCGCGATGCGGCGGAACATCCCCGCGATATCGCCGTCGCCGGGCTGGAGGTACTGCCGCCGGGCGATGTGCTGGGCGTTGTCGTCGAAGTGGCGCAGGGCAGGGTCGGGCGTGGTGGTCATGGGGACTCCTTGGGGCGAGGCGGCAACAAAAAACCCTCACCACCCGGCGGGGGCGGTGCGGAAACGGACGGGTGGGACCCGCGCTGGGGGGTTCCTCTACGGCGACTGACTCTACCATTCGCCCCCGCCTCATACAACGGCTTGTACTTCCACCCCCGATGGGGTACAAGATACGGCCCCCGACCGGGCAGGGTCAGGGGCCGCGCCGGGAGGGGAAGGTCAGCCCGTCCGCACCAGGAATCGCCCGCACGACGGGCACTTCACCGGGGGGAGCTTGCCCTGCGCGGCCTTCTGCTGCACGTTGACCGGGAGCATCACGTTGCAGCCGCTGCAGCGGCCCCCGCTGATCTCGACGATGCCCAGGCCCTTTTTGGCCTTGCGAATCAGGTCGTATTCCTTGACCGTGCGCGAGTCGAGGCCGCCCACGAGCCCGGCGCGTTCCTGGCGGGCACCCTCTCCCTGATCGCGCAGGGCCTGGACGCGGGCCTCGTCCTCCTTTTCCAGGGCTTCGAGCTGGGGGCGCAGGGCGCGGTGCTCGCCGCGCAGGCCGCTCGCCTTCTCGGTCAGCTCGCGCTGGCGCCCCCGCAGGGGCACGAGGTCCTCTTCCATCTCCTCGGCGCGTTCGGAGAGCATCTGGATGCGGCTGCCGAACTGGGACTGGGCGCGGGCGTCGAAGGCGTTTTTCTCCTGCTCCTCGCGGGCGCGGGCCACCCCGTCGCGGGTCCCGGCGAGGTCCTGCTCCAGGGCGCGAATCTGCTTCTCGACGCCCTCCAGGGTGATCTCGGTGTCCTCGAGGGCGTTGTTCAGGCGCTCCTGCTCTGCCCGCGCCTGGCGCAGGGCGTCCGGAATGCTGGCCTCCTCGCCCTGCAGGCGGCCAAGGTCCAGGTCGAGTGCCTGCACGCGCAGCAGGCTTTGCAAGGTTCCGGTGTCACTCATCACGGTCAGTCTACCCCCGCCTGGGCTGCCCGCGCCGCCGGGTGCCCCTGACGGCGTGCCGGACGGTACAGGCCCAGGTAGATCGCCAGCACGCTGGAGGCGTACATCAGCAGCGTCCACGCGAACAGCAGGTTAAAGGCCAGCCCGAACGGCAGCGCCCCGCGCACCACCCCGCTCAGGATGCTGCTCGCCGCCCAGCCCAGGTCCCAGGCGATCAGGTTGACCGCCGAGTACATCGGGCGGTCCTCGTCGGGCAGGGCCGTCATCGCGTAGGCCGAGTAGACGGGTCCGGCGGCGTTCATCAGTGCTCCACGCGTGAACAGGGCGAGCGCCACCATCCACAGCTGCGGCGCGAAGCCCAGCACCGCCAGAAAGGGCAGGCTGGCCGCCTGCACCACCAGCACCGCCGTGAGCTGCCCCAGCCGCCGCACCAGGAGGGGTTGCAGCAGCACGGTGGCGGCGGTCGCCAGGCTGGTCCACGCGAACAGGGTGCCCAGGCTGGCGTAGTCCACCCGGAACTTGCCCTCGATATAGACGTTCAGAAAGGGGATGGTCGCTCCCGCCCCCAGCCCGACCAGCACGTTGGGCGTGACCAGCCGGGCCATGGTCAGCTTGTCGCGGATGGCAAAGGAGCGGCCCTCCGTGGCCTTTTTGCCGCTGGGCCGCAGAAACAGCACCGGAAAGAGCCCCGCGAGCTGAAAGCCCGCCGACACCAGCAGCGCCGCCCGCAGCGCCCCCAACCCGTCGGGTTCGGTGGCGGTGGCCGCCGCGTAGACCTCCGGCACCCGTCCCCCGAAGAGGTTTCCCAGGAAGCCCGCCCCGGTCATCAGGGCACTCTGGACGCTAAAGAGGGTCACGCGCGATTTCTCGTCGCTGTTGTTCGCCATGAAGGGCGACCCGGCGACCATCAGCATCGCGCCGCCCGCGCCCTGCACCAGCGCCCCCGCGATGGCTCCCAGCGGTCCGCCCGCCGTGGCGAGAATGAGAGCCCCCGCCACGCTGAACACGCTGCCCAGCTGAATCGTCCGGGCATTGGAAATGCGCCGCGCCAGTGCCACCGCCGGGAGGCTGAGCGCCGCCAGGGTCAGCGCGGGCAGGGCGTTGACCAGCCCCTGCCACTCGGTCCCCAGCCCCAGCGCCCGCAGGTAGAAGTTCAGGAACAGGGCCGCGAACGCCTGCGCCAGACCGAAGGTGAAGGCGGCGGTGAGGTACAGCCAGACCTGACGCGAGAACTTCCAGGTCATTCGTGCATCCCGGCTTGCTCCACGCCCACCTTCGGGCAAAACCCCTTCATCGCGCACGCCGGGCACTGCGGACGGCGGGCCAGGCAGACGCGCCGCCCATGCAGGATCAGGGCGTGGTGCAGAAAGACCCAGCGCTCACGCGGAAAGAGCCGCCCCAGGTCGGCCTCCACCCGGTCCGGGTTGGTCTGGACGCTGAGCCCCAGCCGCCGGGCGAGGCGGCCCACGTGGGTGTCCACCGCGATGGCCGGGTACCCGTAGGCGTTGCTCAGGACCACGTTGGCCGTCTTGCGGCCCGCGCCGGGCAGGGCGACGACTGCGCCGAAGTCGTTGGGCACCTCGCCCCCGTGCCGCTCGACGAGCAGGCGGGCGAGGGCGGCGAGATTCCTGGCTTTATTCCGGTACAGGCCGATGGAGCGGATATACGGCTCGATCTCCTCCGGGGTGGCCTGAGCGAGGGCGAAGGCATCCGGGTAGCAGGCGAACAGGGCCGGGGTCGCGGCGTTCACGCTCACGTCGGTCGCCTGCGCCGAGAGCACGGTGGCGACGAGCAGTTCGAAGGGAGTGTGGAAGGTCAGCTCGGTGCGGGCGTCCGGATACAGGACTTCCAGCGCCGCGAGCACCAGGGAAGCGCGGGCCGGGGCACCCTCCGGCGGTGGGGGGGCCGGGGCAGGGACGGGAGTCATACGGGACTGCTCTGGTTCCCGGACCTCCGGAACACCACCGGATGTCCGTCCATCGCCGCCCCCCCCTCCCCGCTTTCCCCCGCTCTGCCCGGGTTCGTCTGCGACTCACCAGAAGTCTGTCTCACGCGGGGAAGCCTACACCCGCCCCCTGGGAGCCGTCTGGGGCCGGCGGACACGTTCGGCGGCAACCTTTGCCAGGGCGAGCGCGTACCCGGGGCCATGAGAACCCTCTCGCTGATTCTGGGCATCCTGGCCGCCCTGGGGCTGCTGCTGGGCCTGCTGCCCCTCTTCGGCTGGCTCAACTGGTTGGTGGTGCTTCCCCCCGCCCTGCTGGGCCTGATTCTGGGCGTGCTGGCCCGCGACCGGGGCGCGACCACCCTCAACGTGGTCGTGATCGCGCTGGCGGCCCTGCGGCTGATGCTGGGCGGCGGCGTGTTGTAGCGTCCCCCGACCCTTGCGGGCCTGCGCGGGCCTCTGCTATCCTGCTCGGGCTCACGTGCCCGGCGGCGCGGAGAAGCACGGGTCTTTAGCTCAGTTGGTAGAGCGGCGGTCTCCAAAACCGTAGGTCGTGGGTTCAAGTCCTACAAGGCCCGCCACAGAAAACCCCCTCCCAGTGAGGGGGATTTGCTTTGGGCACGCCCCGGAGCGGCAATGTGAGCGGCAGTGTGCCCCCGGTGACCTCCCCGGTCCGCCCCACGTGCTCTGCTGTGCCCATGCGTTCACTGTGCATGGGTTCAAGGTGCAACGGCGCCCTGCTGGGAGCCCTGCTGCTGGCCTCCTCCGCGCTGGCGAGTGTGGAGACGCACCTCGCGGCCGTCCTCGAGTTCGGCCCGCGCGTGACCGGCAGCGAGGCCAATGCCCAGGCCCGCGCCTACCTGGAGGGCCAGTTCCGGTCGCTGGGCTACGAGGTCCGGCGCGAGACCTTCACCTACCCCCGCTTCGACGACCTCGGTTCGGGGGTGGAGCTGGGCGGGCGCACGCTGGCGGGCCTCGCGCTTCAGGGGTCGGTGGGCGGGGAGGTCACGGCCCCGGTCGCCCGCGTCCCCGGCGTGGGTACCCCCGAGGAGTTCCGGGCGGCGAACGTGCGGGGCCGCGTCGCGGTGGTGGACCGGGGCACCCTCCCCTTCGCGCAAAAGGCCCGCAACGCGCTGGCGGCGGGGGCGCTGGGGCTGATCGTGGTGAACAACCAGCCCGGCGACNCGTCGCGGTGGTGGACCGGGGCACCCTCCCCTTCGCGCAAAAGGCCCGCAACGCGCTGGCGGCGGGGGCGCTGGGGCTGATCGTGGTGAACAACCAGCCCGGCGACGTGCGCGGCACCCTGGGGGAGCGGGTCGCCCTGCCCGTGCTGACGGTCACGCGCGAGGCGGGCGCGGGCCTGCGGGCGGGCGAGCGGGCCACCCTGCGCGTCCGGGTGCGCGAGGGGGACGTGACGGGCGTGAACGTGGTGGCGTTGCGGTCGGGGGTCACCCGGCCGGACTTTCTCTTTGGCGGGCACCTCGACTCGGTGCCGGGGGCGCCGGGCGCGAACGACAACCTCTCGGGCACCCTGGCGGTGCTGGACCTCGCGGGGCGGGTGGCGGCCACCCCACTGGCGGGCCGCAGCGTCTTCGTCCTCTTTGACGGGGAGGAAGACGGGCTGCACGGCTCGCGGACCTACGTCAAGACCAATCCAGAGATCGTGCGGGGCCTGCGGGCCATGTTCAATTTCGACATGGTGGGCGTCAACGTCACCCCCCTGACCGTGAGCGGCGAGGCGGGGCTGGTGAGGGCCGTGCCGCGGTCAACGGGTGCCGTGGCCCGCGTGGGCGACTCGGGCGGCAGCGACCATGTGCCCTTCGCGGGGGCGGGCGTACCCACCCTCTTTTTCCACCGGGGCCTGGACGCCAACTACCACCAGCCGGGCGACGTGGTGGCCGACTCGGCGCTGATCCGGCAGACGGTGGACGTGGCCCTGGGGACGCTGGAAGCCCTGCCTGCCTCGCGGCCGTGAGCGGGAGTGTTAGAGCCTCCGACGCGGGAAAATCCCTCCACCCAACCCGCTGGAGCCGGGGGCGGAGGGGCTCCCTCTGGCAGCTTCCCTAGCGCCCGCTCGCCGAGGTCGCGTCCAGCAACCACGTCTGGAACTCGGGCAGCGCCCGGTCCCAGGGCAGGGCCACGATCTCGGGCACCTCGTAGGGGTGCATGGCGCGGATGCGGGCCTCGAGTTCGGGATAGCGTTCGCCCGTCGTCTTGATCAGCAGCAGGGTCTCGCGGTCCTCGGCGACCTCGCCCTCCCAGCGGTAGACACTCTGCACGCCCGGCAGCACGTTGACGCAGCCCGCCAGCCGCTCGGACACCAGGGTCCGGGCCAGCTCGGGCGCCCGCTCCGGCGGCAGGGTGACCAGCACGACAAGTGACATAGTGGCCGCAGCATACGCTCCCCGTGCCTGGCCCGGCCTTGGGCCTTTCTTATCTGGACTGCGGTTGAGTCGTCTACAAGGTGACTCCCTCCGGGCGGAGCCGGAAGGAGCGAAACGGACTCCGGGCGTGGAGTTGCCCAACGGATGCTGCCCCGACCTGTTCACGAGGCAGACCGAACCCGTGTTGCAACGCTGCCGCTAGAGCATTTGCCATAAGAATTGCGGTGGGTTTCCGCATTCGTTGGCCGAGCGGACTTGCAAAGCTGCGCAGCAGAGCGAGCGAATTGAAGACGAGCATTGGGCATTCGGGGAGGCACCTGGGGCGCCCGTCCCCGGGGGCCGTCATTCTGTCCAATGCTCTAGGGCAGGCGAAGCGTGTTGCAGACCTCGCCGGGTACGTCGGGGGCGTTTCCGGCGACCACGAGTTCCTCGGTCTCGCCGACGAAACCCTGGCAGCGGGCCAGCACCTCCAGGTAAGCCGGGTCCAGGGCAGCGGCCTCGGCGTCGCGCAGCACCCGCACGTCGCGCTCCAGGGCACGAATACGCTGGCGGGTCTCCTGCGTCTCGGCGCTCCAGGTCGCGGTGCGGTAGATCAGGTTGCCCAGCTGAAAGGACAATTGCACGATGCCCAGCGCCGCGAGCAGGCTGGCAAAGACCAGGGCGAGGGGCAGCCGCTGCAGCTGACGCCACCGGGACCGCCAGCCCCGCCGTTCGCGGGGGGGGAGCGGTTCCGGAACAGACATGGTTCAGAAGATAGCGTCGGGCACGCAGGAGGCAAGCGGGGGGGGGCGCCCGCGCTCACGGCCAGATGCTCTAATGCGCCCATGAGCGGCGCAAGCACCGATACCACTCCCCGTCCGCGCTCCCCGGCCTCCTGGGAGGAGCTGGCGTCCCTGGCCTGGGCAGGCGCACACCGGGCAGGCATCCAGATGCGCTACGGCGACATTGACGCGATGGGGCACCTGAACAACGCCGTGTACGTGCAGTACCTCGAAACCTCGCGGGTGCTGCTCATGCGCGACCTCGGCGTGCCCGACCGCGAGGACCGCTCGGTGATCGCCCGGCTGGAACTCGACTACCGCCAGGAGGTGCGCTGGGGCCAGGAGGTCACCGTGGAGTCCCTGGTGGAGCGGGTCGGCGCCAGCAGCTGGACGGTCGTGTCGCGCCTGCTCGCCGACGGCCAGCCCTGCGCCTACGCCCGCACGGTGCAGGTCCGGGTCGGGGACGGCCTGCGCCCCGAGCCGCTGCCTGAGGCCCTGCGCGAGCGCCTCGGCAGCCTGCTCGCCCGATGAGCCGCCCCCACTACGAGGACCGGGTGCGCTACCAGGGCGACCTCTGGGTGCGCCTCGACACCCTGCCCCGGCTGCTCGCGGAAGGCTGGCGCCGGACCCTGGCCGAGGGCGGCGTGGTCACCGTGATCCGCACCCCCTTTCAGTGGGCGATGGCGAGCCCGGTGATCGAGATCGAGACCGGCGGCTACATGGGCGACGTGGGGCTCTATGTTCCCGAGGTCCAGCTTGAGGAGGCCCTCGCCCTGTTGCGGGCGGAGGACTGACCCGGACTCCGGTGGCACAGGGGTCGTCGCTGTCCACTTCCCACTCTCTGCTCTGTCTGCTCTGCCTTACCCCCACTGCCGGAAGCGTTCCCGCCCTTTCCCGTCCCCCACAGGAGGACCTCCCCTTGACCACTTCCGACTCTCCCCTCTCCCCTCCCTCCATCGGCGTGGACGTCGGCGGCACCAAGATCGCCACGGGCGTGCTGATCGGCGACGAGCTGCATGGCCGCCACATCCAGCCCACCCCGGAAACCGGCTGGGAAGCCGTGCTGGACGCCGTGGCCGCGCAGGTGCGGCTCTTGCAAGCGCAGTACCCGCAGGCCACCCGCGTCGGGGTGGGCGTGCCCGGTCCCCTCGCCGAGGGCCGCACCCGCGTGAAGTTCGCGCCCAACATCTACGGCTTTACCGACGTGCCGCTGGTACAGGGGCTCCATGACCGTCTGGGGCTGCGGGTGGTGCTGGAAAACGACGCCAAGGCCGCCGCACTCGCCGAGGCGCACCTCGGGGCGGCGCGGGGCACGGGCAGCAGCGTCTACGTGACGGTCAGCACCGGCATCGGCTCGGGCATCGTGCTGGGGGGCCGGGTGTGGCGCGGGCACCACGGGATCGCCGGGGAACTCGGGCACGTCACCGTGATGCCCGGCGGCCCGGTGAGCGGCGCGGGGCTCGACGGGGCGCTGGAGGCCGTCGCCAGCGGCACCGCCATCGCCCGCGACGCGAGCTACGCCCTGAACCGCGAGGTGAGTACCGCCGAGGCCTTCGCGCTGGCGGGAAGCGGCCACCCGGCGGCGAGCCGGGTCGTCTCGCAGGCGCTGCGGCACATCGGGGTCGCGCTGGCCGACATCCAGAAGTTCCTCGACCCGGAAGTGTTTGTGATCGGAGGCGGGGTGGCGAAGGCGGGCGACCCCTTCTTCGCGGGGCTTCAGGCCGCCGCCGACGAGTACGCCGGACCGTTCGCGCCCGTCACCCTGCGCCGCGCCCAGCTGGGGACCGACGCGGGCGTGATCGGCGCGGCCCTCGCGGCGCGGCTGGAGGGAGGATGAGCGGCACGTCGCGGCGCGAGGTCGCCCTGATCGCCCACGACCGTCAGAAGCTCGAACTCGCCCTGTTCGCCCTCTCGCACCGCGACGTGCTGGGCCGCTTTCCCCTTCTCGCCACCGGCACGACCGGGGGCATCCTGGCGAGCAAGACCGGGCTGGCGGTCGAGCGGGTGCTGTCCGGCCCGCAGGGCGGCGACCAGCAGATCGGTGCCCGCATCGCGGAGGAGCGCGTGCTGGCCGTCTTCTTCTTCCGCGATCCCCTGACCGCCCAGCCCCACGAGCCCGACGTGTCTGCCCTGCTGCGGCTGTGTGACGTCCATGACGTGCCGCTGGCGACCAATCCGGCGACGGCGGAAGCGCTGGTGTTGTGGCTGGCCCAGCGGGACGCGTAGCCCGCCAGTCAGAGAACAAGGGAAGGTGGGCGACGTTCTGCATATCGCCCACCTTCCCTCGCTGAGCCCAGGGCTCAGATCACGAACTCGCCCGCCCGCATCACCGGCTCGCGGTTGCCGTCTTTCGTGAGGCCGTCCACGTCCATCTCGCCCGAACCGATCATCCAGTCGACGTGCGTCAGGGAGTCATTGCCGCCCCTGGCCGCGAACTCCTCGGTGGTCATCTCCACGCCGCCCCGCACGTTGAAGCGGTAGGCGCTGCCGATGGCGATGTGCGAGGCCGCGTTCTCGTCGTAGAGGGTGTTGTAAAAGAACAGCCCCGAACGGCTGATCGGGCTGGAATGCGGCACCAGCGCGACCTCGCCGAGGCGGTGACTGCCCTCGTCGGTCTCGATCATCTGGCGCAGGGTGTCCTGCCCGCTGGTGGCCGTCGCGTCCACGACCCGCCCGCCCTCGAAGCGGATGCGGATACCGTCGATCAGCACGCCGTTGTACGAGAGCGGCTTGGTGCTGACGACCACGCCGTCCACCCGCTCGCGGTGGGGGGCCGTCCAGACTTCCTCGGTGGGGATGTTGGCGGTGAAGGTGATCCCCGAAGGCGTCTGCGCGCTGCCGCCGCCCCAGACGTGGTCCTCGGCCAGCCCCACAGTGAGGTCGGTCTCGCCGCCCCGGAAGTGCAGGGCGTGGTACTGCCGCCCCGTGAGCAGCTCGCGGCGGCGCTGGAGGTCCGCGAGGTGGGCTTCCCACTGCTCCAGCGCGTCGGGCTGGTCGGCGCGGGTGGCGGCGAAGATCGCGTCCCACTGCTGTTGCACCGCTTCCTCGCGGGGGACGCCGGGGAACATCAGCCCCGCCCACTCGGGGACCGGCGCGGAGATCAGGTTCCAGTTCAGGCGGTTGGTCATGACCTGCAGGGAATAGGGCTTGCGGTAGGCCGCCAGCGTGCGCTGGTGCGTGGTCACGCGGGTGGGGTCCACGTTCGCCAGCAGGCCGGGATTGGTCGCGCGAATGGCGATCACCGCGCCGCCCGCCTCGGCGGTTTCCAGCTCGGCGTCCACCCGCCACTTGCTGATCTGCTCGAAGCTGCCCTCCGGCGCGTGCGAGAAGCGGACGAGCTGCACGTCGTCGTCGTCCCAGCGCACGTCGGCAAAGCTCGCGCCCGCCGCGTAAGCCTCGCGCACCAGCAGGCGGGCCAGCGGCGCCGTGTCGACCGGGGCCTGCACCAGCACCCGCTGGCCCTCCCGCACACCCAACCCGACCCGCACCGCCAGCCGCGCGTAGTTGCGCAGCTTGTCCTCGAAACTCAGAGTGGTCACGCCGCCCAGGATAGCGCCCGCCCCTGCCCGCTTGACGAGCCCCGGCACGGCGTCTATAGTTCTGTGGCTGGCCGTCGAGGCGTAGCGCAGCCTGGTAGCGCACTACCTTGGGGTGGTAGGGGTCGTGAGTTCAAATCTCGCCGCCTCGACCAGCACAGACTCCCTCCCAGAGGGAGTTTTTCGTTTGTCCCGTCCGGTCTGGTCCCTCACTCCCGGTGGTGCGGCGACGCTCCCCCCGGGGAGAGAAAGGTGGGCCGTACAGTGGGCTGCACTTGCCGTTCCCTCAGCTCGCCCACTGCCCCGCCGACCTAGGCAGGAGAACCAGTGCTGTTACGGCTGACACGCGCCCTCCTCGCCTTCTTGCAGGTCAGCGGGCCTGGAGCATTTGACAGAATGACGGCCCCCGGGGAAGGGCGCCCCAGGTGCCTCCCCGAATGCCCAATACTCTTCTTCAAGTCGCTCGCTCTGCTGCGCAGCTTTGCAAGTCCGCTCGTCCAACGCATGCGGAAACCCACCGCATTCTTATGGCAAATGCTCTAGACTGATCCTGATCGCACCTGCCGGGGCTGGTCACGTCGTCGCCGCCTGCCCGCCAGCGACGCAGTTCCTGTGGACGCCGAGTGATCACTTTGAGGCCCGCCCCGCCCCGGACGCGGGGGTTGTCCGCTGAACTGATCGAGGCACTGGACGTATGAGTGCCCAGGCCCATCCCTCTGCGCTTTCGGACATCTGCCGCTCCCGCGTTGACAGGTGCGCCCTCAATGATGGAACTCGCCGCTACGCCTGCCTCCCTGCCTCCGGGTGCTGCTCGCTGGAGGCCCATTGCAAGAAGGCTCTTCCTGGATTCCGGGGAGCTGAGGGGTAGCGGGGGTAA
>NZ_JASNGB010000129.1:4107-8229 GCF_030271215.1 Deinococcus rhizophilus | reverse complement strand
GGGACCGCGCCCGCCGCGCCGTGAGGGGAGCGCCGCCGGGCCGGGCGGATGGGTTGAGCTTCACCCGGTCAGGCTAGCGCGGGGGCCGGGCCGGGAGGTGTGCGGGATTCGGCGTCCGACCCGAGTGCCCCGCTCTCCCCGCTGCCCCTACACCTGCACCAGATAGGCCGAGTCGATCATGCCGAGGCCCCGGACGGCCGCGAGCTGCCCGGGCGTCAGGCCGTCGTCCAGCGTCAGGGTAAAGAGGGCCTGCCCGCCCCGCTCGGCGCGGCCCAGCGCCATGCCCGCGATGTTGACGCCCCAGCCCCCCAGCAGCGCCGAGAGCGCGGCCACCGCACCGGGCCGGTCCTGGTTGGAGGCGATCAGGATGAAGCCCTCGGGGGCAAGCTCCACCCGGAAGTCGCGCAGCCGGGTCAGCCGGGGGCTGCGCCCGAAGACGGTGCCGCCCACCGTGCGGGTGCGGGGGCGGCCTCCCTCGCCGTGGGCGGTCACGCGCACGATGACCTCGGTCTGGTAGTCGGGACTCCCGGCGTCCTCGCGCACGGTCAGGGTCAGGCCGCGTTCGCGGGCCAGGGCGCGGGCGTTGATCAGGTTGGGTACCTCGTCGGTGCTGCCCGACAGGTAGCCCACCAGCGTCGCCGTGACGACCGGCGCGGGGTCGGCGGGAAAGTCACCCCGGAAGGTCACCTCCAGTTCGTGCGCTCCCGGCAGCAACTGGGTCAGGATGCGGCCCAGCTTCTCGCCGAGGTCGAGGTAGCCGCCCAGCAGTTCCAGGGTGCGGGGGTCCAGCGCGGGCGCGTTCACGGCCCCCCGGCTCACGTCCCCCTGCAGGGCGGCGAGGACCCGGCCCACGATCTCGGCCCCGACGCGCTCCTGGGCCTCGGCGGTGTTGGCGCCCAGATGCGCGGTGACGCTGAGGTTTGGGGCGTCCAGCAGCGCGTGCCCCGGCGCGGGCGGTTCCTCCACGAACACGTCCACCCCCGCGCCCAGCAGGTGCCCCCGGTGCAGGGCTCCTGCGAGCGCCGCCTCGTCCACGATGCCGCCCCGCGCCGCGTTCACGACGACCGCGCCGGGTTTCAACCGGGCGAGTTCGCGCTCCCCGATCAGGCCCCGCGTCTCGTCGGTCAGCGGGGTATGGACCGTCAGGAAATCCACCCGGCCCAGCAGCTCATCCAGCGTGTCGGCCCGCTCCACGCCCAGACGCCCGAACTTGTTCTCGGGGACGTAGGGGTCGTGGGCGATCACACTGAGCCGCAGCCCCTGCGCCCGGTCCGCCACGACGGACCCGATGCGGCCCAGGCCCACGATGCCGAGGGTCTTGTCCTTGAGCTCGGTGCCCAGAAACGTCCGGTCCCACTGCCCCGCCCGCGTCCGGCGGTCCGAGCGCGTCAGGCCCCGCGCGGCGGCCAGCAGGTGCGCGAGGGCGAGTTCGGCGGCCGAGACGGTGTTGCTCTCGGGCGCATTCAGCACCAGGATGCCCCGGCGTGAGCAGGCGTCGAGGTCGATGTTGTCCACCCCCACGCCCCCGCGCCCGACGACCCGCAGCCTCGGCCCCGCCGCCGCCAGCAGTTCGCGGTCCACCCGGGTGCGGCTGCGCGTGATCAGGGCGTCGTAGTCCGGCAAGCGGCGCAGCGTCTCCTCACGCGGGAGGTTGCCCGCGTAGTCGATCTCGAAGCCCGCGTGCTCCAGGGCTCCGGGGTTCATCTCGTCGCAGATCAGCACCCGCAGGGGAGCGGTGGGGGACTGCGGGCCGGGAGACAACGGGCCGGGACGGGGGGGCGGCGGCAGCGTCATGCCCCANGATCAGCACCCGCAGGGGAGCGGTGGGGGACTGCGGGCCGGGAGACAACGGGCCGGGACGGGGGGGCGGCGGCAGCGTCATGCCCCAGCCTAGAGCATTGGACAGAATGACGGCCCCCGGGGAAGGGCGCCCCAGGTGCCTCCCCGAATGCCCAATGCTCTTCTTCAATTCGCTCGCTCTGCTGCGCAGCTTTGCAAGTCCGCTCGGCCAACGAATGCGGAAACCCACCGCATTCTTATGGCAAATGCTCTAAGTGCCCTGCTCCGGCAGGGGGCGGGGGCTGGCTAGGGCGTGAGGGGCGAACCGTGCAGGTCCACGTCCAGCGCCAGCGCCGACCGCAGCCGCCGGGCGTACTCGTCGCCTCCCACCTCGTAGACCCCCAGCCGGGCGATATGGGGATTCTGAATCTGCGCGTCCAGCAGGGTGAAGCCCCGCGCGTGCAGGTGCCCCGCCAGCCGCACGAGGGCGACCTTGCTCGCGTCCCGGACGCGATGGAACTTGCTCTCCGCGATAAAGGCCCCGCCCAGGCTCAACCCCAGCACCCCGCCCGCGAGCTCTCCCTCCCGCCAGACCTCGAAGGAGTGGGCCAGCCCGGTCCGGTGCAGGTGCGCGTACAGCTCGGCCAGCGGCGGGCTGATCCACTCGCCGTCGCGCTCTGGCGACCCCGGCAGGCGGCCCCGGCACCCCTCCACCACGTCCGCGAAGGCGGTGTCCACCCGCACCTCGAAGCGCCCCAGCTCCCGCCGCAGCCGCCGCGCCACATGCAGCCCCTGCGCCTCGCTGAGCGGTACGAGCGCCCGCGTTTCCACCGCGTACCACCCCACCCCGTCGCCGTTGTCCATCAGAAAGGCCCCCGACGCGTACCCCCGCGCGACCTCGCGGGTCAGGGGGTCGGGGTGCTGGAGGAAGTGGGAGGCGTGTGGTATGTGGCTTCTCGCTGGTGGCTGGTGGAAAGACTGGTGGAAAGAAGAGAAGGGCCTGAGCTTCAGCCCCGACTGCCTACACTCCGGGGCACAAGCGACAGGCCACAGGCTCATTTCGGGTACAGCACCGCCTGCGTGCAGCGGAAGAGCGCCATGACCCGGCCCTGTGGCCCCCGCACCTCGGCGTCCCAGACCTGGGTGGTGCGCCCGGCGTGGACGGCGCGGGCCTCGCAGGTGATCACCCCGTCACGGGCGGTCGAGAGGTGGTTGCTCTTGAGTTCGATGGTGGTGAAGTTCTCGGCGCCCTGGGGCAGCAGCATCCGGGTGCCGTAACCGCAGGTCGTGTCCGCCAGCGCGATCACCGACGCCGCGTGCAGGAAGCCGTTGGGCGCCAGCAGCTCCGGCCGCACGGTCAGCTCGGAGCGCAGCAGGCCGCGCTCGGCGTGCGTGAAGCGGATGCCCATCAGGCCGGGCAGGCGGCCCTCGCCAAAGGCGTTGAGGTCCTCGAGGGTGGGGAGCATGGGGGAGAAGGTAGCAGCCCGGCGCTACCGGGGCCACAGCCGGTTCATCCACCCTGCCGGATTGGTGCCCTCGCCGCGCACCCGCAGCTCGAGGTGCAGGTGCGGCCCGGCGCTCAGGCCGGTGGACCCGACCTCGCCGATTTTCTGGCCGCGCGTGACCTTCTGGCCGACCTTGGCGGTGACCCGGCTCTGGTGGAAATACAGGCTGGTCAGGCCCGCCCCGTGGTCGATCACGACGAGGCCGCCGCGCACCGGGTACATCCCGGCCATCACGACCGTGCCGTCGTTGACGGCCAGCACGGGGGTGCCCACGGGCGCGGGGTAGTCGGTGCCGTAGTGGTACTGGACCGGGCCGCCCGCCACGTAGGTGCGCGGCTGCCCGAAGGCGCTGCTCTGGGATCTGACATTCACGGCGGGCGCGAAGGGCCGGGTCCAGACCTGGGGCGTGCGGCGGGCGTAGGCCTTCTCGACCGCCGCGTCCTCGGCCTTGCGGCCGGGGTCCTCGAGCTTGCGGCTGATGGCGCGGGGCAGGTTGAGGTGCTGCACGCTCTGGCCCAGCCCCGTCACGGGAATGCTGCCGCGCAGGGCCTGACCGCCCAGCGCGACCTCGTAGGTCACCGGGGTGGTCTTGCCCAGCACCACCCGACCCGGCACCACGTACTCGCCCGCCGCGCCCACCGGCGTCAGGCGCTCGGCAGGCAGCCGGACGTTCTCGCCCACCTCGCTGAGAAAGCGCACCGTGACCTCGCCCGCCTGCGCCCCGCTGAGGCGCAGCACGAAGGCGTCGCCCATCCGCGCCGTCGCCGGGGCCGTCACGGAGACGCCCTCCAGCCGGGTCACGCGGGTCAGGGGAGGCGCGGCCGGAACCGGGGGCGTG
>NZ_JASNGB010000129.1:0-4050 GCF_030271215.1 Deinococcus rhizophilus | reverse complement strand
GCGGCCGGAACCGGGGGCGTGGCGGCGGGCGCCGCCGGGGGAGTCGCCGGGACCGGGGGCGGCAGCGGCGGGTCGCCGGGCAGGCGCAGGGCTTGCCCGATCTCGATGGTGGTGTCCGCCAGCGCGTTGAGACGCTGCAACTCCGCGACGGTGGTGCCGTACTTGCGGGCGATGGAATACAGCGTGTCGCCCTTCACGACGGTGTGCGCCGCGCCCGCCGTTCCCAGCAGGAGCGCGGCGGCACAGAGGAGCGGCCAGGCCGGACGAACCGGAAAGCGGCGGGTCATGCCCGGCAGGATAGCCGCCGGGGACGGGGGGCCGGATGAACCCTCAACGCTCGGCCGTGTCCAGCATCAGGGTGACCGGGCCGTCGTTGGTCAGGTCGAGGGCCATGTGCGCCCCGAACACCCCCTCCCCCACCGCCAGCCCGCAGGCCCGCAGCGCCGCGTTGAACTCGGCGTACAGCGCCCGGGCCTGCTCGGGCGGCGCGGCCCCGGAAAAGCCCGGCCGGTTGCCCCGCCGCGTGTCCGCGAACAGGGTGAACTGGCTGACGCTCAGGACCCCACCGCCGATGTCCTGCACGCTGCGGTTCATCTTTCCGGCTTCATCGGCAAAGAGGCGCAGGCGGGCGATCCTGGCGGCGAGGGCCTGCGCGGTCTCCGGCGTGTCCTCCGGGGCGACGCCCAGCAGCACGAGGAGGCCGGGACCCGTCTCTCCCGTCACGCGGCCGTCCACGGTGCACCTCGCGCGGGTCACCCGCTGCAGGGCGGCCCGCACCCTAGTTGCCGAGCCGGGCCCGCAGGCTGCCGATGGCGCCGGTGAGCACCTCGGCTTCCGTGAAATCGAGGTTGCCGCGCGTCTTGTCCGCCAGCATGGTGAGCAGCCGCAGCGAGCGCTCGGCGGTCTGGCGGGCACGCTCTTCGGCCAGCAGGCCGTCGCGGGCCGCGCTGGCAGTCGCGGCGTTCAGGTCGCCCAGCGCGGCCTCGGCGGTGGCCTGCAGGGTGCTCACGAGTCCGACAAATTCGGGGTTGGGCATGCGGGGCAGTGTACGGGAGGGCCGTGGATGGAAGGGGCCGTGGACGGGAGCGGGCCTCAGCCCTGAACCGGGACGCCCGGGGCCGCCGTGCCCAGCTTGGGACGGTGGCTGCGGGCCTCGCGCCGGGTCTTGGGATCCAGACCGACGAGCAGGAAAAAGTTCTCCAGTGCGTTCTCCCGGCCCTTGATCTCGGCGTGCTCGTGCTCGGGCGTGCCCGTCACGAAGGGCAGGGCGCGGTAGAGCGACAGCGCGTACCCGACCACCTCGTCGCTGGCGTGGGTTTCCGCGTACTGCCCGAGTTCGACGTACAGCGTCCGGCGGCTCTCGGCGTGCTGCAAGAAGGCGTCCGGATGCGGCGTTTCCGGCGCCCGCAGCATGTCCTGCCGGGCGATGCGGCGGTAATGCTTGAGTCCCTGCAGGAGCTGCTCGGTCGTCATGGGTTCCTTCATCGGTCCTCCAGCCGGGGCGCGGCCTCCGCCCACTGCAGACTGAAGTATAGGCCGGGTGCCTGCCCTGCCGCCGACCCGGGGCGACCCCCCTCAAGCCGTCCCTTCAAGCCGAGAACCACCCCACGATAGGGATGAGAACCATGAGATCAGCAGAGGTGCCAGGGGGCCGCGAGAAAGCCGTGTCTGTCGCAAAAATGGACCGGGTTAAAGAAATGAGTCAGAATCTGAGAAGTTTGAACCTGATCGGGGATTTTTCCTCATTTCATCGCAAGTGTGATCGCATAGAGGCCGCATAGGCGCATAAAAAAGCCGCTTTCGCCCGAGGATTAAGGTAAAAAGAATAAAGGCCCGCTAAACTCTCTCCTGTCGATGAAAGTTCTCCGAACCCTCCTGATTGCCGCTGCCCTGGGCAGCGCCCCGGCCCTCGCCGTCACCTATACCGTCAAGGCCGGAGACACCCTCTCCAAGATCGCCAGCGTGTACCGGACGGAGCCCGCGCAGATCATGCGCCTGAACGGGCTGCGCTCCACGACCATCGAGATCGGGCAGCGGCTGAATCTGGGCAACGTGACCGCACCCGCGACCACCGCCCGCACGGTGGCCCCCGCCGCGCCGCGTGGCAGCGCCTTCGTGCGCTCCACTGCCTCGCGCTTCCTGGGGATTCGCTACGTGCTGGGCGGCACGGGCGGACGGGGCATCGACTGCTCGGCCTACACGTCGCTGGTGTTCAGGCAGCTGGGCATCAACCTGCCGCGCACGGCGGCGGCGCAGTGGCGCACCGGCTACGCGGTCAGCAGCCGCAACCTGATGCCCGGTGACCTGGTGTTCTTCAACACCACCGGCCGCGTCGCCAGCCACGTCGGCATCTACGTGGGCGACGGCCTGATGGCGAACGCCAACAGCTACCAGGGCCGCACCGTGATCGAGCCGCTGTTCGGCAACCCCTACTGGGCCCAGCGCTATGTCGGCGCCCGCCGCGTCCTGAGCTGACCCCCTCCCCACCCCTTCCATCGACCGAGTGCCCCCGCCCGCGTGGTGGGGGCGCTGCGTTTTGGGGAAGCCGCCAGTCGCCAGGGACCAGTCGTCAGCAAAAAAGCCCCAGCCGTGGCTGGAGCCTGAGAGGAGTGCTGGAAGCTGACGGCTGACCGCTTTCCTTACTGCCGGATCACCTGCGCGTCCCTGGGCAGCGTCTTGAGGCCCGCCACGGTCAGGCCGCTGTTGACGCGGTAGTTGGACACGTTCAGGTCGGCCAGGACGCGGTTGCCGGTTCCCAGGAACTGGATGCGGGTGGGGCGCCAGCCCGACTCGGTGATCCAGACGCGGGCCTTGTCGCCGCTGTTCTTGGGGGTGGCCTCCAGCTGGTAGAGCTTCTTGCCGCCGGAGGACGTGGTGCCCAGCAGTTTGACGCTGTAGTCGCCCAGCAGGTCGGAGACGTTGCTGAGGCGGGTGAAATCCAGCCCGCCGAGGCCCGCCTGGGCGGTGGCCTTCTTGAGCGGCGTCACCGTGATCTGGTTGGTCAGGAAGAGGTACTGCCGGACCTCGTTGCGGTCGGCCACCACGATGTTGTCGGCCAGCGCGTCGGGCGCGTTGAACTGGATGCGGGCCACGCCCTGCGCGGGGATGGAGCGCACGGTCAGGTCGATCTTCTGGGCCTGCGACTCCAGCGAGGCGTTGCCGCTGAGGCGGAAAGACACGTCCCTGGCCGACTTCTGGGCGTTGTCGACCCGCTTGAGGATGTCCTGCGCGGTCTGGGCGCCCGCCGTGGAGGCCAGGGCAGCGAGGGTCAGGAGGGGGAGAAAGTGCTTCACGTCCGGAGTCTGTCACCCCCCCCCATGAGAAGGCGGCGCCAGGGCTGACCGGGGATTCACGCCGCGCTGAGACGGTGGGAAGGGCTACTCCCCGCTCTCCCCGCCGCTCCCCAGTGGAAAGCGGTAGCTGGCCCGCACGCCAAAGCCCCCGCTGCCGCCCCGCAGGTCGGTGGTCAGGGTGCCGGAGCCGAGCGGCACGGCCACCTCCGCCCCGGCCCGCAGCGGTGCGGCGGCACGGCGCCACGGCTCGTAGGCGACGTACAGGCGCGTGCTGCTCTCCTCTCCCAGCAGTCCAGGCACACCCAGGCTGCCCACCGCCCCCCAGCCCCCCGGCCCGGCGAGGGCGTCCAGCGACGCGCTGAGGCCCGACTCGGCGGCGTAGCTCACCCCGCCCGTGACCCCCAGCACGTCCGCCCCGGCGCGGGCGCCCAGCCGCAGGGTGACGCTGCCCGTGCGCGCGGTGAGGGGTTCGGCGCCGGGGTCGTCCCCTTCCTCCAGGGGGAGGGTGCGGGTGAGGTCGCGCCGCCACTCGGCGCCCAGCAGGGCGTGGGGCTGCACCCCGAACTCGCCCCCGGCGACCGCGACGAGGGTGCGGCTCACCCGGTAGCGGGCGGTCACGTCGGCCACCCAGCCCCGCGCCCGCAGGTCGGTGGGCGTCAGAGCCCACGCGGCGAGGGGGTCCACGTCGGTCGCGGCGGCGCTGAAGAAGCTTCCGCCCACGTTCAGGGCCACCGGGCCCAGCGTGCCGCTCGCGCGG
>NZ_JASNGB010000128.1 GCF_030271215.1 Deinococcus rhizophilus | reverse complement strand
CCGCCGCCGAGGGCAAGCGCACCCGCGACAGCCTGCCGGTGGTCCGCCGCAGCCTGCTGCCGCCCCGGCACGACCTCGTGGTCGCCATGCCCGACCGGCCCAACCAGATCGGCGCGGTGACGCAGGCACTGGGCGCGGCGGGCGTGAACATCAAGGACATCGAGGTGCTGGCCGTCCGCGAGGAGGGGGGAGCGCTGCGGCTGGGCCTGGAAAGCGCGGGGGACGTGGCGCGGGCGGCCGAACTCCTGCGGGCGGCGGGGTACGAGGTACGGGGCCGGGGCTAGCCGGGCCTCTCCTCTCCATGAGCCGCCCCCGCCTTTGGATGGACGCCCCTCATGCGTGGGCCGGGTAGAGTGGCAGCCGGATGTCCGAGCCTGCTCCCGCCACCTCTGCCCTGGCCGCCTCTTCGACCGCGCCCCTGGAGCAGGGGGCCACGGCCGCCCCGCGCCTCACGGCGGTGGACACCTTCCGGGGGCTGACCATCATGGAGGTCGTGGCGCACCACACCAGCGGCATGGCGCTGCGGCACGCCGAGGCGGGGTCGCTGGCGCACGAGCTGTTGCTGATCCTCAACCGCACCCTGCACTTCGCGGTGCCCGCCTTCGTCTTTCTCTCGGCGGTGGTGCTGACCCGCAGCCTGCTGAAGAAGTTCGACCTGCGGCGCTACTTCACCCGGCGGGTGACGCGGGGGGCGTGGCCCTACGTGCTGTGGAGCGCCCTGTATGCCGTGTGGTACGTGGTGACCACCCAGCGCCCCCCCGAGCAGCTCACGGACCCCGAGCGCTGGAGTTTCTGGCTGCTGTACGGCAAGGCGAGCTTTCACCTGTACTTCCTGCTGGTGGCGCTGGAGGTCTACCTGCTGCTGCCGCTGCTGCTGCCGCTGGCGCGGCGTCGCCCGTCCATCGGCGTGATGCTGGGGCTGGGCGCCGCCGTGCAACTCGGGATGTACTTCCTGAACCGCGAGGTGCTGACCCTGCAATTCCCCGCGAGCACGGTGCTGTGGTACCTGCTGCCCGTCCTGACCGGGATCGGGGTGGGGGCGCGGCTGGACGAGTTTCCGGCGTGGTGGCGCAGGCGCCTGCCCTGGCTGCTGGGTGCCCTGGCGGTGGTCTTTGCGCTGTACCTGCCCACCGCCGTGGGGAACCTGAAGGGCGAGCCCACCGTGCCGCTGCACTACAACGCGCTGAACTGGGGCTATTCCATCCTGGTGGCGCTGACGCTGCTGGGCGCGGCCTACGCCTGGCAGGAGCGCAGGCCGCAGGGCGGGGGCAGGCTGCGGCGGGCCATCGCCACGCTGGGGACGGTCAGCCTGCCCATCTACCTGATTCACCCGGCCCTGCTGCAACTTCTGGAGTACGGGGTGGGCCTCCCGAGCGGCGGCCCCCTCAGCCTCGCGCTGACGGTGACCCTCTCCTTCCTGACCGCGCTGCTGATCCCGATGCTCGTCGGGCGACTGCTGCTGGGCACGCGGCTGGGGCTGTTCATCTTCGGGCGCTGAAGGCTGCTGCCCTGCTCCCCCCCTCCCCATGAGAGGGCGCTCAGCAGGCACGTCAGGACACCGTCACCGCCGGGGCGGTAAAGTGCCCCGGTTGATGCGCCGCCTTGCCCTTTCCCTGATCGCCACCCTGGCCGCCCTCGCCGTGACGGGTGCGGCGGCCACGGCGGCCACCCCTCCGCTCCCCCTTCCCAAAAAGCCCGACACCGTGAGGCTGGACCGGTTCAGCGGCCCGTCGTTCCTGCGGGTGCCGCCCGCGTGCTACCGCCAGGAATGTGCGCTGGTGGTGGTGTCGCACCCGCGCGGGCAGAGCGCCGAGCGGCTGCTGGACAGCCCGCAGGTAAACGTGCTGACAGAGGCCCTGCTGGACGTGCCGCTGGCCGTGCTGCTCAGTGACGACGGCGGCGAGAGCACCTGGGGCAGCCCCGCCGCGCTCGCGCAGGTTGCCAGCCTGCGGCAGGAGGCCGGGTCGCACTTTGCCTGGAACGGGCGCACCTACGCGCTGGGCCTGAGCATGGGCGGGCTGCTGGCCCTGCGCAGCGCCCTGCCGGGCAGCCCCTACCCGGTGGGCGGCGTGGCCCTGATCGACCCCTGGACCGACCTGAGAAGCGCCTGGGGCACCGCCCTGGCCCGCCGCGCCGAGATCGGGCACGCCTACGGCCTCAGCGGTGAACCCGAGGCCCATCACAACCCCATGACCCTGGCCGAGCAGGCACCCCGCATTCCCCTCTTCCTGGTTGCCAGCCCCGACGACGACGTCGTGCCCATGCAGACCAACGCCGTGCGTCTGCGAAACCGCGCCGTCCCCGGTCCCAGCCAGTTCGTGCAGCTCAGCGGCCCACACCTCGGCGGCAACCGTTTCTCGCCGAAGGTGGCGGGGCAACTCGCCGACTTCTTTGGAGGACTCGAAGCCCAGGCGACCGAGCAGGCGCTGCGGCGCTGAGGCCGGGAATACAGCGGAGGGGCCTGGGCATGTCTCCCGGGCCCCCTTCCCCATCCGGGGCGACTACATCGCCGCCGGAACCTCGATGCCGATCAGGTCCAGCGTCTCCTCGAAGGCGCGGCGCACCCTCCCGACGAGGGCGAGCCGGGCCTCGCGCAGTCCCCCGGGGCTCTGGAGGACGTTGGTGGCGGGCTTTCCGCTCCTGTCCCTGGCGTTGTACCAGGCGTTGAAGGCGGTGGCGAGGTCGAGGGCGTACTGGGCGACCACGTGCGGCGAGTGGATGCGGACCGACTGGGCCACGACCTCGGGCAGGCGGGCGACCTGCTTGGCGAGGACGAGGTCCACGTCGGGGAGCGCTGCCCAGTCGGCCCCGCTGCCGTCCACCGCGTGCCCGGCCTCTCCCGCCTTGCGGAGGATGTTGGCGGCGCGGACGGCGGCGTACTGGACATAGGGCGCGGTGTCGCCCTGCAGCGCGAGCGCCTGCTCCCAGCGGAAATCCACGATGCGGGTCGGCTCAGACTTGAGCATGGCGAAGCGAATCGCGCCGATGCCGATGCGCCGGGCGATCTCCGGGGCGTCCCCCCGGGCCGCGAGGTCGGGGTTGATCTGCGAGAGGACCGCCAGCGCCCGCCGCTCGGCCTCGTCCATCGCGTCGTCGGCGCTGACCGCGATGCCCCTCCGCCCGGAGATGGTCTGGCCCTCCAGGGTGACGAAGGCGTAGGAAAGGTGGACCGACCGCTCCTTCTTCTCCGGCTGGCCCGCCACGCCGAGGGCACTTCTGACGACCGTCTGCGGGTGGTCCTGGCGGGAGTCGATCACGTTGATGACCTCGTCGGCGTGCCCGAAGCGGCGCCCCAGGTCGGGCTCACCGTCGGGGGCACTCGTCCAGACCGTGTTGCCCTCGGGGTCCTGGGTGAAAGGCTTGAATTTCATGCCCTCGAACAGGCCGAACTTCCAGAACTGGTACCCGATGTCCTTGGCGGCGTACATCGCGGTACCGCCGGAGCGCACGAGGACCACGTTGGGTTCTTCCAGTCCCGGCATGAACTCGGAGACGTCCATCACGAAGGCCCCGGCATACTTGCCCTCCTGGGGGCGCGAGGTGTAGCGGCTGCCCTCCAGAATGTTCATCGCCTGCGACAGAAAGCCGCTGCCCACCACGTCGGATTCCCAGTTCAGCAGGTCGTAGCGGGCCCCCAGGCGGAAACAGGTTTCCAGATGGGCGCGAACGACCTTCTCGATCTCGGAGCGCAGTTCCCCGGCCTCCAGGCGGTGCATCACGGCGCTGATGCCCTCCTCGAGCGCGGGCTTCTGCGGGTCGGCGTTGAGCCGCACGTAGCCCTCGCCGAGCCAGTGGTCGTACTTCTGCACGCCGTCCCAGACGCGGCCGTAGTGGGAGACGGCGAAGAGGGCCTCGGCCGCCTGGCGCCCGGTGTCGTCGATGTAGTTCTGGACCTCGACCCGCGACCCCGCCGCCCGGAAGATGCGGGCCATCGAATCGCCCAGGACGACGTTTCGCAGGTGCCCGACGTGCAGTTCCTTGTTGGGGTTGACCGAGGTGTGCTCGACGATGATCTTGTCGGGGCGGGCGGGCAGGGCAAAGGGCGTCTCGACCACGCCGCGCACAAACGCGCCCACATCCACGAAGAAATTCAGGAACGGCCCCGCCGCCTCCACGCGGGCGATGCCCGCCGGGAGCTGCACCGTCTGCGCGAGCTGCGCCGCGACCTGCGCGGGATTCTGCCCGAGCGCCTTCGCCATCTGGAAGGCGGCGGGGGTGCCGTAGTCGCCGGGCTTGCTGGCGGGCGTGTCCTGAATCGCCGCGTCTACCGGGGCGCCGAGGTCGGCGGCGGCCCGTTCGACGGCGGCTTTGAGTTGTGCCTTGAGGTCCATAAGAGGGAAGTTTAACAGCGGCGGGGGCGCTCACTTCAGGGTGAAGACCGCCTCGCCCACGAACTGCCCCTGTGCCATCCGCACGCGGTACCGGCCGGGCGGCACGCAGCGGCCGAGGCTGTCCTGGCCGTCCCAGCGGGCCTCGCTGGTGGTGGACTCGCCGGGCCGCAGGGTGATGGACCCTGCGGCGACGGCCGGGCAGGGACCGTTGCCGAGTTGCCACATCCGCAGGCCGCCGGGCACACGCTCGATGGCGAGCGGTTCGCAATAGCTCTGGGCCACCTCTAGCGGCTGGCCCGTCCGGTTCGTCACCTTCAACGTGAAGCGGTAGCCCTGCGCGGCGGGCGTGACCGTCACGGAAGCGGTCTGGGCCGGGGTCGGCTTCGCCGGGAAGCGCACAGGCGGTGCGACCTCGATCTCTACCCGGCTGGGGTCTAGCCCACGCTTTTTCAGTTCTGCCAGGAACGCCTGCCGCGAGAGTTCGTCCGCGAGGCCGAAGGAGAGGCGCGTGTCCGGCCGGGAGGACCGGCTGCTGCGGGTGTACCACTGGGCGCGGCTGGCGTCCAGGGCGTCCTGATAGGCCTGCGGATTCGGCGTGGGAATGGGACGGTTTCCCCGCACGACCAGCGCCGTGACCGTCCCGCTGCTCAGCCACCCCGACCCCGCCGCCGCGCTGACGTTCCAGCCGCTGCGGTAGTGGACCTGTGCCCCGACCGTCTGCGGCCCCAGCGCCCGCGTGTAGGTGTAGCTCGTGCGGGGCGCCAGGGTCAGCCGCTCGCCCACGCGGCGGCAGACGGGCGCCCCGGTCTGCGGGCGAAGCTCGCCCACGGTCTCGTCGCGCAGGACCGATTCGCCGTCCTGAACCTCCGTGAACCGTTTCAGCACTGGACCGCCCACCGCCCGGCAGGTCACCGTCACGGGCTGGGCGCCGGGGTTACGCAGCGTCAGGGTGAGGGTCAGGGGTGGGGGCGGATCGTTCTGGTAGGCGTGGTAATTTTCCGGCTCCAGCCGAAACTGAAGCGCAGAGGTGGCCTGAGCCTGGGCAGTGGTCCCCAAAGCGAGGGCGAAAGGCAGGAGCAGGCGGTTCATTTGGTCACCTCGAAGGGGAGGCTGGCGTTGTACTTCCCCCAGAGAATGGCGGTGTAGCGCCCCGGCGGGAGCTTGGTGAGGGGCACCGGGTCAACCCACTTCTCTATGTGGACGCTGCCGGGCCTGACAGCGGTGAGGACAAGGTTTTCTATGCAAGAGACGCCCTCTCTGCGGTTGTCGTAGACGGTGCGCCCGTTCCCATTCCGAATCAGCAGACCGTGACCACACAGGCGCAAATCCTCCTGCTGCGTGGTGCGCCAGACGTTGTGAAAAGCGACGGTCAGCGGCAGCGGCGCCCCGGCCTTTACGCGGGGCGGCACACGCAACTCGGCCACGAACGGCCCCGGCTCGACGCGCAGGTCAGCCGGAACAGCTCTGGTTTTTCCGTTGACAGGCAGTTCGAGGAAGGCCGTGTACGCACCAGGGCGCAGGTCATTCCAGGGCAACGTGACGCGGTAACGCCGCCGCTGGCCTGCCGGGACGGTCACGGTTTCTCCCACGTCGCAGTCGGCGGCGATATACCGCTCGATGCGGGGTGCGCCACCGACCTTATCGAACAGTTTGAAAGGCGGGCAGGCGACGAAATCGCGCCGAATCCGCCCAATGGTGGTAGAAGTTTTGCCGGAGTTGTAAACCTCGAGTGTCAGTTCTACAGGTTGCTGGACTTCGGGCGACCGCTGCGTCAGCGTCAGCCGGACCTGTGCGGCGGCTGGAGTTGCCAGCGCCAGAGCGAGGAGCGTGGGCAGCCAGAAGTGGCGGGTCATGCCCCAGCCTAGAGGGGCCACGTGACTTCCACCTGAACCCCCCTTTCCACCCCGGCCCGCCGCGCGTCAGACTGCCTCCATGACCGACCCCACCTCCCGCCCCGTGCCCGACGCCGAGACCCTCGCTTTTCTGCAGGACGTGCTGGAACTCGTCCGTTTCGGGGACGCGGCCAAGCTCGGGCCGCTGCTGGAGCGCGGCCTCCCGGCCAACCTGCTCAACCAGCGCGGCGACAGCCTGCTGATGCTGGCGAGCTACCACGGGCACCATGAGGCGGCCCGGCTGCTGCTGGAACACGGCGCCGACCCCGAAGTCTTCAACGACCGGGGCCAGACGCCGCTGGGGGCCGCCGCCTTCCGGGGCGACCGGGCGATGCTGGAATTGCTGCTCTCGCACGGGGCGCAGGTGGACGGAGCGGGGCCGGACGGCCGCACCCCGCTGATGCTCGCAGCAATGTTCGGGCGCGGGGAGATGCTGGAGGTGCTGCTCGCCCACGGCGCCGACCCGCAGCGCCGCGACGCGGGCGGCTTCACGGCCGCAGAGGCGGCCCGGCAGATGGGGGCCGAGGAAACGGCGCAGTGGCTGGAGGCGCGGCTGGGCGGGGGCTGAGGCCTACTCCCTCACCGTCACCCGCACGGGCCGGGCTGGTACCTTGACCCGTTCGCCGCCGAGAAGCCCGGCGTACCAGCCCTCCACCATGTACTCGCCGGGGAGCAGGTCCAGCTCGCGGGTGAAGGTGGTCTCGCCGCCCGCCGCCAGCACCCGGCTCTCGAGGTCCTGAGCGCACAGCCGGGGCTCGGCGCCCGGCGTGGGATACACCACCTCGCGGGTGCCCACCCGCAGCACGCGGACACTGGGCACGAAAGCGCAGTTCTGGCGCGGGTCGCGCGACACGTCCAACGGCAGCGCAAAGGCGAGCGACGAACGCAGGGTGAGGCTCAGGCGCAGCGGCCCCTGGGCCGTGCGGGGGGCAGAGAGACTGGCCCGCACGTCGTCCAGCACTGTCTGGACAGAGGCGGGCGGCGGGATCACCGTGACCGTCTGGGCAGCGGCACCCAGTGACAGGACCAGGAGAACGGCGGGCAACAGCAGGCGCGTCATGGCGAGACCCTAGCGGGCCTGCGTGACGGGCGGCCGAACCCCGCCCGCCGCCTGCGCCGCGTAGAAGTCCACGATCCCCGAGGCGATGGCCCCCGCCAGCCGCTCGCGCCCCGCCGGGGACATCAGCAGCCGCAGGTTGCCGGGGTCGGTGAGGTACCCCGTCTCCACCAGCAGGCTGGGTTGGCCGCTGGGCCGCGTCAGGGCGAGGTTGGCCCCCGGNCCGGGGACATCAGCAGCCGCAGGTTGCCGGGGTCGGTGAGGTACCCCGTCTCCACCAGCAGGCTGGGTTGGCCGCTGGGCCGCGTCAGGGCGAGGTTGGCCCCCGGCTTGAGGCCCGCGCCGGGGCCGAGGTCGGGCAGGGTGCGCCGCAGCGCCGCCAGGATCGCGGCGGCGGGGGCCTGGGCCTGCGGGTGGGTGAAGAAGACCTCCGGGCCACGAATCCCGCGCGGGTCGCGCCCGTCGGGAAGGGCATTGGCGTGGATGGAGACGAGGAGGTCGGCCCCGGCGGCCTCGGCCAGCAGTCCCCGCTCGTACAGCCCCAGGGTCACGTCCCGGTCCCGCGTGAGGCGCACGTCGGCTCCCTGCGCCCGCAGCAGCTCGGCGGCGCGGAGGGTGACGGGCAGCATGAGGTTTTTCTCGGGCACCCGCAGCGCCCCGGCTCCCCCGTTCTGACTTCCCCCGTGCCCCGCGTCCAGCACGATCACCCGCCCGGCGAGAGGCCGCGCCGGGTCCAGCGTGGGCGGGCGGCGCACGCTCAGCACGAGGTCGTCCCCCTCGTACCCCGCCGCGAAGCCCCACAGTTGCGCGGCGGTCAGGTCCAGGGTCAGGCGCGTCACGCCGGGCGCGGGCACGGCGACCTCCACCCCGGCGAGGAGGGGATCGGCGGCGAGTGAGGGCGGTGTGGGGGCAACTGCCAGCCCGTACACAGTCAGCACGAGCTTTCCCGGCTCAGCCTGCGTCAGCGTGAAGGGCACCCGCGCCCCGCCGAGCGGCAGGCGCAGGCGGAGGTCCCCCGTGGGCGGGGTGGGGGCGGCCACCGGGGGCAGCACCGGGAGCGGGAGCG
>NZ_JASNGB010000127.1 GCF_030271215.1 Deinococcus rhizophilus | reverse complement strand
GGTCGTGGCCGGGGCCGCTGCCCGCGCCGCGCCGCCTCCCGCAGTCCCAGCCGCCAGATGCTCGGGCACCTTGTTCTGAAGTTCGAGGACCAGCCGCTCGGCGGTCTTCTTGCCCACGCCCGACACGCTGGAGAGCAGCCCCACGTCGCCCGTGAGCAGGCCCTGCGCGACCGCCGAGGTCGGCATGGCCGAGAGCAAGGCGAGCCCCAGTTTCGGCCCCACGCCGCTCACGCCGGTCAACAGGTCGAAGAGCCGCAGGCTGTCGGCGTCACTGAAGCCGAACAGCAGTTGCGCGTCCTCGCGGATCACGTGGCGGATCTGGAGTTCCGCCGGGCCGTCCACCGTCAGTTTTCCCAGCGTCGAGGCCGGGCAAAAGACCTCGTAGCCCACGCCCCCGGCGACAATCACGGCACTCGCGTCGCGCACCTCGCGCACGGCGCCATTCAGGTAGGCGATCACAAGACCCCCGGACCTCTCCGCGTTCCGCCGTGGAGGGGGTCCGACCGGAGGAAGAGGAAGTCGGAGCGGGTTCTGCGGAATGCAGAACGTCCCGGCGCCTTGCCGGAAAGATCGGAATGAAGCGGAGTCCGTGGCACGCGCCTGATTCTAGGGGGCCACTCCTCATCCAACCGGGGGAAAGGTGACGGGACCGCCCCCCGCCGGGTACACTGCCCGCATGACCGCCCGCGCCCCCCTGTTCATGCGAATGCCCCCGCGTCCCTGACAGGCCAGTCAGGAGGGGCGGGGTAGGGCGACGCAGCTCCACCCCGCCCCTCCTCCTTTTCCACCATTTTCCGTATCCTGACGGGGTTGCCCGGCCCCCCCTGTGCCCCCTTCTGCGGGTCAGAGCGTGCCGGGCGGGGAGAGAGCGAGCATGACCAGACCAACGGGGGCCGAGCCGCCCAGCTTCTACATCACGACCGCCATCGACTACGCCAACGGTCTGCCGCACATCGGGCACGTCTACGAGAAGATCCTGACCGACGCCGTCGCCCGCTACCGCCGCCTCGCCGGGGACCGGGTGCATTTCCTGACCGGCACCGACGAGCACGGCGAGAAGATCGCCAAGGCTGCCGCCGCGAGCGGACAGACCCCGCAGGCCTTTGTGGACGACCTCGCGCTGCGGGCCTTCCGGGGCCTGTGGGACCGCCTGAACATCGGCTACGACGACTTCATCCGCACGACCGAAGACCGCCACCAGCGCTACGTGCAGGAGATCTTGCAGCGCGTGTACGACGCGGGCGACATCTACTTCGCCGAGTACGAGGGCCTGTACTCGGTGGGCGCCGAGCGCTACGTGACCGAGAAGGAACTGGTGGAGGGCGGAGACGGGCTGCGCCGCTTTCCCGGCGACAAGGACCCCCCGGAGCGGCGGCGCGAGGCCAACTACTTCTTCCGGATGGAGAAGTATCAGGCGTGGCTGCTGGAGCATCTCCAGCAGAACCCCGACTTTATCGGCCCCGCCGGGTACCGCAACGAGGTGCTGGAGATGCTGCGCGAGCCCATCGGCGACCTCTCCATCAGCCGTCCGAAAAGCCGGGTGCCGTGGGGCATCGAGCTGCCCTGGGACCAAGGGCACGTGACCTACGTGTGGTTCGACGCGCTGCTGAACTACGTCTCGGGGCCGGTCAGCCTCGGCATGGGCGAGCAGACCATCGGGACGGCGTGGCACGTGATCGGCAAGGACATCCTCAAGCCGCACGCGGTCTTCTGGCCCACCATGCTGCGGGCGGCGGGGTTGCCGGTCTACCGCCGCCTGGTGGTCCACAGCCATATCCTCGCCGAGGACGGCCGCAAGATGGGCAAGAGCCTGGGCAACGCGATCGACCCCGAAGAACTGGTGGCGAAGTACCCCGCCGACGCGGTCCGCTACACCCTGCTGCGTGAGGCGTCGCTGGGGGCCGACAGTCCCTACGGGGAGGGGATTCTGGTGTCGCGGCTGAACAGTGACCTCGCCAACGACCTGGGCAACCTGCTCTCGCGCACGGTCAGCATGATCCAGAAGTACCGGGGCGGCGTGCTTCCGCAGGCGCACGAGCCCGGCGAGCGCGAACACCGGATCGAGGCGGCAGCGCTGGCCCTTCCCGGCGAGGTGCTGCGGCTGGTGGACGACCTGAAAGTCAATATGGCGATCGAGGCGGCCATGAACTTCGTGCGCGACCTCAACCGCTATATCGCGGAAAGTGCCCCGTGGACGCTGGCGAAGTCGGAGGACACGCAGCGGCGGCTGGACACCGTGCTGTACACCGCCGCCGAGGGCCTGCGGGTGGCGAGCGTGGCGCTGGAGGCCGTGATTCCGGCGAAGGCGCAGGAACTCCGGGCGCAACTCGGACTGGCGGGCCAGAGTTACCCGCTCGCGTCGGCCTGGGGCCTGATGCCCGCCGGAACCGCCGTGCCGGGCGGCCCGGTCCTCTTCCCCAAGCCGGAGCCGCTGCCAGAGGCTGAAGCCACCCCCACCCCTTCCCCCAAGCCCAGGAAAGAGAAAAAACCCATGACCCAGACTCCCGAGACACAGACTCCCGAAACGATGCCCCCCCAGCAGCCCGCCGCCACGCCGACCGCGACGGTCGCGCCCACCCAGAGCCTGATCTCCATCGACGATTTCGCGCGGGTGGACCTCCGCATCGTGGAAGTCGTGGAGGCCGAGGCGGTGCGGGGGGCCGACAAGCTGCTCAAGCTGACCGTGAAGATGGGCGAGGAGACCCGCACGGTGGTCAGCGGCATCCGGCAGTGGTTCGCGCCGGAAGACCTGGTGGGCCGCCGGGTGATTCTGGTCGCCAACCTGAAGCCCGCCAAATTGCGCGGCATCGAGTCGCAGGGCATGATCCTGGCCGCCGAGGACGATCAGGGCAACCTCGATCTGGTGGGCACGCGCCTGGAACTGCCCAGCGGGACGAAGGTCCGGTAAACCGTCCGGGATGGACACGGGGGGGGGCAGGGGCGAGAGCCTGCTGCCCCCTCACCCTGGGCCACGCGCCCTACACTGCCCGCATGTTCGTGATCGTCTCCGGCCTGTCGGGCAGTGGCAAAAGTACGGCGCTCAGGACCCTCGAGGACGCCGGGTTCTACGTCACCGACAACCTGCCGCCCGAGCTGTGGGGGGCCATGCACGACCTCGCGCAGGCGCGGGGGCTGGAGCGGGTGGCGGTGAGCACCGACGCCCGGACCCGCGACTTTCTGAGTGCGCTGGAAGACAGCTACGTGCGGCTCTCGCGGCGGCGCGAGGACCTGCGGGTGCTGTTTCTGGAGGCCAACTCGGAGGTGCTGCTGCGGCGCTACAACCTCTCGCGCCGGGAGCATCCGCTGGGCGAGAACCTGATGCTGGACTTTCAGCGCGAGCGTGACCTGCTCGCGCCGCTGCGCTCCATCGCGGACACGGTGATCGACACGGGCGGCCTCAGCCCGGCAGAGCTGGCCCAGCGGGTGCTGCGGGTGTGCCGTCTGGAGCAGGATTTCGACCTGCGGCTGCTGAGCTTCGGCTTCAAGCACACGCCCCCGCGCGACGCCGATCTGGTGGTGGACGTGCGCTCGCTGCCCAATCCGCACTATGTCCCCGAACTGCGGCCCCGCACCGGGCTGGAATCGGACGTGGCGGGCTACGTCTTCGCGGACGAGGACTCCGAGCGCTTCTACGGGGAGGTGCGCGACTTCGTGCGGACGAGTGCCGAGCGGGCGCGGGGGGCGCGGCGGCACGGCTACACGGTGGCNCGCACTATGTCCCCGAACTGCGGCCCCGCACCGGGCTGGAATCGGACGTGGCGGGCTACGTCTTCGCGGACGAGGACTCCGAGCGCTTCTACGGGGAGGTGCGCGACTTCGTGCGGACGAGTGCCGAGCGGGCGCGGGGGGCGCGGCGGCACGGCTACACGGTGGCGATCGGCTGCACCGGGGGGCAGCACCGCTCGGTGGCGGTGGCGGCGCGGCTGGCGGCGGACCTCGCGGACCTGGGCGCCCAGGTGGCCGACCACCGTGACATGCGGGTGGGTGGGGAGGGGTGAGGCCCCAGCCCCAGTGGGAACAGTCGCGGGAGGAGCGGTCCCGGCAGAAACGGCGCCCCCGGCCGGGCCGCGCCCGCCGCGCCCGGATGTGGCTCTCGCCGGGACTGGGGATCAAGCGCTGGCTGGTGCTGTTCGTGGTCTGCACCTTTGTGGGGGCGGTGGGCTTCCTGCACTTCACCTGGACCGGGCCGCTGCACTTCGTGGCGACGCGCTGGATTCTGTGGATTGGCGCCCTGACCAAGCCGGAGGTCATGCCCCTGTACGTGGGCGGGATCGCCGTGATGGCGCTGGCGCTGGGCGGGGCGCTCCTGAGCATCCTGATGCTCAACCGCTCGATGCTGCGCTCGACGGGCACGGCCCCCGATCAGGCGCTGGACGTGATCTATTCCAAGCGCACCCTGGCCCGGGGTCCGCGCATCGTGGCGGTGGGGGGCGGCACGGGGTTATCCATGCTGCTCAGCGGCCTCAAGGCCCACACCAGCAACATCACGGCGGTCGTGACCGTCTCGGACGACGGAGGCTCCAGCGGGCGGCTGCGCGAGTCGCTGGACATGATCGCGCCCGGCGACCTGACCGACTGCTACGCGGCGCTCTCGGACAGCCCGGTCCTGGCGCGGCTGCTGCTGCACCGCTTCGACCGGGGCGAGGGGCTGGCGGGGCACACCTTCGGGAACCTGCTGCTCGCCACCCTCTCGGAGGAACAGGGCGGACTGCAAGACGCCATGCGCGACGTGCACGAGGTGCTGCGGGTGCGCGGGCAGGTCTTTCCGGCCACGACCACGCCCAGCACACTGGTGGCCTGCCTCTCGGACGGGCGCGAGGTCCGGGGCGAGAGCGGGCTGGCCGCGCAGGTGGGCGAGGCGCGGGTGGAGGCGGTGCGCCTCGATCCCCCCGACCTGCCCGCGCTGCCCGCCGTGCTGGACGCGGTTCGTGAGGCCGAGCTGATCGTGCTGGGGCCGGGAAGCCTCTTTACTTCCGTCGTGCCCGCGCTGCTGGTGCCGGACGTGGCGCGGGCGATCCGCGAGTCGGCGGCCCCGGTCGTGTACGTCGCCAGCCTGATGACCGAACCCGGCGAGACGACCGGTCTGGGGCTGGCGGACCACGTCGGCGCGGTCACCGCCCACCTGCGCCGCACGCCCGACTGGGTGCTGGTCAACAGCACGCCGATCTCGCCCGCCGTCCGGGCCCGCTACGCCGGGGAGGGCGCCGAGGTCCTGGACACCGGCGCGGTGGGGGCGGACCTGCGCGGTCGGCTGCGGCACGCGCCGCTGCTGCATCCCGGCGAGCAGGCCCGGCACGACCCCGACGCGCTGGCCGGGGCGCTGGTGGCCCTGACGCCGAGGCGGGTCACGCTGTGAGGGTTCTGTGCGGTGGCCTCGTGACCCCCGGCCTGCTCACCCCCCCTCTGCTCCGGAGCTGTGCCAGTCCCGGCCTTCCTCTTCAAGGGGGAGGAGCCTTTTTTTCCTGTCCTGAACGCGCTCTTGGCTGAATGAGCGACCGGTCCGCGTCGCCCAGCCCACCAGGAGGGGACAGGCAAGGTTCCCCGTTTCTCGCCAGAGCGCCGACCCCCCCTCTCCACGCGGCCTCCGGGCGGCGGGCCGCGCCTGAACCCTGAGCTATGCTGGCGCCCGTGCTCACGCTGCTGACGGCCACGCTGCTCACGGGGACGCTGCTTTCTGTCTCCGATCCAGCCGGGGACGCGCGGGGCGACGGCGGCTACGTCCTGCCCCGTCGCCCCGCCGTGTCGGAGGCAGCCCTTGACCTGCGCTCCTTTCAGGCTGGGCCTGCGGGAGACGGGATGCGCTTCACGGTGGGACTGGAACGGACCGAGAATCCCTGGAACGCTCCTTCCGGCTTCTCCGCGAACGTGACCGACATCTTCGTGGGGGGAAGCGTGGGCGGCGAGCGCGAGTTGGCCGACCTGGGGTTGGGCACCGGGGGGCCGGGCTGGACCTACCACCTGCGGGTGACCGGCTTCGGCAGCGCCCTGACGCGGGTGGCCGAGGCCGGGGCCGAGCCCACGCGCCTGCAGGACCCCAGCGTGCGGCTGGAGGGCACCCGGCTGGTGATCGACGCGGCGGTGCCGCCGGGCCGGTACGCCTACTGGGTCACCTCCAGCGTGTACTCGCCGCTCACGCCCGCCGGGGTGCTGCGCCCGGTCACCACGCCCGGCCCGGCGGTGCTGCAAGCGGGCCGCACGGGGTCGCCGGTGCCGGTAGACGTGCTGGCCCCGGCGGGCGACGTGACCCCCTACACCCGGGGCACGCTCGCCCCGGTGGGCCGCGCCCGTGACACCCGCGCCCTGACGCTGGGGGCGCTGGGGGGCCTGGGCCTGCTGGCGGTGATCGTGGCGACCCTGCGCTCGCGGCGGTCCCCGGCGTGAAGCCCTCCCCCGCCCTGCTGATCCTGACCGCCGCCGTGCTGTGGGGACTGCTGGGGATTCTGGGCAAGGGGGCGCAGGGAGCAGGGGTCGGTGCCCTGGAGGTCGCCTTCTGGCGGGCGGCGCTGGGAGGCGGCCTCTTCGCCCTGCACGCCGGGCTGACCCGCGCCGGGTTGCCGCGTGGCCGGGACCTGGGGGTGACGGGCCTCTTCGGCGTCGTCGGCGTGAGCGTGTTCTACGGGGCGTACCAGCTCGCGGTACGCACGGGCGGCGCGAGTCTCGCGTCGGTGCTGCTGTACACCGCGCCCGCCTTTGTCGCGCTGCTGGGCTGGGGCCTGCTGCGCGAGCGGCTGGGCGGGCGGGAGGCACTCGCCGTCGCGGGCACGCTGGGCGGCATCGCCCTGATCAGCCTGGGCGGGGGCCAGGGCGTGACCGTGACCGGGGCGGCGCTGGGGTGGGGCCTGCTCTCGGGCCTGACCTACAGCCTGTACTACCTGTACGGCAAGGCGTTTTTCGGGCGCTACGCCCCCACGGCCCTCTACGCCGTCGCCCTCCCGGTGGGGGCGCTGGGGCTGCTGCCCTTCGTGGAGTTCAGCGCCAAGACGCCCGCCGCGTGGGCCAGCCTCGCGGGCATCGCGGTGCTGAGTACCTACCTCGCCTACCTCGCCTACAGCGCGGGATTGAAACACCTGCCCGCCACCCGCGCCAGCGTGATCGCCAGCCTGGAACCGGTCGTGGCCGCTGGCCTCGCCGCCGCCCTCTTCGGGGAGAGGCTCTCGGCCCTGGCCCTGGGAGGCGCCGCGCTGGTGGTCGGGGCCGCGCTGGTGCTGAGCATGGGCGGAGAGAAGACGACCGAGGCGGCGACCGCCACGCCGTGAGGGTCAGCGTCCGGGGACGGGCCGGGAGAAAGTCCATGACCACGGCTCCAGAATCAGGGACTCCCGACCCCAGCGCCGGTAGGCCCCGGTCGGCAACCACAGGTCGTCCATAAGCCAGGAGACGCGGCCCCGTTCGTCCTCTTCCAGGTGTGAGCAGGCACTGGGCTCAGCCTCAGCTGCCGGACAGAGCCCGTTGCCCCGGACCTCGTACATCTGTCCATTCTCCCGTGTCCACCGTCCCTGAAGCTCCCGCAAGCTGAGCCGAATGGGCGACGCGAAGTGCGGCAGCTCACGCGGCGGCCCCGCCCACAGCAAGCCTCCGGCGATCCAGAGCGCCAGATAGAGGGCCTGAGTGCCCACGAAGGCCGCCACGCCCCGGCCCGGCGACCCTCGCCGCACGCGGAAGGAAACGGCCAGCCCCAGCAACGCGGCTCCCAGCGCCCCCACGACGGCTGCCCCCGTGGAAAACGACGATCCAGCGAAGCCCCAGACCACGAAACCCACGCTCAGCAGGGCCACCCCGCCGAGCAGAAGCCCACGCCTCATTCGGGCAGCGCCGCGAGTGCCAGCGGCCAGGGCGCGAGGACGGAGCAGCCGATCAGCAGCAGCCACGGCCAGGAGCGGCGGGGCACGAGGGAGGTCACCCCCAGCAGAATCAACCCTCCGACCACCAGAAAGACCGTCACTCCAACGACCGGGAGGGCGAGCACCACCCCAGGCTAGCGCCCCTCCAGCCGGAAGTCCCACTCGAAGGAGCGGCCCCAGGGCAGCGCGGCGTCTGCCAGCGTGTAGGTCAGGCCGACGCGCAGCGGGAAAGACTCGCGCGCGATCTCCAGCAGCCGCGCCTGCCCGGCGGGGGTGTTCAGCTCGGCTTCCGGGACGGCCTTTCTCAGCGCGGCCCGCACCCCCGCGCTGTAGATCACGTCGTTGGCGTACTCGCGGGCCAGCAGCGCGTCCTGCCGGAGGGGGTCGGCCCCGGCCAGGCTCAGGCGGGCGTGGGCCAGCGCCGTCCCGACGTTGTTGCCCGGCGTGCCCCACGCGGCCAGCGAGCGCAGGTTGGCGTGCTGCCGCAACGTGGCGAGGTCGCGCCACAGCCGCG
>NZ_JASNGB010000126.1 GCF_030271215.1 Deinococcus rhizophilus | reverse complement strand
CGCAACCCCACGTTCAGGGCCAGCCCCAGCACCAGCGCGGCGCCCAGGGCCAGCGCCCAGCCGCCGACCGTCTGCCCGGCCCGGTTGGCGATCCAGCACAGCAGCACGCCGCTGGCCCCCCATGCCAGCCCTGTCAGTCCACGCCGGGCGCCCAGCGCGGTCAGCACGGCCCAGACCGTCACGAGCAGGGCGTCGAACCAGGTGATCACGGGGGGCAGTCTATAGCGGCGCTCAGAAAGAGTTGCCAGGCCCTTCCGGGCCGAACGCGGCGAGAAGAGAAGCCGTGACCGTGGCGGCGCGGGGGCGGGGTGGAAGTGACGCCTGGGGGATGGGTCAGTGGAAGCGGAACAGAGCGCGGCCACGGCGGGGCTGCCGGGCGGGATGGTAGGCGGGGCTGCCGTGTCCGGCGGGGGGGCGTCTACACTGGGGGCATGATCCGTGTCCTGCTGGTCGACGACCACGCGCTGTTCCGTCAGGGGCTGCGCAGCCTGCTCGAAAGCGAGGGGATGCGGGTGATCGGGGAAGCCGCCAACGGCCGCGAGGCCATCCGCTACGCCGCCGAGACCCATCCCGACGTCATCCTGATGGACATCCAGATGCCCGAGCTCGACGGGGTCAAGGCCACCCAGAGCATCCTGGAAATCGACCCGAAGTCGAGCGTCATCATGATCACCATGTACCGTCAGGACCGCTACGTGTTCGAGGCGGTCAAGGCCGGGGCGCGGGGATACGTCCTCAAGGACGCCGACGCCGCCACCCTGATCGACGCGATTCGCCGGGTGGCCGCCGGGGAGGCGCTGCTCGACGCCGACATGGCCCAGAACGTCCTCGACGACTTCCGCGACAAGCGTGAGGAACTGCCCTCGGAAAAGCACGCCGACCTCAACGAGCGCGAGACCATGATCCTCAAGCTGCTGGCCCAGGGCTTTTCCAACCAGGACATCGCGCTGCGGCTCGACATCTCGGAAAAGACCGTGCGTAACCGCCTCTCGGAGATCTTTACCAAGTTGCAACTCAACAACCGCACCCAGGCGGCCCTGTACGCGATTCGCGAGGGCATCGCCAATCTGGACTAGGGGAGAGGTGGCCCGGTCCCGTTCAGCCCGCCCGGTCCCTGCCCTCCCGGTCACCTTCCGGGCGGGGTGCTCACGCGAGTGGACCCTGGCGCCCTCCGAGGTGGCGTCCGCCGAGGCCGACCTCGCCTACACCGAGCAGGCCTTTCCCGAATGCCCGGCCTGTCCGCACCGGGTCGAGCCGGAGGGCACCCTGCCCTTTTGCACCCTGCGTCCGGTTGGCGCGGCCCATCCCTTCGCGGCCCTCGCCGGGCTCCAGCTTCCCGAATGAGCGCGGAGAGCCTCTGGCTGGCTGACCTGCGCTCACGCGGCTACCCGGGCGAGGTGGGCCTGCTGGTCACTGACCTCGCGGGGAACGAACTGTTCGCCCTGAACCCCGGCGTCTCCTTTCCGGCGGCCAGCACGGTCAAGGTGCCGCTGCTCGTGCAGGCGCTGGGGGAGGCGCAGGCGGGGCGGCTGGACCTCTCGGCCCGCGTGACGGTGACGGCGGGCGACCGGGTGCCCGGCTCGGGGGTGCTGCACGAGTTGGACCCGGGACTAGCGCTGACCTGGCGCGACGTTCTCACCCTGATGATCGTCGTGAGCGACAACACGGCCACGAACCTCGTCATTGACCGCCTGGGCGAGGGCGCCGTCAACGCCTGGCTCGCGGAGCGCGGGCTCACGCACACCCACCTCGTCGGCAGGCTGCAACTGCCCTCCGAGCGACAGAACGGGGCCCAGCGCCGGGGCGAGCGCAACCGCACGGCCGCCCGCGATCAGGTGCGGCTGCTGGGGCGGCTGGCCCGTGGAGAGCTGCTGGACCCCGTCCACACCGAACTCGCCCTGTCCATCCTGGCCCGGCAACAGTTCCGGGACCTCCTGGGACGACATGTGCCGCGTGGCGCAGACGGCGAGCTGCTCTACCGGGTCGCCAGCAAGAGCGGCGAACTGCGCGGCGTTCACCACGACGTGGGCGTGCTGTTCACCCCGCGCCCGCTGGTGGTGGCCCTGCTCTCCCAGGGTGGGACGGACCCCCGCGAGCACCCCGACAACCGGGACGTGGGGGTGCTGGCCGGGGCTCTGTGGCCCCTGCTGGCGCTTCTGGGAGAGGGTCACGGGCCTCATACGGGGGACATTTAACCGCTCGGTCAGGCGTAGGCTGATGGCTCCAGGAAGGGGCGTTTTTCGCCGTATGGCACGGCGGGAGACGCCGATCGTGCGTGCTATGCTGGCCGCCAGCCGATTGCCTTTAGACATGAAGGCGAGTCCGGGGAGGCACTTCGGGGGCAGACGCCCCTGGAGAGCGCGAGGAGAAGGAACGTGGAGAGAAACGACGCTGTCATGCCCTGGGTCGCCATCGTCAGTGCGGCCATCATGTGGATCATCCTGCTGTTCCTCTTTAACAAGGAAACAGCGCCCGAACCGGTCGTGGTCGACCCCGAAGTGGTTGCCACCATCAACCAGACGTGGCCGACACTGGGAGCGCAGGTGTACACCTCGGCCGGGTGCGTGGGCTGCCACGGCGCCGAGGGTCAGGGCGGCGCGGGGCCGGTTCTCGCGGCCAACGAGCGCATCACCCAGGACCCGGTCTACGTGCACACCATCATCACCAACGGCAAGGGCCAGATGCCTGCCTATCCCCAGCTCAGGGACGAGGAAGTGTACGCGGTCGCCAACTACGTGCTGAACTCGTGGGGCAACGAGATAGCGGAGCCGCTGACGCCCGCGCAGGTCGCCGAGGGCCAGAGCAAGATCGACCCCGCCGTCCTGAAAAACCGCAGCCGCTTCGTGCCCGATCATATCAAGCTGCCGGAGATCTTCCTGGCGACCTTCGTGATGGTGCTGCTGACCTACGGGGTGATCGGCCTTTACAGCGTGTGGACCGAGGGTCAGGAACTGCACCCCGGCATCCACAAGGTCCGCGCCTCGCCCGTCGCCACGCTGGCGATGGTGGTGACCCTGGGCCTGAGCCTGCTGTTCAGCGTGCTGTTCGTTCGCCAGATGGTCGCCGACTACGCGGGCTGGGCCGACCGGGTGATGCCCAACGTGGCGATGGAAGGCTTTTACGCCGCGATGATCCTGCTGACCCTGGCCGTGGCGACTGGCCTGTACAAGAAGTTCTTCATGGACGGCGAGGTGCTCGTCGAGGACGCCAGCGGCGAGTTCCCCTGGTAAGCGCCGCCTCCCAAGCTCCGTACTCCACCCTGCCCGGAGGATTCCCCGAATGACCCGTTACAAGAGACAAGACCCCGAGATCACCCGCCGCAAGTTCATCAACGTGGCGATGGGCACCACGGCCGCTGTGGGCGGCGTGAGCCTGCTCAGCGCTCTGGGCTCGGCCAACCCCGTCTTCCGCCTCACCGCCGACAAGATGCCGCCCCTCGAAGGCGACATCCTCGTGCACGCCGAGGAGAGCAAGGAGGGCCGCCCCATCGCCCTCGCGGACCTCAGCGACCAGCTGGTGCGTGCCTGGCCGATGGGCAAGGACGAGAACGGCGCCGACGTGATTCGCAAGGGTGATCCCAACAACATCCTCGCGCTGTACCGTTTCCCCGCCGGGGAAATCGTGGCCCCCACCAATCTGGAGGCCACCGTGGACGGGCAGGTCGTGGCCTACAGCGATGTGTGCACCCACGCGGGCTGCTCGGTGAGCGACAGCGACATCAACGCGGGCGAGATGCGCTGCCCCTGTCACTCCGGGCAGTTTGCTCCCAAGCGCGGCGCCGTGGTGATCGGCGGGCCGCCCCCCAAGCCGCTGGCACAGTTGCCCATCCGGCAGGACGGTGAGCGGTTGGTGGTCGCGGGCTTCTTCCTGACCCCGCCGTACCCCTACCACAACAACGAGGCCGAGTGGGACAACCTCAAGCAGGAAGTAGAGGAGGCGTTGGCATGAACCAGTGGCTCGATGACCGGCTGCACATCTCGCGCCTGAACGACAAGTTCCTGCGCAAGGCCTTTCCCGTCCACCACTCCTTTTTCCTGGGAGAGATCACGCTGTTCAGCCTGATCATCCTGATCCTGACCGGCATCCTGCTGGCGCTGTCGTACGAACCCAGCAACAGCATGGTGGTCAACTCCTTTGACCCCGGCACGGCCGACGCGCCCAACCTCGTCCCGGCGGCCTATCACTCGGCACTCAAGATCAACGCGGCGCCCTTCGGGGACATGCTGCGCCGTATCCACCACTGGACGGCGAACATCATGGTGGCGGCCGCCGTGATCCACATGATGCGCGTGTACTTCACCGGGGCCTTCAAGAAGCCGCGCGAGATCAACTGGTGGATCGGCATGCTGCTGCTGATCTTCTCCGCGCTCACCGCCGTGACCGGCTACGTGCTGCCTTACGACAACTACGCCTACAACACCCTCAAGGTGATCTACTCCATCGCCGCGTCGATTCCCTGGGTGGGCGAATGGGTCGCGCAGGCTGCCTTCGCGGGCAAGTTCCCCGGCGACGGCGTGATTCCGCGCGTGTACGGGTACCACATCATGCTGCTGCCCGGCATCCTGCTGGCCCTCACCGGGGCGCACATGCTGCTCATGATCAAGCAGAAGCACACGCAGCCGCAGTACGCCAAACGCGTCGCCTACAAGAAGATCGTCGGTGTGCCGCTGATGACCCAGCAGACCCCGATCATGCTGATGCTGACGCTGCTGTTCGCGGGCATTATCGTGCTGTTCAGCGCCTTTATCCCGGTGCACCCGGTCGAGTACTTCGGGCCGCCCAGCACCACGCCGATCGACAACATCAAGCCCGACTGGTACCTGCTGTGGGTCTTCGGGGTACTGGCGATCATCCCCGGCATCGAGTTCGACTTCCTGGGAGGCAACATCAACTCCGAGTTCATCGGGGCGATCCTGCTGCCGACCCTGGCCATCGGCGCGATGTTCGCCGTGCCCATGCTCGACCGCAGCCGCGAGAACCTGTACTACGCCGAGAACCCCACCAACCACCCGGTGCGGCTGGGCATCGGGGTGGCGTTCATGATGCTGCTGGCGGTGTGGTCGGTCGCGGGCTACAAGCCCGAACTGATCAGCTCGGGCATCCTGAGCACCGAGAATGCCAACACGGTGCTGTGGATCGCCACCTTCCTGATTCCGGCGCTGTCGTACTTCTTCGTTCAGGCCGTGGTGCGCGGCATCCGGTCTCTGCGCGAAGCCGACGAGCGTGACCGCACCACCCACGCGGCCCACGCCGACGACTGAGCCTCCGCTCACTCACCCCCGCCCCAGCCTAGAGCCGGGGCGGTTTCGCTTTATCGTGCGCCGGTATGCACCCCACCGACGATTCCCTGGCCTTGTGGTTGGCCCGTCAGGCCCGGCGCCTGGGTCTGGACACGGCCCGCTCCCAGGAGGCAGATACGGAGGCCCTTCAGTCGTTTGCCGTCGCCGTGCTGGAAGAACTCGCGGCCCGGGGTCTGGTGTCCGCGGAGCCAGAGTTGGACTGCTGGAGCCGACCCCGTTCGGGGGCAAACTGACTGCCCGACCTAGGAACCTGACCCAGGAAAGACAAGAAAAAGACGCCGGGCGTTCGGCGTCTTCGTCGGTCGGGGGGAGGGATCAGGCCTGCACGCGGGGGGGCCGGGTGGGAGCCGCCTCCCCACCTCCCTGACGGGCACCCGCCGCATAGCCCACCTGAGCACCGAATTGCCAAGCCAGCTTGATCATGAACTGGATGGCTTCCTCGTCCCCACTCTGGATCAGGGCGTGCAGATGCTCGGGCAACCCGTCGGGAAGCGGCATAGCCTGAAGCTGGTCGCCATACTCTGCCCGCAGTTGCTCGAACCACTCGGCGTAGGGGTTCGTCATGCCTCCATCCTAACGTGAAGGCGCTCAAGGAATGTAAGTCCAGCGCTGAAACGGCGTCTGCAGGGGACCACGAAACTTTGCCAACCAGACACCTTTTCCTTGTTCCAATGGTGTTACGCTTCACCCATGACCGCGACCTCCTATCCCGAATCCAGCCTGACCCCGCCGACGCCGGAGCTGAGCATCAGCGAGTTCGGTGCCCAGAAGGCCCTCACCATCCTGGCCCAGAGCGGCAAGGACAACGCGGGCGTGCGGGTCTTTATCAAGAGCGGCGGCTGCAGCGGCTACCAGTACGGCATGGCCATCGACGACCGCGAACTCGACGGCGACACCATCGTGGTCGACCGGGGCGTCAAGCTGCTGGTGGACCGCATGAGCCTTCCGCTGCTGCGCGGCAGCGAGGTGGACTTCGTCGAGAACATGATGGGCGGGGGCTTCACCGTCCACAATCCCAACGCCACCAGCAACTGCGGCTGCGGCCACTCCTTCCGCACCGATGGCAGTCAGTCGCCCGACGGCGAGGGCAGTGGGGGATGCGGTTCCTGACAGGTCAGGTTGTTCCGGCAGGCCATCCTGGAGACTTCAGGGTGGCCTGCTCCGTGGTGGTGCCCGGCGTCCCTGGCGGACCCGGCTCTCCGGTTTGCCCTATCCTGCGGGCATGATCGTGCTTGGGGTGGACCCCGGACTGGCCAACCTGGGTCTGGGGCTGGTAGAGGGCGACGTACGCAAGGCCCGGCACCTTCACCATGTCTGCCTGACCACCGAGAGCGCCTGGGTAATGCCCCGCCGCCTCCAATACCTGCACGGCGAGGTGTCGCGTCTGCTGGCCGAGTACCGGCCCGACGCGGTGGCCATCGAGGACCAGATTCTGCGCCGTCAGGCTGACGTGGCGTTCAAGGTGGGGCAGGCCTTCGGGGTGGTGCAGCTCGCCTGCGCTCAGGCCGGGGTCCCCATCCACGCTTACGGGCCCATGCAGGTCAAGCGGTCGCTGGTGGGCACCGGCCGCGCCGATAAAGATCAGGTCATCTATATGGTCAAGGCGACCCTGGGCGTCCGCGAACTGTTCAACAACCACGCGGCGGACGCGCTGGCCCTGGCACTGACCCATCTGGCCCACCAGCCCATGCAGGCGGCAGCGGCCCGCCTCGCCCGGGCCTGACGCCTGAACCTGGCGCCGGGCGGAGTGTCGCGTGCCCCTGATCTGGCCCCTGCTGGTCTCCCTGGTCCTGTCGGCCGGGTGGCTCTGGTTCTTCGTGCGGCGCGACCGCCATCCCGAACCTGCCTGGCTGCTCGCCCGGACCTTTGGCTGGGGCATGGTGGCGTGGGGAGTCTCCGCCGCGTTTGGCGGAACCTTCGGGCATCTGCCTGCTGAACTGGGCCTGCTGACGCCATTTCTCGCCCTTCTCCTCACCGCGACGGTCGAGGAAGGCAGCAAGTTCCTGGCCGCAATCACCGCGACCACCGAACATGAGTTCGACGAACCGATGGACGGCCTGGTCTACGCGGTCACGGCGGCCCTGGGCTTTGCCTTTGTGGAAAACGTGACCTACTCGCTGGGTTTCGGAGCCTCGGCCCTCGCCTGGCACGCCCCACTCACCACGCTTGTCCATGCCCTGTTCAGTGCGCCGCAGGGCTACGCGCTGGGCGGGCGTCACCTGCAGGGGGGGCGCTGGTGGCGCTCGCGGGGACTGCTGCTCAGCATCACCCTGCATTTCGTGTTCAACGGCCTGTTGACAGGCGCAGCAGGATGGCCCCAGTTCCTGGCCTTGGCCGCCGTGCTGTTCCTGATGGCTCTGCTCGCAGGCCGCTACTACCGGCACTTCGAGGCCCATGCCCGCGACCATCCGCAGCCCCCCTGAGCCCTACAGGGTGGGATGCCCACTCTGTCCGTCCACCCAGTGGCTGCCGTTCTCGTCGGCTTCGTATTTCCAGACGGGCAGATGAACCTTGAGGTGCTCGATCAGAAACTCGCAGGCTTCGAGTGCGGCGCGGCGGTGGGCGCTAGCGACTCCGATCAGGATGCTGGCCTCGCCCGGCAGGAGGCGTCCTGTCCGGTGCTGAATCAACACCCGCACTTCTCCATGCCGTTCACGTGCCTTGCTGGCAGCGTCCTCCATCACGCGCACCGCCATCGGGGCGTACGCCTCGTACTCGATAAACTCGACCACCTTGCCCCGGTTGGGTGAGCGCACCGTTCCCACGAAATAGGCCTGCGCTCCGTGGTGTGGCCGGATTAGGAAGGGCTCAGCCTCGGCCAGCAGGAGAGGAGAGGTGCGGATCTCACAGCGCGTCTCCTCCTCGGGTTCTGCGCCTCCCGCAACAGGAGGCAAGAAAGCCACCTCGTCCCCGGCCGATAGAAGGTGCTCGGGCCGGGCATACGTCTCGTTGACGGCGACCATGCAGCCGCGCAGGCTCAGGCCGTGGCTCTGTTCGACGAGGGCGGCGAGGTCGCGCACGGTCGACCCCTGGGCGATTTCCAGGCTGACGGTTTCCAGCCCAGCTTCCCGTTTCAATCGGGCCAGGAACACCACATGTACCAGCATGAACCGAGGCTAACACGCGTTTTTTTGAATTCTCCCCGGAAGCTGGCGGGGGGAGTTGACAAGACGCCGTATGGCCTGTATCTTTTCTGAG
>NZ_JASNGB010000125.1 GCF_030271215.1 Deinococcus rhizophilus | reverse complement strand
GCGGCGAGATCGCCCGCGCGGGTGGGGGCGGCGGCGCGGCAGCAGGCACCGAGACGCGGCCCCTGACCTGCACGGTCGTCGTGGACGTGCGTGGGCTGGGCCGCTTCGACCGCGACATGACCAGTCACGTGTACGACGCGGCGGGCACCCAGCTCTGGCCCGACGCGGCCCTGGTGCGCGGTGTGTCCTCCCAGCTTGTCAACGAGGGCAACCTTCACACCTACGCGACCTCGGAAGGGCAGCTCGGGGCCTTCCAGAACATCACCCGCGTGGGGGCCACGCGCGTGCAGGCTCCCCGCATCGCCCCCAACTCCCCCGTGCGGACCGACGTGGTCCTGAGCGCCGCTGCCGCTGCGGAGTTCCGCAAGGCGGGCGCGGCCTGCCGGGTCGTCTATCTCAAGGACGCCTGATCCCCGGACCGCTCCAGGTCAGCCTCCCGTCATCCCACTTTGTTATGAGGTTCATCATGCGTAAAACTGCCCTGCTTTCCCTCGCTGTTCTGCTCTCCGCCCCCGCCCTCGCCTGGGTGCCCAGGCTGGAGGAAACGACCGCCAGGAACGTCATCGACGGCGCGTATGGCCGCCGCGACGCGGTGCCCACCTACCAGACGATCGACCTGAACGTCAAAGACGGCCAGTTCGTCTCGGGTGCCGGGGCGGCGAAGGCTTTTGACGGCGGCGACCGGTGCGTGGCCGACTGGCTCGCCGCGCCGACCGATTTCAAGGCCGGGAGCCGTCCGCTGGCCGTGACCGCGAGTGGGCAGGCCGACCAGCTGTACTTCCAGGCAGTGGAGGCCCGCGACAGCTTCAAGAATCTGGGCACCGCCGACGCGCTGGGCGCCGAGCTGGCCGGGAAGCGTCTGGGAGACGGCCTCCTGCGGGTGGACGTTCAGGTGCGCGGCCTTCCCACCGAAAAGGCGCGGGACGCCTACCTCGTGCGGATGCGGGGCGCGGACGGCAAGTTGCTCGCGCCCACCCGCCGTTCCTTCGTGAGCGACTGGAAGCAGGACGCGGGCACCTGGGCAGGCACGCTCGTTTACTACTTCGAGCCGCTGAAGGCCGGGCTGGGCGCCAGCGACAAGGCCGAACTGCTGATCCGCACCGAGGCGGACACCAACTGCGCCTACAGCGTGACGCTGGACCTGGGCAGCTTCCAGTAAATCCGGCACGGGGGGGCAGCGGGCCAGCCTCGGCCCCTGCCCCCCTCCTTTGGCCTCTGCCACAATGCCCCCGTGCCTGCCTCCCCCTCCCTCTCCTCCTTTCCGCTGCTCGCCGTGGACATCGGCAACACCAGCACGGTGCTGGGCCTCGCGGCCGCTGACCTCACCCTGACCCACACCTGGCGGGTGCGCACCAACCGGGATCACCTGCCCGACGACCTCGCGCTGCAACTTCAGGGCCTGTTCGCGCTGGCAGGAGCCGCTCCGCCCCGCGCCGCCGTCCTGAGCAGCGTGGCACCGCCGCTGGGCCAGAACTACGCGCTGGCGCTGCGCCGTCATTTCCGGGTCGAGGTGCTGGAGGTCAGCGCCGAGGCTCTGCCCGACGTGACCGTCGAACTCGACCAGCCCGGCGCGGTGGGGGCCGACCGTCTCGCCAACCTGTTCGGGGCCGAGCGGTATCTGGGCGGGCATGAGTACGCGGTCGTCGTGGACTTCGGCACGTCCACCAACTTCGACGTGATCGGGCGCGGGCGCCGCTTTCTGGGGGGCGTGCTGGCGACGGGCGCGCAGCTCAGCGCCGACGCCCTCTTCTCGCGGGCGGCCAAGCTGCCGCGCATCACGCTGGAAGCCCCGCGCACCGCCATCGGCAAGAACACCACCCACGCCCTGCAATCCGGGCTGGTGTTCGGCTATGCCGAGATGGTCGACGGTCTGCTGCGCCGCATCCGCGCCGAGCTGCCGGGTCCGGCCGTCGCCGTCGCCACCGGGGGCTTCTCGCGCACGGTGGAGGGCCTGTGCTGCGAGATCGACCACTACGACGAGACGCTGACCCTGCGCGGGTTGCTGGAGCTGTGGGCCAGCCGTCCGGGCCGGACATGACCTCCTGGCAAATGCCCCGGCGCATTCGCCCCACCCGTCGCAGAATGTAGTCATGAACACCAAGACGGCGGCCCAGCTCCAGGCCCTGCTGGAGGAACGGCGGCTCCCGCCCGGCGCCCGCGTGGTCATGAGCGGCAACCACGCGGTGCCGTGGCGGCTGCTCGAACTCGTGGACGCCACGTTGCCCGGCTACCGCCTGAACGCCCTGAACGCCCCGCGTGGCCTGCCGCGCCGCGACGGGGTGAGCTACGAGACCTCCTTCGTGGGGCCGGGGATGCGCGGCAGCGCCCGCCTGAGCTATGTCCCCGCGCGGCTCTCGCAGGTGCCGCTGCTGTTCGCCACGACCCGCCCGCCCGACGTGCTGCTGCTGCACGTCTCCGCGCCGCGCGGCGGCCGGGTGTCGCTGGGCACCGAGGTCAACATCCTGCCCGCCGCGATCGAGGCCTGCCGGGCACGCGGGGGCCTGATCCTGGGGCAGCTCAACCCCCGGATGCCCTACACCTTCGGAGACGGGGAGTACGACGTGGGCCTCTTCGACGGCCTGCTGGAGACCGACGAGCCGCTGGCCTCGCCCCCCCCGCGCGGCGAACAGGCGGCGGGGACGGCCGAGTCGGCGGCGCTGATCGGGGACCGGGTGGCCGCCCGCGTGCCCGACGGCGCGACCCTGCAACTCGGCATCGGGGAGGTGCCCGACGCGACCCTGCCCGGCCTGAGCCGCCGCCACCGACTGGGCGTCTGGTCGGAGATGTTCAGCGACGGCATCCTCAGTCTCGACGCGGCAGGAGCGCTGGATCCCGACCGACCGGTGGTGGCGTCCTTCGCCTTCGGCTCGCCGGAGTTGTACCGCTGGCTGGACGGCAATGAGCGGGTCATCATGCGCCGCACCGAAGTGACCAACGACCCCGCCCAGATCGCGCAGCAGCCCGCCATGACGAGCGTGAACACGGCCCTGCAGATCGACCTGTTCGGGCAGGCCAACGCCAGCCGCATCGGCGCCCGCATCCACTCGGGCTTCGGGGGGCAGACCGACTTTATCGTGGGGGCACTCCACTCGCCCGGCGGACAGGCCCTCATGGCGCTGCGCTCCTGGCACCCCCGGGCGCAGGTGTCCACCATCGTGCCGCTGCTGCAGGAGCCCACGACCTCCTTTCAGCCCACCGCCGTGGTCACCGAGCAGGGCGTCGCGGAGATTCTCGGCCACGACGAGAAGGCGCAGGCCGCGGCCCTGATCGAGCAGGCCGCCCACCCCCACGCCCGCGCCTACCTGTGGGAGGAGGCCCGGCGGCTGGGACTGACGTAGGACCTGTGGCGGGTGGCCCGGAGCTTGTAGAGAAAGGAAAAAGAGGAAGGTGGGAGGCGTTCCGGGACGCTTCCCACCTTCCTCGACAGGCCACACGCCACGGTCTACAGGCTAAATCCCCAGCGTCAGCAGCATCAGCTTGTGAATGCCCCAGCCCAGCGCGATGCACACCGGGATGGTGAAGACCCAGGCCTGCATGATGCGCCCGGCGACCTGCCACTTGACCTTGCGGAAGCCCTTGGTGGTGCCCACGCCCATGATCGAGGAGGAGATGGTGTGGGTGGTGCTCACCGGGATGCCGAGCTGCGTGGCCCCCACGATGATGGCGGCGGCGCTGGCCTCGGCGACGAAGCCGTCGACCGGCTTGAGGTCCACGACCTTGAAGCCCATCGTCTTGATGATGCGCCAGCCGCCCAGCGCGGTGCCCAGGCCCATCGCCAGCGCCGCCGAGAGGATGATCCACAGCGGCACCTCGCCGACCTGGGTGCCCAGGTAGGCGCTCAGGGCGAAGGTCATGATGCCCATCGCCTTTTGCGCGTCGTTGCTGCCGTGCGAGAAGGCCATGAACGCCGCCGAGCCGATCTGCAGCCAGCGGAAGGTGCGCGTGACGGTGCGCGGGCGCATCCAGCGCAGCACCAGCCACGAGAGCAGCGCCATCAGCAGGATCGGCACGATAAAGCCCAGGAGCGGGCTGCTCACCAGTCCCGTCAGGGTCTTGCGGACCCCGGCAGGCACGATGATCCCCCAGCCGCCCGCCGCGACGCCCGCGCCCACCAGCGAGAAGATCAGGGCGTGGCTGGAGGAGCTGGGCAGGCCCTTCCACCAGGTGAAGAGGTTCCAGATGATCGCGCTCAGCAGCGCCGCGCCCGTCAGGCCCAGCGTGGCGAATTCCTGCGGCACGATGTCGGTGGCGATCGTCTTGGCGACCGCCGTACCCGCGAGCGCCCCGACCACGTTCAGGACGGCGGCCATGGCGATGGCCTGCGCGGGCGTGAGCACCTTGGTGGCGACCGAGGTGGCGATGGCGTTGGCGGTGTCGTGAAAGCCGTTGATAAAGTCAAAGGCCAGCGCCAGCGCGATGATGATGACAAATCCGATCAGGGCCGCTTCCATGTCTGTCGCGTGTCCCCCGGCTCAGGCGTTCTTGAGCAGAATGCTCTCGACGGTCTTGGCGACCCGCTGGGCCTGGTCGGACGCTTCCTCGATCAGGTCCACGATCTCGCCGCCGCGCATCGCCCGGATCATGCCCGGGACGTCGTGGACACCCAGGTACAGTTCGCGCTGCACGTTGTCGCTGATGGTGTCGCCCTCGTCTTCCAGCGTGCGGATCTGCTCGGCCAGCGCCGCGAGTTCGCGCACGCGGTCCTTGGTCTCGATCAGCGGCATTCCCTGGGCCAGCAGCGCACACTGCTGCTCGACCACCCGCGCGAGGTGGGCCATCTCGGGCAGCGGCTTTTCCACCCCGTAGAGGCTGAGCTTGCGGGCGGCGTCCTCCATGTGGTCGACCAGGTCGTCGAGTTCATGGTTCAGCGAGATGATGTCCTCGCGGTCGAAGGGCACGATAAAGGACTCGGCCAGCATGTTGGTGACCTCGCGGCTGATGCGGTCGCCCTCGTGTTCGAGGCCGCGGATCCGGTTCACCTTGGCCTCGACGTCGGTGTAGTTCTCGAGCAGTTCCACCAGTGCCTGCGCCGTCACGTGGGCGTTGCGGGCGGCCTCGGCGAACTTGGCGCTGAACTGCGGGTTTTTGGGCATGAATTTAGACAGGACCATGACAATCGCCTCCGATTCTCCGGCCCTGTGTCAGCCCCGTGTCAGGCGGGGGCAGGCAGGGCCAGCGAAAAGGGGAGCCTGACGGTGAGGCTCCCCCGGTGAACCGAGTCTAAACCCTCAGCGGACGGTGACGGGGGCCGTGAAGGTCGCCCGGCGCTGCTCGGCGTCGCTGCCGATGGTGTTCGCGCCGGGGGGCGTGCTGCCCGCGTCGGGGATGATGTCGCCCGCGCCGTAGCCGGGGCCGCCGAAGATGCCGCCCACCACGTTCACGCCCGCCGCCGGGGGACCGCTCAGGCCCAGGCTGCTCCAGGGAATCGCCAGCTCGACGGTCTGGGCGGGCAGGCTGCCCGAGGTCCCGACCGTGTACCCGCTCGCCGCGACCTCTGGCGTCGCCGTGTCGCTCTCCACGCGCCGGACCTCGGCCGCCTCGTCGCCGTAGCGGGCGATAAAGGCGTCCACGCCGCCCATGCCGCCCCCGAAGGTCGCCGCCTGCCGCCACGCCTCGAAGCGGTCGGCCTGCGCCGCACCGCCCTGCTGGTAGTCGAGATAGAGAATCGCGCTGTTGCCCGACACCCGATAGGTGTACGCGAGGTAGAGATACTGCGCGTCACTGTCGGCCCGCAGGCTCAGCCAGTTGTTGTCGGCCCCGAAGACGACGCCCTCGCCGGGGCTCTGCACGCTCACCTTGGGCGCCGCCCAGTCGCTCAGATCGCCGTCGATGCGGTACTTGCCGACCTGTGGCCCCGGCGCTCCGGCGGGCGCCAGTGCGAAGTCCACGCCCGTGGCGGGGGCGGTGGCCTGCCGGGTCGCCTCCGCGAGGCCCTCGGCGGTGGCCTTCAGGGTCTGCTCTCCCGCCGGGACGAGGAGGGTGTAGGAGCCGTCGGGGAAGGTCAGGGCGTAATTCACCTTCGGGTCGGCGGAGGTGGCTTCCACCAGCGCCCCCTCCAGCCCCTGCCCCCCACCCGTCACGCGGCCCTCGATCACGGCGCCGGGCACGGGCCGGGAGATGAAGTCGTAGGTGCCGCTGTAGCTGTTCCCCGCCGTGCCCNCCCCCCACCCGTCACGCGGCCCTCGATCACGGCGCCGGGCACGGGCCGGGAGATGAAGTCGTAGGTGCCGCTGTAGCTGTTCCCCGCCGTGCCCACCACGTAGGAGCGGTCGGGCTGGTCGGGTCCCTCGTAGCCGCTGTTCCTCGCGCCGGGGTGGTCACTCCCGAACTTGAACTTGATCTCGCGGAAGAGGGGCAGCTCGATGTCGGTCTTCCAGATGCCCCGCCCGGTCTGGGTCATGGGGTACTCGACCTGCTGCCCGGTGTCGAAGCGCCGCAGCTCGATGGGACCGTTGCCCTGGCTGCGGGCGTCCACCGTGAAGGTGACCTGGACGGTGTTGTTCGCGCTGGGGGTGGCGGCCACCGTCACGCCCCGGCTCTCGGCTCCGGCGGCGTCCACCGTGACCACCCGGAAGGTCGTCTGCTGGTCGTTGGCGAGCCCGCGCACCAGGTAGGTCGTCTGCTCGCGCCCCAGCGGGGCGAAGTTCAGCAGCCGCTCGGCGCCGCTGCCGGTGCGGGCATAGACCCGGTACCCCGTGACGGCGGGGTCGGTGGGGGCCGTCCAGCGCAGTTCGGCGGCGCCGTCCCCGGCCCGCGCGGTCACGCCGCTCACCTCAGGGAGCCGGGCATTGACGGTGCCCGCACTGCCCGCCGTGCCCGCCACCGCCAGCGCCGCGCGGGCGGGCACGGTGCCCACCAGCCGCCCGCCCTCGACCCGCAGGTCGGAGGTGCGCCCGGTGATCTCCGTCAGTGCCCCCGCCCCGAAGGTGCCCAGCAGGGGAATGCCGCCGCCCGGCAACGTGGCGAGGTCGAGGGGCGTGTCTCCGTTGTTCAGCACCACCACGACGGGCCGCTCGCCGCCCAGCACCCGGCGGTAGGCGAGCACGGGGGCACCCCCATTGGGACGCCACAGCTCCTGCTGGGCGCCGCGCGTGAGGGCCGGGTACTTCTGCCGGGCGGCGGCCAGGGCGCCCAGGCGCTCGTCGAGCGTGCTTCCCGCCAGGGCCGCGAAGTTCATGTCCTCGCGGTTGCTCTGGCCCGCCGGGTGGTCGTAGGGGTCGCCTAGACCGGCTTGCGCGATCTCGGTGCCCTGGTAGACGCTGGGCGTGCCGCGCGAGGTGTAGATCAGGCTCAGGGCGAGGTCGAGGCGCTCGGCGGCCTGCGCGGCACTGCCGCCCTTGGCCTGCACCTCGCTCACGAAGCGCCGCACGTCGTGATTGTCCACGAAGGTGGTCAGCCGGGTGGGGTCGCGGTAGGCGCCGTCCTGCGCGAACACGTCGGCCACCCGCCCCAGGTCCCCGTTCGGGGTCGAGAGCTGGTCCTTGATGGCGAAATACAGCGGAAAGTCGAACACGCTGGGCGCCCCGAGGTCGTTCATGAAGTGCGCCAGCCGCGCCGGACTGGGGTCGAAAATCTCGCCCACCGACCACAGCTTGCGGGGGTCGCCTGCGCCACCCGCCGCGAAAAACTGCCGTCAGTACGCGTCGGGGACGTGCTTCATGGTGTCGATCCGCAGGCCGTCGATGCCCGTCTCGCGCTGCCAGTAGCTCACGAAGTCGTTGAGGTAACGGGTGACCTCGGGGACCTCCTGCCGGAAGTCGGGCAGCCCGGCGAGGCACGTCGTCACGTCGTCCTCGCCGCACTCCTCGCCCGTTCGGAACCAGTCGGGTTTCTCGGTGACCAGCTTCGCCCCGTAGCCCGCGTGGTTCACGACCACGTCCTGCAGGATCTTGAGGTCGTTGCGGTGGGCGGTGCGGATCAGGTCCTTGTACTCGTCCAGGGCCCCGAAGTGCGGATCGACCTTGAAGAAGTCCTCGGCCCAGTAGCCGTGGTAGCCCGCGAAGGGGCGGCCCTGGTGCGGTCCCGACCCCGCCTCGATGGCGGGCACCTGCACGACGACCGGGCTGATCCAGATCGCCGTGAAGCCCATCCGCTTGAAGTACCCTTCCTCGATCTTCGCCTTCAGGCCCGCGAAATCGCCGCCGTGCCACGCGAGCGGATTGGTCCGGTCGGCGCGGTCCCCGGCATTCCGGTTCGCGCCGTTGTCGTTGGCCGGGTTGCCGTTCTGGAAGCGGTCGGTCAGCGCGAAATAGATCGCGTCGTCACGCCAGTCGGTGTCCATGCCACGGGAGGGGTTCGGGGTGTTCAGGGTGCCGCAGGCCGCGAGGGTCAGGGTGAGGGCCGCCAGAGCGCCCACACGCCCCATCTGCTGGAAGCGTTTCATGATGCCCGCATTGGACGCTGGAAGCCGGGGCCGTGTCAATGCACAGCGGGGGTCAGCCGTCAGCCCGGCGCCACCTCGACCCGGTGGCCGCCGCCCGCCTGCGCCTCCCGCAAGGCCGCCTCGGCCCGCGCCAGCGCTTCCGCCCCGGCG
>NZ_JASNGB010000124.1 GCF_030271215.1 Deinococcus rhizophilus | reverse complement strand
TGGCGCGACCTGCACCTCCTCGCCGTGGAGGTCGCCCGCGTGCGGCGCTGGTGGCGGCCCGGCCTGCTGCTGATCGGTGACGCGGCACACCCCATCTCGCCCGTCGGCGGGCTGGGCATCAACATGGCCGTACAGGACGCGGTCGCGGCCGCCAACGTGCTGTGCGGTCCCCTCCGCGCCGGGCGGCCCCGGCCCCGGCACCTCGCCCGCGTGCAGGGCCAGCGGGGGTGGCAGATCGCCGCCCTGCAAGCCCAGCAGGTGATCGAGGAACGGGAGGTCGAGGGCCTGGACGGGGCCCAGCCGCTGCACGGCCCCACCCTGCTGCTGCGGCTGCTTCAGGGGGTGCCCGGCTTGCAGGGCGTGCCGGGGTATATCACCGCCTACGGCCTGCGTCCGGAACGGCTGCGGGCGCGGTGGCGGGCAGCGCGGCCTTAGCCTGGGCCATGGCCCGACACGCCCGTTTCGCTCAGGCCCGCTTCGCCCTCTGGCCCGACGAGGGGCTGCTGGAGGCTGTGCGCTCCTCTCCCGGCAAGTGGACTTCTATCCTCCGCACCGAGCTGAACCACGCCCGGGGCACCCTGACCGTGGACCTCGCGGACGAGTTCTACCGGGCCTCGGAGGCGGACCCCTGGCAGGAAGGACCGGATGGCGGCCCCGATCCCCGCCACCACTCGCGCCTGTTGCGGTTGACCTGGGAAAGCCGCTGGGAGGGCCATATCCACCGTTCCAACGCGGTCTTCGCGCTGGAAAGCTGCGACGAGTTTTACGCGGGACCGTTCGGCACCTTCCACCCGGTGCGGCAGGGACTCCCAGCCGCCCTGCTGTACGAGGTGGTCAACGACCCCAGCCCCTGGATCACGGAGATGCTGGAGGAGAACAACAACACGGACACGTTTCCTCCCTATGGCGTACCGGTCGCCGTCAGCGAGCGCGAACGGGCCCGCAACCCGCACCTGAAGCTGACCGGGCGCTTCTTCCCGCAGGATGCCCGGCCCGAGGACACCGGAAGCAGTTCGGACTTCTTCTGGTCCGGTCCCCAGCCTCCCACCCCGGAGCAGTGGGCCGGGGCGCAAGCGGAGATCGCCCGCCAGCAGGACGCCCAGTGGCAGACCCAGCGCCGCCGTCCGCGCTACCGCCACCTCCTGATCGCGTCGGGCACGCACCTTCTGGAAGTGCTGTGCGGGGACCTGCCCGCCTGGGAATGGGTCAGCGGAAGCTGAAGCCCTCGCCGTCCGCGTCCACCGTCACCGCGCCGCCGCCGCTGAGGCGCCCGAACAGCAGCTCGTCGGCCAGCGGGCGCTTGACCCGTTCCTCGATCACCCGGGCCAGGGGACGCGCCCCCATCTGCGGGTCGTAGCCCAGCAGCGCGAGCCGGGCGCGGGCGGCGGGCGTGACGGTCAGCGCGACGCCGCGCTCGGCGAGCTGCGTCTCCAGTTGCCTCAGGAACTTGTCCACGACGTGTCCCATAACTTCCCGCGAGAGGGGCCGGAAGTGGATCACGGCGTCCAGCCGGTTGCGGAACTCGGGGCTGAAGGTGCGTTTGACCGCTTCCGCCTCCTCGCCCGCGCGGCCCTCGCGCGAGAAGCCCAGGGCGGGGCGGCTGGCGTCGGCAGCGCCCGCGTTCGTGGTGTACACGATCAGCAGGCCGCGCCCGTCCACCTTCTTGCCGGTGTGGTCGGTCAGGGTGCCGTGGTCCATCAGTTGCAGGAACAGGTTGTACACGTCGGGGTGTGCCTTCTCGATCTCGTCGAGCAGCAGCACGGCGTGCGGGTGCTTCGCCACCGCGTCGGTGAGCAGGCCACCCTGGTCGAAGCCCACATAGCCGGGAGGCGCCCCCACCAGCCGCGCCACCGTGTGCGCCTCCTGGTACTCGCTCATGTCGAAGCGCAGCAGCTCCACGCCCAGCCGGTCCGCCAGCGCCCGCGCCAGCTCGGTCTTGCCCACCCCGGTTGGCCCCGCGAAGAGGAAGGCCCCCTGCGGCTTCTGGGGGTCGCGCAGCCCGGCGCGGGCCAGCTTGACGGCGCTGGCGACCGCTGCCACGGCGGCGTCCTGCCCGAACACGCGGGCTCCCAGATCGGCCTCCAGCGTGGCGAGCGACTGCACTTCCTCGGCCTTCACCGCGCCGACGGGCACGCGGGCCATCCGCGCGACCGTCGCCTCGATGTCCGTCTCCCCGATCTCACCGCCCTGCCCGGCCGAGGAGCGGGCCGCCCCCGCCTCGTCCAGCACGTCGATCGCCTTGTCGGGCAGGAAACGGTCGCGCAGATGCCGGTTGGATAAGCGGACGGCCGCCGAGAGCGCCGCGTCCGCGTACGTGACCCCGTGGTGCGCGGCGTACCCCGGCGCCAGCCCACGCAGGATGGCGAGGGCGTCTTCCTCCGACAGCTCGGGCACGTCCACCGTCTGAAAGCGCCGCCACAGCGCCCGGTCGCGCTCGAGGTGGCGCAGCTCGGCGGGCGTGGTGGCCCCCAGCACCCGCAGCTTGCCCCGCGCCAGCGCAGGCTTGAGCAGGTTCGCCGCGTCCACGCTGCCGCCCTCGGTGGCCCCGGCCCCCACCAGCGTGTGCAGTTCGTCGATAAAGAGGACCGCGTTCTGCCCGTCCAGCGCGGCGAGTACGGCCTTGAGCCGCTGCTCAAAGTCGCCCCGGTAGCGCGTTCCGGCGAGCAGCGCCCCGAGGTCCAGCGCGTAGACGGAGGCGCCCCGCAGGAAGCCCGGCGCCTGTCCGTCCGCCACCCGTTGCGCCAGCCCCTCGGCCAGCGCGGTCTTGCCCACACCGGGTTCGCCCACCAGGACCGGATTGTTCTTGGCACGGCGGGCCAGGATGTGAACGGTGCGCTCCAGCTCGGGCTCGCGCCCGATCACCGGGTCGAACTCGCCCGCCCTCGCCTGCGCCGTGAGGTCGGTCGCGTAGGCCTCCAGCGGGTCTTGCTCGCCGCTCGCCTCGGCTTCGGGCTCGCCGTCCACCCCGGCCGCCCGGCGTTCGCGCTCGCGTCCGGCGACCTTCGCCGCCCCGTGCGACACGTAGGCGAGCACGTCCAGCCGGGTCACCCCCTGCGCCTCCAGCGCGGCGCGGGCGGGCGAGTCCTCCTCCTCCAGCAGCTCGGCCAGCACGCGGGCGCCGTCGGCCTGCTCGCCGCCCCTGCCGCTGGCGTGCAGTTGCAGCACCGCGCCCTGGACCACCCGGTGAACGCCCAGCGTGAAGTCGGGTTCGGTGTCCTCCGTACTCTCCAGCCCGTCCAGCAACTCGTGCAGATCGTCGCGCAGCCGCTCCACGTCGGCGCCGACCGCCAGCAGGGCCTCCCGCGCCTCCGGGTCGTGGGTCAGGGCCAGCAGCAGGTGCTCCAGCGTGACGTACTCGTGCCCGGCCTCCCGCGCGTAGTCGGCGGCGCGGCCCAGGGTGACTTGCAGGTGGTCGCCGATCACGATTCGGCCTCCGGCTCGGCCACCAGCCGCAGCGGGTAGCCGTGCTGCCGGGCCTCGGCCGTCACCTGCGCGACCTTGGTCTCGGCCACGTCGCGGGTGTACACCCCGGCGACCCCCTGCCCCTTGTGGTGGACCGCCAGCATGATCAGTTGGGCCTCCTGCTCCGCCTTGCGGAAGTGGCGCTCCAGCACCATCACCACGAACTCCATCGGCGTGTAGTCGTCGTTGAGCAGCAGCACCCGGTACAGCCGGGGCCGCTGGGTCTGGGTGCGTTCCAGCGTTTGCGTGCGCCCCTGCGTGGTGGGGTCGGCGTCCCTGCGCGTCATGGGGGGAGTCTAGCGGGGGCGGGGAAGCGGAGCCGGGGCAGGGCTCACGGTCAGGCCGGGGCCACGGCGAGGCAAGAGAAAACCTCCCGCGTGGGGAGGCTTTCCAGTGTCCCAGGGGGACGGGGGGTCACATCTTGCGGTTGGCGTCCTTCACGTCAGCGCGAACGTCGTCGGAGGCCTTTTTCGTCTCGTCCAGGGCCTGCTGCACGAGGCGCTGCATGTCGCTGGCGCCGTCCTCGGCATCAGCTTTGGCCTGGGTCCCGGCCTGCCCCGCGTTCTGCTTCGTGTCCTGCGCAGCGTTCCGCGCCTGATCAGCGGTGTTCTGGACGCCCTGCCTGGCCTCCCCGGCCTTGTTCTCCACCTGCGCGGCCGCCTGATTCGCTCCGGCCTTCACCTCGGCGGCGGTGTTCCTGGCGGCAGCGCCAACCTGGGCGGCAGTCTGCTGGGCAGCCGTCTTCGCGCCCTGAGCGGCGTCCTTCGCGTCGGCCTTCACCTGTCCGGCGGTCTGCTGGGCGTCGCGCCTGAGCTCCTGCGCCTTGTTCTGTGCGGTGTCCTTGGCCTGGTCCACGGTCTTCTGCGCGTCCCGCCGGGCGTCCCTGGCGGCGTCCTTGAGTTCGCTGCCCACGTCCTGGCCCTCGCGCTTGGCAGTGTCGGCCACGTCACGGGCAGCGTCCCTGGCCTCGGCGGCGGCGCCCTTCACGGCGACTCCGGCCTCGCCCGCCACCTCCCCGGCCTTGTCCATTCCGGCCTGCATGCCCCCCTGCTCGGCCGCTTCCTTGACCTCCCCGGCCTTGTCCGCGATCACGTTTCCGGCACTGGCGGCGGCGTCCTTGGTCTTCTCCCAGCCCTGGCTGACCTTCTCGCCGACATTCTCGGCGGCGTCCTTGAGGCCGAGGTCGGCGAGCTTGGCGTCCAGCGCCTTGCGGTTTTGCTCCCGGCTGAGGTAGTAGGCCCCGGCGCCGATCAGAGCGCCCAGCAGCAGGAGGCGTTTGGTAGGAAAGTGACTGTTGTGCGACATGAACCCAGCCTAGGCCGCGGCCTCTCATGAGCGGATGAGGGGGGCATCAGTCCAGTTTCACCCCGCCGCGCCNACATGAACCCAGCCTAGGCCGCGGCCTCTCATGAGCGGATGAGGGGGGCATCAGTCCAGTTTCACCCCGCCGCGCCGGGCATCAAGCCCAGGCGCCGCGCCAGGCCCTCTTCCAGCAGCCATTCCTCCGGTTCCCCGGTGCCGGTCACGCGCAGCAGCACGCACCCCCGGCCCAGGTAAAAGGCGACGACCCTGGCCCACGCCTGCTCCTCGTCGTCGGCCGTCTCCTCGATGTCTTCCAGGGTGCCCCACACGTCGCCGTCCACCTCGCCGCTGCGCAGGGCCTCGGCGTGGGCGCTCAGGACGTAGGGGTCCACGTCCTCCTCGGGAGGATAGGTCTCGCCGGGAACGCGCACGTCCAGCCGCTCGCCGCGCTCGTAGAGGCGGGCCAGAAACGCGTCCCACTCGTCGGGGGTCAGGGTCAGGGGGGGCAGGGGAGCGGCGTTCATGGGGGCAGTGTAAGGGGGTGGCGCGGGCCACGCCCCCGCGCCCCGTCCTAGACTGCCCCCATGCTGAAAGAAGCTGGGCCGAACCACGCTGGTCTGTCGCCTGCCAGAAGTCCCCTGCGGGCGGCGCTCCTCCTTGCCGCGCTGCTCCTCGCGGTCGCTGCCCTGACGCTGCTGGGGGAGGCGGCGGCACAGTCGGGCGGCGGCTTTGGCGGCAGCAGCAGCGGCGGGGGCTTTGGTGGGGGCAGCAGCGGCGGTGGGGGAAGCTTTGGCGGGGGCGGAGGCTACGGAGGCGGGTACGGCGGGGGCTATGGCGGCGGGTACTCCGGCCCGATCATCATCGGCGGGGGCGGCTTCGGGCCGGGCGCCGTCGGCGGGGGCGGGGGCTTCGGGATCATCGGGCTGCTGATGTTCGGCTTCGTGATGATGAGTGTGCTGGGCTTCATGCGCCGCAGCATGGCGGGCGGGGCACGCGGGCTGAGCGGTGCGGGCAGCCTCAGCGGGACCGCGCAGGCCGTGAGCGTGCAGCTGCTGCTCGCCGAGGGCGACGAGGTCAAGCGCGACCTGCAGCGGGTGGCGCGTTCCGGCGACCCCGACACCAACGAGGGGCTGGCCCGCATGTTGCAGGAAGCCGCCCTGGTGCTGCTGCGCCGCCCTGACCGCTGGGTGTACGGCGAGGTGCAGCGGGCACAGGGCCCGGCAGCCTCGGCCGACAGCCAGGTGGGCACCTGGGCCACCGAGGCCCGCTCCGCCTTCACGGTGCAGACCACCAGCAACTACCAGAACCGGGACGTGAACACCGGCTTCGAGCAGCGCAGTGACTACACTTTTGGGCCGGACGGCACCGACCTCTACCTCGCCGTGACCATCGCGGTGGCGGCCCACAGCCTGGGCAACCTGCCCCCGGCGGGCGTGACCACCGCTGCGGAAGCCCGCGCCGCCCTGTCGGCCATGGGCGCGGTCGCTCCCGGCGACCTGATCCGCGCCGAGGTGGTCTGGAGCCCCGACGCGGAGGGCGAGTTCCTCTCGGAAGACGAGGCGATCCGCAAGTACCCGTCACTGACGAAGCTGTAGCTGGGCGGCAGACCGTGGGGGCCGGGGCTGACGCCCCGGCTCCCGCTGCGTGGCACCCCCCTTCCGCCTGCCCCCTCGTAACGGCCCACCCGGTCGACCGCTGCCCCAGGCGCCATCATCGCCCGGTGGCCCGCCGCCGTCCCGAGTCCAACTGGCCCCCCTTGCCCCGCACGCCCGAGAGCTGCGCCCTGTGCGGGCGAGCGACCCCGGTGCTGACCGAGCACCACCTTGTCCCGAAGTCGCAGGGGCGGCGGCAGGGAGTCAAGATTCACGCGCTGCCCACCGCGCGGCTGTGCCCGGCCTGCCACAAGTTCCTGCACTGGACCTTCAGCAATGCGGAACTGGCGGGCGACTACTCCAGTGTGGAGGCCCTGCTGGGCCATGAGGACGTGCGCCGGTTCGTGGCCTGGGTGCGGGGGCAGCCCGCGAGCAAGGCGGTGCGGGTACGATGAGACCTCCTTTCCCGGCGACCTTCTTTTCCTGCTTTTCCTGCTCGCGCTGCCCGGAGTGGGTAGGTTCCGTCACGGTCCAGCCGGAATCCAGGTCAGCAGTGGCGTGGACAGTTTCATGGCCGCGTGGGGCGTTGCCGTGCATTCCCCGCACGCAAGGGGAGAGGAGCTTTTCTCGTCCTGCGCGTCACGCTTTGGTCACGCCACGTTGGGAGGAGGCAGAACGGCCTGCGCCACTGCTCAGGGCATCCGGCTGACGTACTCGGCCAGGGCCCGCAACTCGTTGTCGTTCAGGGGCCGCAGGGCGATCCGCATGGCTTCCGGGTGGATGATGCCGCCGAAGGACGGCGCGTTCTTCAGCTCGCGCAGCACGGCCAGGGCGTAGCCCGGCGACTGGTGCGTCACGCTGGCGACGCCCAGCCGCTCGTTGCCCCGCCCGTCCGCCCCGTGGCAGATCGCGCAGGCGATGACGTTGCGGGGGGCGTCTCCCTGCTGAAAGAGGGCCTCGCCCCGCGCCCGCAGCGCCGCGTTGCCGCCTGGCCACGCCGGGCCGACCGGCTGGGCCGCGAAGTAGGCCGCGAGGTCGGCGATGTTCTGGTCGGTGAGCCGCGCCGCCACGCCCTGCATGACCGGGCTGGGCCGCAGCTTCGCCCGGAAGGCGGCGAGCTGGAAGCGCACGTAGCCCGCGTGCTGCCCCGCGAGCCGGGGCGTGCTGGGAGTGGTGCTCATGCCCCGCGCTCCGTGGCACCCCTGGCAACTCGCCGCGAGGTTTTGCCCCCGCGCTGCGCTGGGAGCGCTGTACTTCAGCCTCAGCGCGGTCGCCGGGGACGGGCCGGGCGGGGCCTGCTGACCCACGGCGGCCAGCACGGGCGCCGCGACCGCGAGGGGGGCGGCGAGCCACAGCAGGGGCCGGACAGGAACAGGGCGGCGGGACGGGCGTCCAGTGGCAAGACCCTTCATGGTGACCTCCCGGATGAGGTGAGAAGTCTCTCAGTGTACGCCTTCCGGGAGGGTCCGGCGCGGGGCGGCGCCCGGCCCCCTGGCCCTAGACTGTCCCCATGTCCACCCCCGTGCCACTGGCCCCCGCCGAGGCCCCTCCCGCGCTGCGCCCCGTGACGCTGGGGGTGCCGCTGCTGCTGGCCGGAGCGGCCTTTCTCCCCGACGGGGGCCGGGCGCTGCCCCACCCGGAACTCCTCGCCGCAGCCCTGCTGACCGGGCTGGGTTTCGGGCTGGCCCCGCAGACCTTCGGGACCAGGCTACCGGGTGATCTGACCGGGCACTTCACCTTCGGGCCGGACCCGGCGGTGCGGCGGGTGCGGGCGGCGGCCACCCGCAACAGTGGCGGGGTGCTGCTGGAGTCCGGCGGCCGGACACACTGCCTGACCCCTGCCGACCCCGACCGATTCCCGGAGGCCCTGGCGCGGCGCGGCGCACGGGTGGAGGCGTGAGCCTGGTGCTGCTGCCGGATCTGGGCGACCTGTGGCGGCTGCACCCCCAGCTCAATGCGGGCACGCTGGTGGAGGCGCTGCGCTTTCTGGAGGTGCGGGAGGTGCTGTGGGGCAGCGGTCCCGATCCGGACCACCCACTGCGCGACGCCCTGCCCGCTGCCGGGTTCGGGGTGCAGGACCTTCCCTGGCCCGACCCCGCCCCGGCCGCCGCCGAGCACGAGCAACTGGTGGGCTTCCTGAACCAGTACCCCCAGGGCCGCGAGCGGTTGCGGGCGGCGGGCCGCGCCGAGGCCGAGTTCGCGTCGCTGCTGACCGCGCCGCTGACCCTGCCGGGTGTCCTCGCGCCGGGGATGGAGGAGGCGGTGGCCCGCTACCAC
>NZ_JASNGB010000123.1 GCF_030271215.1 Deinococcus rhizophilus | reverse complement strand
GGCGCAGGCGGGGCTAGGCCGGTGCCCCGGCCCGCTCGCCCAGGCCGAAGGCCGCGTGGACGGCGCGGGTGGCCGTGTCCACCTCGGCGGCGTCGATGGCGACGCTGATGTTCAGCTCGGAGGAGCCCTGGCTGATCATCAGGATGTTCACGTCCTCACTGGCGAGGGCGGAAAAGAGGCGGGCCGCCACGCCCTTCTGGCCGCGCATCCCGGCCCCCACGATGGCGAGGACCGCCACGCCGGGCTGCTCCTCGACCTTCAGTTCGCCCGTCATGCCGCCGCGCAGGGCCGCGAGGGTGCGGCGGGCGTCGGCGCTCTGGACGGCCAGCGAGACGTTGCTCATGGAACTGCTCTGGGACACCATCAGCAGGGTGATGTTCTCGCGGGCGATGGCGGCGAACAGGCTGGCGACGACCTCGGGCACGCCCAGGACGCCCGCCCCGGTCACGTTGATCAGGCTGACGCCCCGGATGGCCGTGACCGCCTTGACGGGGTGCGCGGCGTCCCCGTCCGGCTCGGCCCCGACGAGCGTGCCGGGAAAGTCGGGGTCGGCCGCACTCTTGACCCGCAGGGGGATGCCGCTTTCCTGCAGGGGCGTGACTGCGAGGGGGTGCAGCACCTTGGCCCCGAAGTAGGCGAGCTCCATCACCTCGCCGTAGCTGAGGCGCTCGATGTTGCGGGCGTCGGGGACGACGCGGGGATCGGCGCTCATCACGCCGTCCACGTCCTTCCAGGCCCAGACCTCGTCGGCGTGCAGCGCCTTGCCGATGATGGTGGCCGAGAAGTCGGTGCCGCCGCGCCCCAGGGTGGTGATCGCCCCCTCCTCGTTCTCGCCCATGAAGCCCGCGACGACCGGGGTAATGCCGGCGTCGAGCAGCCCGCCGAGGCGGTCGCGGGTGCGCTCGTAGCTGCCGGGGAGGGGCCGGGCGTTGCCGAAATGCGCGTCGGTCATGATCCCCGCCTGCCCCCCGGTGAGGTGGTGGGCCTGGATTCCCTGCCCCGAGAGCGCCAGGGCCATCAGCGGCGCGGAGAGGCGCTCGCCGAAGGCCACGATCAGGTCGCGGCTGCGCGGCGTGAGTTCGCGCAGGAGGTAGACGCCGTAGACGGCCTGCCGCAGCGTCTCGTGCAGCTCGCGGATCTCGCGCACGGCGGCCGAGTCGGGGGCCGCGCCGAGGTCCTGCGCGGCCGTGAAGTGGCGGGTGCGCATCGCGGCGATCTCGTCGTTGGCGGAGGCGATGTCGCCGCCCTGCGCGGCCTCCGCGAGCCGCAGCAGCCCGTTGGTCACGCCCGCCATCGCGGAGACGACCACGACCACCCTCACGCCCCCCCGGGTGGACCGGGCCGCCAGGGAGGCGCTGTGGCGGATCGCCGCCGCGCCCTGCATGTTGGTGCCGCCGAACTTCATCACCAGGAGGGAATGCGCCATATGGGGGGCATGATACGGCCCGCTCCGGCGGGGATGAGGCGGGGGGGAAGGGGCGCGGGCGGCGGACTCTCCGCGACTTTCCACGAAGGGCTACAGAACGCGCGGCGGGACGCGGGCAGCATGGGGGCATGACGCGCTCAGGCGGGGTGGCGGCGGGACTGCTGGGACTGATGCTGGCAGGGCTGGCCGTCGCCGCGCCCCGGCCCTACGCGGCGGCGGGCGGCAACGCGACTTTCGAGCACCGGGTGCGGGTCGTGACGGTGCGGGGGACCATCGCGGGCGTGACGGCGCAGGTGCAGCTCGACCCGGCCGACCTCGCGGCGACGCGGGGCCGCGTGACGGTGCCGCTGAGCGCGTTGAAGACCGGGATCGGCCTGCGCGACCGGCACGCGCAGGGTGAGGTCGCGCTGAACACCGCACGCTACCCCAACGCCACCTTCGTGCTGGAGGGACTGACGGGCGGGCGCTTGCTGGAGGGGCAGACCCTGGACACCACGGCCACCGGGCGCTTGACGGTCAAGGCGACCACCCGGCCGCTGACGGTGCCGATCAAGGCCACCCTGCGGGGCGGGCGGGTGGAGGTGAGCACCCAGTTCAAGTTCGACCCCTCCGACTTCGGCGTGCGTTACCCCGGCAGCAGCGACAGCGTGACGGTGGGCGTGACCTTTACCCTCGCGGCGCCGTAGTCCGGGCGGTCGGGCGGCCTCCTCTCCCCAGGTTCACCCTTCCTTCGGCGTCGAGCCCTCACCCGGGCCGGGCCGGCGGGGGTGGGTTACATTTGTGGGTGGCGTGGCGCGTCCGCGAGGGGCGGGCGGCCGCCGGTTCACGAGGAGGCATCACCATGAAAGTAGGCATCAACGGCTTCGGCCGCATCGGGCGCTTGGTCTTCCGCATCCTGGTCGAGCGCGGCATCGACGTCGTGGCGATCAACGACCTCACCGACAACAAGACGCTGGCGACCCTGCTCAAGTACGACTCGACCGCCGGGCGCTTTAACGGCACCGTGGAGTACGACGAGGAGAGCCTGACCGTCAACGGCAAGAGGGTCCATGCCCTGGCCGAGCGTGATCCCGCCAGCATCAAGTGGGGCGAGCTGGGCGCCGACATCGTGATCGAGTCGACGGGCATCTTCACCGACCGCGAGGGCGCGGGCAAGCACCTCGCGGGCGGCGCGAAGAAGGTGCTGATCACCGCGCCCGCCAAGAACGAGGACTTCTCCATCGTGCTGGGCGTCAACGAGGGGGAGTACGACCCCGCGAACCACCACATCATCTCCAACGCGAGCTGCACGACCAACTCGCTGGGCGCGCCCATGAAGCTGCTGGACGAGGCCTTCGGCATCGAGAAGGCGATCATGACCACCGTCCACAGCTACACCAACGACCAGCGCGTGCTGGACCTCCCGCACAAGGATCTGCGCCGCGCCCGCGCCGCTGCCGTGAACATCATCCCGACCTCCACGGGCGCGGCCAAGGCCGTCTCGCAGGTGTACCCCAAGCTCAGGGGCCGCTTCGACGGCACCTCGCTGCGGGTGCCCACCCCGGTCGGCTCGATCAGCGACGTGGTGGTCATCCTGGGCCGCGACGTGACCGCCGACGAGGTCAACGCGGTGTTCCGGCAGGCGGCGGAGGGCAGCCACAAGGGGATCATCGAGTACACGGAAGACCCCATCGTGCTGCAGGACATCGTGGGCAACCCGCACTCGGCGATCATCGACGGCGGCCTGACGATGGCGATGGGCAATCTGGTCAAGTTCTTCTCGTGGTACGACAACGAGTGGGGCTACTCCAGCCGCATCGCGGACCTGGTGGAACTGGTGCAGGAGAAGGGCGTCTAAAACCGCCCCACGGTCGGCCGTCAGCACTCAGCTTGCCAGGCTGACGGCTGGCGGCCGAAGCTTTCAAGGAGAGAAACATATGCAGACCCTCGAGCAACTGAATGTCCAGGGCGGGCGCGTCCTGGTGCGGGTGGATTACAACGTGCCGGTGGGGGACGGCGCGGTGCAGGACCGCACCCGCGTCACGGCGAGCCTGACCACGCTGCGTGAGCTGCTGGACGGCGGCGCGAGCCTCGTGCTGATGAGCCACTTCGGGCGGCCCAAGAACGGCCCGGAGGAGAAGTACAGTCTCGCTCCGGTCGCCCCCGTGCTGGAGGAGGAACTGGGGCGGCCGGTGCGCTTCATCGCCAGCCTGCCCGGCAGTGACGAGACGCTGGAGGCGGTGCAGGCGTTGCAGCCCGGCGAGGTCGCCCTGCTGGAAAACGTGCGCTTCGAGGCGGGCGAGGAGAAGAACGACCCCGGCCTGGCGGGGCGCTTTGCCCGGCTGGGCGACGCCTTCGTGCTCGACGCCTTCGGGAGCGCCCACCGCGCCCACGCGTCGGTGAGCGGGGTGGCGGCGCTGCTCCCGCACGCGGCGGGGCGGCTGCTTCAGCGCGAGGTGGAGGCCCTCTCGCGGCTGACGGAAGATCCCGAGTCGCCCTACGTGGTGATCATCGGCGGGGCGAAGGTGAGCGACAAGATCAGGGTGATCGAGCGGCTGCTGCCCAAGGTCGACCGGATGCTGATCGGCGGCGGGATGATGTTCACCTTTATCAAGGCGCGGGGCGGAAGGATCGGGGGCAGCCTGGTGGAGGACGATCAGGTGGAGTACGCCCGTGGGCTGCTGGACGGGTACGGCGCGAAGCTGATGCTTCCGACCGATGCGGTGGCGGCCGACCGGTTCGCCGCCGACGCGGCGACGCGGGTCGTCCCCGCCGACGCGATTCCCGACGGCTGGATGGGCCTGGATATCGGCCCGGATACGGTGCGGGCGTATGCCGAGGCGCTCCGGGGCGCGAGGACGGTCTTCTGGAACGGCCCGATGGGCGTGTTCGAGTTCGGGGCGTTCGCGGCGGGCACGAACGCGGTCGCGGCGGCGGTCGCGGGCCTTAAGAATCAGGCCTACACGGTGGTGGGTGGCGGTGATTCGGTCAGCGCGATCAACCAGAGTGGCCGCGCCGAACAGATTGACCACATCAGCACGGGCGGCGGCGCGAGCCTGGAACTGCTGGAAGGCAAGGCGCTGCCCGGTGTGGAGGCGATGAAATGACCGCTTCACCTGCAGGCCCGCGCACGCTGCTGGCCCTGAACTGGAAGATGAACAAGACCCCCACCGAGGCCCGCGCCTGGGGCCGTGAGCTGGCCGGGGAGTACCGCCGGGGCAAGGCCGAGGTGGCGGTGATGGCCCCGGCGATCAGCCTCTACGGGCTGAAGGAAGCCCTGCCCGGCGGCGTGGACATCGGCGGGCAGGATGTCAGCGCCCACGAGTCCGGCGCCTACACGGGCGAGATCAGCGCGGCGATGCTGCGCGACGCCGAGTGCACCTACGTCATCGTGGGCCACTCCGAGCGCCGCGAGTACCACGGCGAGACCGACGCGGCCGTGGCGGCCAAGGCGCGGCAGGCGCAGGCGCACGGGCTGACCCCCATCGTGTGCGTGGGCGAGGGCCTGGACGTGCGCGAACGCGGCGAGCACGTGGCGTACACGCTGGCGCAACTGCGCGGCAGCCTGGAGGGCGTGGACGAGCGCGTCGTGGTCGCCTACGAACCCGTCTGGGCCATCGGCACCGGCAGGACGGCCACCGCCGGGGACGCCGAGGAACTGGCGGCGGCCATCCGGGGGGCCCTGCGCGAGCGGTACGGCGACCTCGCGGACGGCCTGCGCGTGCTGTACGGCGGCAGCGTCAAGCCCGACAACGTCGCGTCCATCTGCGGGCAGCCCAACGTGAATGGGGCGCTCGTCGGCGGCGCGAGCCTGGGGGTAGGGGACGTGCTGGGGATGCTGGCGGCGCTGGAATAGCTGGAGTGAGAGGATGGGGAGGTCCGCCTCCCCTTCTTGCTGCAGTTACAAGTGATTAGTTTCACGATAAATCTGGTCGTGAATTTTTTGCCTGCCTGGGATCGGCTCTCCCTTTTCAGGGGGTCACCGTCTCGCCCCTATACTTCCCCTCGTGACTTTGACGAGCAGCATTGGGGACCTGCGGCAGCATGTGGGCGAGACGGTGACCGTTCACGCCTGGCTGACCGACAAGAGCGGCAAGGGCAAGATCCAGTTTCTGAAACTGCGCGACGGCACGGGCTTCGTGCAGGCGACGGTGTTCAGGAATGACGTGCCCGAAGAAGTGTTCGGGGCAGCCAAGCGGCTCACCCAGGAGCAGGCGGTCACGCTGGTGGGCGAGGTCCGGGCGGACGAGCGGGCGCCGGGCGGGGTGGAACTCGCGGTGCGGGACCTCTCCCCCGTCGCGGAGAACCGGGGCGAGTATCCCATCACGCCGAAGGAGCACGGGATCGAGTTTCTGCTTGACCAGCGGCACCTGTGGCTGCGGCACCGGCGGCCCTGGGCGGCCCTGCGGGTGCGCGACTGCGTGCAGCGGGCGGTGGTGGACTTCTTTCACGGCGAGGGCTTCGTGCGGTTCGACGCGCCCTTTTTCACGCCCAACGCCGCCGAGGGCACGACCGAGCTGTTCGAGATCGACCTGTTCGGGGAGGACAAGGCGTACCTCTCGCAGACGGGCCAGCTGCACGCCGAGGCAGGTGCGCTGGCCTTTGGCAAGGTCTACACCTTCGGGCCGACCTTCCGCGCCGAGAAGTCCAAGACGCGGCGGCACCTGCTGGAGTTCTGGATGGTGGAGCCGGAGGTCGCGCCGGGCAACCACGCCGAGAACATGGCCCTGCAGGAGCGGCTGGTGAGCTTTATCGTGCGGCGGGTGCTGGAGGAGTGCCCGGCAGAACTGGAGCTGCTGGGGCGCGACGTTTCGAGGCTGGCTGGGGCCGCCGAGGGGAACTACCCGCGCGTCACGTACACCGAGGCGCTGGAGATCGTGCGGGGGCATATCGAGGCGGGCGACCTGCCCGACAACGTGCAGGCGGACGTGCAGCCCGTGGCGTGGGGCGACGACCTGGGCGCCCCGCACGAGACGATCCTGGGCTCTCACTTCGACCGCCCGGTCATCGTGGAGCGGTACCCGGCGGCGATCAAGGCGTTTTACATGCAGCCCGACCCGGAGGACGCGCGGCTGGCCCTGTGCGACGACATGATCGCCCCCGAGGGCTACGGCGAGATTATCGGCGGCTCGGAGCGCATCCACGACTACGACCTGCTCAGGAGCCGCATCGAACACGAGGGGCTGCCGCTGAACGCCTTCGAGTGGTACCTCGACCTGCGCAGGTACGGCAGCGTGCCGCACGCGGGCTTCGGCATGGGGCTGGAGCGGGTGATCGCCTGGATCACCGGTATCGACCACATCCGCGAGGCGATTCCCTTTCCGCGCATGCTGACCCGCATGACCCCCTGAAGAGGCTGGGCCGGGGACCACCCCGGCTTTCTCCGTGGCACACAAGTGAAAGTGTTCACGATACGCTTGGTCGTGAAATTTTTGCCGCATTGCAGTTTTGGCGGTGCGCTAAAGTCGAGCCATGATCGCGTACTGCGAAGTGAGCGCCTTTACCGACACGCCGGGCTCCGGCAACCGGGCGGGGGTGGTGCTGGACGCGGAGGGGCTGACCGAGGAACAGATGCAGGCGCTGGCGGCCTTTCTGGGGGTGCCGGAGACGGTGTTCGTGACCCGGATGGGCGACGGGACGGCGCGGGTGCGCTACTTCACGCCGACGCAGGAGATCGACTTTTGCGGGCACGCGACGGTCGCGCTGGGGCTGCGGCTGGCACAGGAGGGCCGCTGGGGGGGCGAGGCGCTCGCGCTGGAGACGCTGGTGGGCCGGGTGCCGTTGCGGCTGGAGCGGGGCGCGGCGGGCGACTGCCGGGTCTGGATGGCGCAGCGGGCGCCGGAAACGCGCCGGGTGGGGCGGGAGGTCCGCCGTGAGCTGGCCGCCGCCCTGGGGATCGACGAGCGGATGATTCACCGGGGACTGCCCCTCGCGGCGGCGAGCACGGGGCTGTGGAGCGTGTTCGTGCCGGTGATCGACCGGTTGATTCTGGACGGGATGGAGCCGGACCTCGTGGAGATTCACCGGCTGTCGGACGCGCTGGAGGTCAGCAGCGTGTATGCCTACGCGCCCGTCGGGGTGGGGCGGTTCGCGGCGCGGGACTTTGCCCCGGCGGTGGGGATTCCGGAAGACCCGGTGACGGGCAGCGCGGGTGGGGCGCTGTTCGCGCTGCTGGCGGGAGAGGGAGCGCTGCCGGTGCGGTCGGGCCGGGCAGCCGGGGTGGTCTACCAGGGCCACAGCCTGGGCACCCCCGGCGAGGTGGAGGTCGAGGTCACGGTCGAAGGGCAGCGGGTGCGGGACGTGCAGGTGGGGGGATGCGCGGTCCTGAACTACGAGGGGGAATGGGCGTCGGGGCGCTGAGGCCCGCGCCAAACGGGAGCGGGTGAACCCGCGTACACTGCCCGGATGCTCGGCCTCCTGTGCGTGGATGTGGACGGAACCCTGATCGGCTCGGACAACACGGTCCGGGAGGACGTGTGGGCGGCCCTGGCCGACGCGCGGGCGCGGGGGATGCGGGTGGCGCTGTGCAGCGGGCGGCCCGCCTTCGGGAACGCGCTGGGATACGCGCGGAGGCTCGACCCGGATGGCTGGCACGTCTTTCAGAACGGGGCGTCGGTGGTCAACGTGGGGGGCGGTGAGAGCCTCAGCGAGGGCCTGCCGGAGGATGGGCTGGAACGGCTGCTGGCGCGGGCGGAGGCGACCGGGCGGCTGCTGGAGGTGTACACCGACCGGGACTACGGGTTCACGGTGCCGGGCGAGTTCGCGCGGCGGCACGCGGAGTTGCTGGGGCTGCCCTACGAGGTGAAGTCCCCCCAGGCCCTGACGGGCACGCGGGTGCGGGCGCAGTGGGTGGTGCCGCACGCCGAGGGGCCGGGGGTGCAGGCCGAGCCGCATGGGGGACTGGACCTGCACCCGGCGGGCAGCCCGGCGATGCCGGACACGCTGTTCGTGTCGGTGACGCGGGCGGGCGTGAGCAAGGGGAGCGCGGTCACGCGGGTGGCGGAAGCCTACGGGGTGCCCCTCTCGCGGGTGATGATGGTGGGCGACGGGCACAACGACGTGACGGCGATGCGGGTAGTCGGGCATCCGGTGGCGATGGGCAACGCGGACGCCGAGGCGCGGGCAGCCGGGCGCTGGCACGTCGGCCATGTGGACGCGGGCGGGCTGCTGGAGGCGGTCGAGCTGGCGCTGAGGCTGTAGGGATCTTGAGGGGTGGGGTGAGATCAACGTGGTCTGCCACGGCCGCCCGCTCCCACCGTTACTGAACGTGGATCGCCCCCTCTGGTAGCCTGCCTCCCGGATGGCGACGGTCACGGAGTTGAGGGACAAGCTGCGCCGCCCCCTCGCCGCCGAGCTGGCGACGGGGTGCGCGGATAGGGTGGTGGCGGGCGGGGTCGAGCGGCTGCTGGCCTCGCCGCT
>NZ_JASNGB010000122.1 GCF_030271215.1 Deinococcus rhizophilus | reverse complement strand
CGTCACCAACCTGCTGCACCGCTACGAAGAATTGCTGGCGTTGCGCTTGACGGACGCGACGCGGCTTCAGGAGAAGCTGCGTGCCCAGGGGCGCGTGATCTTGGCCCTGGACGGGTTGCAGCCCGATATTGGGCATGAAGTGCTGTGGGTATTGCGGGACGTGCTGTCGGGCGAGGTGTTGCTCGCTCGTGCCCTGCTGGGGAGTGGCGAAGCGCAACTCGCGCCCCTGGTTCAAGAAGTGAAGGAGGCCCTCGGGGAGGGCCTCCCGATCATCGGCGTGATCAGCGATGGTCAGCATGCCATCCGCAATACCATCGCCCGGGTTCTGCCCGGCGTCCCGCATCAACTCTGCCAATTCCATTACCTGCGCGAAGCGGCCCGTCCCGTCTTTGAAGCCGATCGGCACGCCAAGGTGCAGCTCAAACGCGAGTTGCGGGGGATCCGGAAGCTGGAACGCAGCCTAGAGGGACGTCATGACCTGCAGGCCAGGGTGCTGCTGGGCTACTGTCTCGCCGTGCGGAGTGCCCTGACCGATGATGGCCGCCCGCCGCTGGCGGCGAGCGGCCTGAGACTCCGGCGGCGGATTCAGGATGTTGAAGAATCCCTGGACCGGGTCATCACCGTGAAAAAGGGGGGCAAGAACCGGTAGACCGTGATCTGGAACGGCTGCACGCGCATCTCCAAGACGCCTTGGAGAGCAGCCGCACGGTGTGGCCGGACATTAACACGGCCTACCGATTGGTTTCGCAAGCTGCCCAAGTGCTGGACAATGCCGAGGAAGGCACCGTCGAGCAGGTGGAGCANAAAAGGGGGGCAAGAACCGGTAGACCGTGATCTGGAACGGCTGCACGCGCATCTCCAAGACGCCTTGGAGAGCAGCCGCACGGTGTGGCCGGACATTAACACGGCCTACCGATTGGTTTCGCAAGCTGCCCAAGTGCTGGACAATGCCGAGGAAGGCACCGTCGAGCAGGTGGAGCAGCGTTTCAACACCGTGTTGCAGCGGATCGAACAGGAAGCGAACCGGAGNACCCACGGGACCTGACCTCCAGCCCCGCTGCTTGATGGCCTGGCATCGTCTGCGGGCCGGACTGGAAGTCCGGCATGAGGCACGACGTCAGCAACTCCGCTTCCGCCGCTCCCCGGATCAGTACCTGGCCGCCTTGGAAGATCAACTCCTCAAGCCCCCTTTGCCGTCATAGAAAAAAAGGCCAGGCCACCCGACCTGACGCCGCCGTCGTCCGAGAAAGGCGCAACCGGGGGCGAGAGGGCTTATCTCAGGGCCCCCATCAGGGCCGCCAGCCCACTGAGAGCCGTGCCCAGCGCTTTCCCCGGTTGTCATGTGCCCCGTCACCTTGCAGGGCTTTTGGGTGGTACCCAAAAGCCGGGGCCTCCACCCGCGAAGACCCCGGCCCACGGCTCGTGCCGCCTACGCCGTCGCCACTTCCCGCACGGGGACGCCCAGCACCTCGCGCCCGCCCAGGTAGGGGCGCAGGGCGGCGGGCACGCGGATGGTCCCGTCAGCCTGCTGGTGGTTTTCGAGCAGCGGCACGAGGATGCGCGGCGAGGCGATCCCGGTGTTGTTCAGGGTGTGGGCGTAGACCAGCCGCCCCGACCCGTCGCGGTAGCGCAGGCCGGTGCGGCGGGCCTGCCAGTCGCCCAGGTAGGAGCAGGAGTGCGTCTCGCGGTACAGGCCCTCGCTGGGCACCCAGGTTTCGAGGTCGTACATCAGCACCTTGCCCGCGCCCATGTCGCCCGTGCAGTTCTGCACGACCCGGTAGGGCAGTTCCAGCGCCCGCAGCAGCGCCTCGGCGTTCTCCAGGATGCGGGCGAACCAGCCCAGCGCCTCTTCCTCGTCGGCCCGCGTCAGGACGTACTGCTCGACCTTGCGGAACTCGTGGACCCGGATCAGTCCGCGCACGTCGCGCCCCGCCGAGCCCGCCTCGCTGCGGAAGGCGGCGCTGATCGCGGCGTAGGCGATGGGAAGCTGTTCGGCGGAAAGCTGCTCGCCCGCGTACAGGCTGTTCACCGGCACCTCGGCGGTTCCGGCCAGCATCAGCTCGCCCTCGTCGACCCTGTACACCTGATCCTCGCCGCCGGGAAAGTGGCCCGAGCCCACAAAGGTGTCCGGGCGCACCAGCGCGGTCGTCGAGAGGGGCGTCAGGCCGCGCCCCCGCAGGAAGTCCAGCGCGAACATCAGCACCGCCATCTCCAGCATCACCGCGTCGCCCCTGAGCAGATACGAGCGGCTCCCGGACACCCGCGCCACCCGTTCGGGGTCGCTCCAGCCCTGGCGCTCCAGCAGTTCGACGTGGTCCAGCGGGGTGAAGGCGAACTCGGGGAGGTGCCCCTCGCGGCGCAGTTCCACGTTTTCCGAGTCGTCCTTGCCCACCGGAACCGACGGGTGGGGAAGGTTGGGCACCCGCAGCAGCATCTGCCGCAGCGCCTCCTCCTGGGTACGCAGCTCAGGTTCCAGCGCCCTGAGTTCTTCCCCGAGGTCCTTGCCCTTCTGGATCAGGGCCGGGCGCTCGTCGGGGGACGCCTTTGGAACCAGCTTGGCATTCGCGTTGCGCTCGGTCTGGAGGGCCTCGACGCGCTGCTTGAGGGCCACCACCTCGCGGTCGAGGCTCAGCAGCTCGCCCAGGTCGAGGGCCACGCCCTTGACTTCGGTGGCGTGGCGGACGGCTTCGGGGTTCTCGCGGATGAACTTGAGATCAAGCATCAGTCGACCTCCACTGTACGCGGGACGCGGACGAAGCCGCCGTCCATCTCCGGAGCGAGGGCGGCCACAGCCTCCGGGGCGAGGACCTCGCCGGGCACGTCGTCGCGCAGGACGTTGACGAGGCTGACCGGGCGCTGCATCTCCTCCACCCCGGCGGTGTCCACCGTGCGGAGCTGCTCGAAATAGCCCAGGATGCGGCCGAGATCGCCGCGCAGGGCTTCCCGCTCCTCCGGGGTGAGGTCCAGCCGCGCGAGGCGGGCGAGGTGCTCGACCTCCCGCACGTCCAGCGGCACCGAGCTGACGGGATCAATCATGAACGCGAGTATACGGGCGCTCATGCACGGTCAGCGGCGACGGGGGAGGCTGGGGGCATGACCCGGACCTTCTTCCTGACGCTGGCCCTGGGCGCGGGCACCCTCGCCGCCGCCCAGGGCGTGACCACCATTCCCGCCACGCCGCTGGGCGCCCCCAGCCAGACCATGCCGGTGCAGACGATGCCGGAACGCGCCCCCGCCTACCCGTCGGGCTACACGACCGAGCAGCTTCAGGCGGCGCAGCGGGCGCTGGACGGGCTGCCCGGCCTGAGTGCGCTGGAACTGGACCAGAGCCAGGGCCGCCTGCGCGTGACCGTCGGCACCGCCGTGCAGCGGGTCGCCGTGTTGCAACGGCTGACGCAGGCCGGACTGCCCACGGGCCTGGTGACCTTTGCCCCCAACGCGGCCACCACGGGAGGCGCGACCGGAACGGTGACCGAGACGCCGATCACTCCGCCCGCCACGACGCCTCCGGTGAGCACCCCCGACCCCCGCATCACCCCCGTCCCCGGAGGCCGCGTGACCGTGACCGAACTCGCCAGCGGCACCAACGCCGCCACCTCTACCCCCGCCGTGCAGGTCGCCACGACCCAGGCTGCCCTGAATGCCCTCTACCGGGTCGCCTACGGCAACCAGACCGGGACTCCTGCCGTGCCGACCCTGCGCTCCGGCGAAACGGTCGTCGCCGTCTTCCTGGGGCAGCGGCCCACCGGGGGCTACGGCATCCGGGTGACGGGGGCCAGCGTGCAGAACGGCACCCTCACCCTGACGGTGGAGATCCGCGCTCCGGGGCCGGGGGCGATCACCACCCAGGCGCTCACGAGTCCGTGGACGCTGGTCCGGGCGCCGGGCACCTTTACCCGCGTGCAGCTCGTGGACGCGGCGGGCCGCCCGGTTCAGCTGGGCACAGGCGGCGGGGAAACCCGCTAACCCGCTAAGCCCTCCCCTTCTCCGACACTCCACCCGGTTCGGCGGGTGGAGTTTTTGCTGGCGGCTGACGACTCCCTCCGCCTCCGCCTCCGCCTTTGGCCGGATGCAACCCCGGTCCTGCCTGTGCCGTACTGGTGGGCATGAGTGCTGACAAGCCCGGCCCCCTGACCCCGCCCGACGCCCTGCTTCAGGCCCCCGAGGCGGTGGCCCCGGTGAGGGCGCAGGAGGCTCCGGAGATGGTGCCCCTCTCGGCCGAGGACCGGACCCGCCTCGATGCGCTGGCGCGGGCCTTTGTCGAGGACGTGCTGCACGCCGGAACGCACAGCCCCGACTTCAAGCGCAAGCTCGACGCGGTCCACGACCTCGGCGTGCCGGAGCAGCGGGCGGCGGCGCAGGTGTCCAGCCGGATGCTGGAGCGGCCCCTGCGGGCGACCCGGGCGGGCTCGCTCGCCGAGGGCAGCGACATCCTCAGGGGCCTGACCGACCTGCGGCGCACGGTGGAGGACCTCGACCCTGCCCGCACGCCGACCGCGCGGGGCTTTCTGCGCAAGCTGCCGGGCGGACGCAAGGCCGTGAACGCGGTGGACCGCTACCAGAGCGCCCAGAGCCACCTCAACGGGATTCTGGAGACGCTCTACCGCTCGCAGGATGAACTCAGGCGCGACAACGCCAGCATCGAGACCGAGAAGGTCCACCTCTGGGAGACGATGCAGAAGCTGCGCCAGTACGCCCACGTCGGGACGGCGGTGGACGAGGCGCTCACGGCGCGGCTGCACACACTGGAGCAGACCGACCCCGACAAGGCCCGCGTGGTGCGCGAGGAACTGCTGTTCGCGGTGCGGCAGCGCGTGACCGACCTGCTGACCCAGCTCGCGGTGGCGATTCAGGGCTACCTCGCCCTCGATCTGGTGCGGCGCAACAACCTCGAACTGATCAAGGGGGTGGACCGGGCGACCACCACGACCGTCAGTGCGCTCAGGACCGCCATCATGGTCTCGCAGGCGCTGGGCACCCAGCAGGCGGTGCTGGGGCAGGTCACGGCGATCAACGACACGACCGGCAAGATGATCGGCTCGACCGCCAGCCTGCTGCGCCAGCAGTCCACCGAGATTCAGCGGCAGGCGGGCAGCGCGACGGTGGACCCGCAGGTCATCCAGCAGGCCTTCCGCGAGGTCTACGGGGCACTCGACGCGATCAGCACCTACCGCACCCAGGCGCTCGACCGCTTCAAGGACACCATTCAGGTGCTGGGGCAGGAGGTGACGCAGGCGCAGACCTACCTCGACCGCGAGCGCCAGAGCACCGCGCGGGACGTGGCGCAGGGCCTGAACGTGACGGAGAAGGGCGACCTGAAGCTGTGAAGAACCGCGGGGAGCTCGCCCTGGCCCTGCTGCTCCTCTCGCTCGGGCTTTTTAGAGGCTGGGAGGCGGTCCATCACTGGCAGACGGGAGAGATCTGGGGCCTGGAGGCGGCCTCGAGCCTGCTCTGCCTGAGCGGAGTCGGCCTGGTCTGGCGCGGCAGCCGGGACCGAGCTTGAGCCTCCGCACCGGGCTGCTGCACCGTCTGTCCGACCGTCTGGACACCCAGCCCGCCGCCCCGGTCCTGCGCGTGGCCGTGGACGGGCCAGACGGGGCGGGCAAGACGACCTTCGCGGACGAACTGGCGGAAGTTTTGCGCGGGCGGGGCCGGAGTGTCCTCCGAGCTTCACTCGACGGCTTCCACGCGCCCAGGGCCGTGCGTTACCGCCGGGGCCGCACCTCGCCGGAGGGGTTCTACCGGGATTCCTACGACCTCGCGGGGGTGCGCTCGGCGCTGCTGGACCCGCTGGGGCCGGGCGGCTCGGGGCGCTACCGGACGGCGATCTTCGACCACACCACCGACTCGCCCGTGGACACGCCGGAACTGGAGGCCCTGCCCGGCAGCCTCCTGATCGTAGATGGCCTCTTCCTGCACCGACCGGAACTGCGGGACGTGTGGGACGATTCGGTGTTTCTGCGCGTCCCCTTCGGGGTGTCGGTGCCGCGCGGGGCGGCGCGGGGACCGGGGTACGGCTCGCCCGATCCGCACGCCGAGTCCAACCGGCGCTACGTGGAGGGCAACCGCCTGTACTTCCGCGAGGCCGACCCCGAGCGTCAGGCGGGCGTGGTGGTGGACAACGCGGACCTCACCGCGCCCTTCGCCGTGCGGGGCCTCCCGGACGGGCCCACTTCCGCAGGCGGATAGGGCCGTCAGGGACGGGGCTGGCCGTTCCAGACCGTCTTGAGTTTGCCGGTGACGAGGTTCAGGCTGGGGCCTTTTCCCTGGAAGTCCCGCAACGCCAGATGTACGTCCTCGCCGTAGAAGACGAATTTGGGCGCGAAGCCCCAGCTCAGGAAGGGGCCGTCCATCGAGAAGCAGCGTGGGCAGGCGTCCGGGGCAGCAACCACGTCGGAGAACTTGAGGTCCGCCGTCACCTTGCCGTTCAGGTCATAGACCACCACGGCGTGCCTCGGGCTGCCGGAACCCGCCCAGTTGTCCAGCGTGACCACCTGTCCACGCGGGCTGATCAGGATGCGGCTCGGGGTGTTCACGAGCCTGCGTTTCCACAGCGTCTTCAGGCGGCCGTCGGGTTGCAACATGAACAGTTCGCCCCAGCTCTCCCGCGCACTGGCGCTGGCGTCACTCACTCCACGCGGCAGGAACTTGAAGCCGTAGATTCCGAAATCCGAGCCGATCAGCAGCGGGCGCGGCGGCACATAGGACGTGGCCCCCGCGCTCACGGTGAGGGCCAGAAGAATGAGGGCGAGACGCTTCATGCCCGCAGTGTGAGGGCCGGAGGCGAAAGCAACCGGACGGGTTCAGCCCCCCCGCGCCTCCACCTCGGCCTGCTTCTCGCCCCAGGCGGTCATCCTCGCGTCCAGCTGCACTTCGAGGTCGTGCGCGGCCTGCCCCAGCGCCACGAAATCGGCGTCGGGGGGGGCGGCGGCCAGGGCGGCCTGAGCGTCCCCCAGCTCGGCCTCCAGGCGGGCGATATCGGCCTCAATGGCCTCGACCTCGCGCTTGAGGTGCCACAGGCCCTTGCCCTTCGGGGCGGGGACGGGCACTGGCTTCGGAGCGGGCCTGACCTCCTCCACGGCGGCGGGGCGGTGCTTCTCGCGGTAGTCGGCCCAGCCGGGGTACTCGTAGAACTGCCCGTCCTCGATCAGCCAGAGGCGGTCGGCCAGCCCCTCGATAAAGGCGCGGTCGTGGCTGACCATCAGCAGGGTGCCGGAGTAGGCACCGAGGGCGTCTTCCAGCGCTTCCACCATCTCCATGTCGAGGTGGTTGGTGGGCTCGTCGAGCACGAGGAGGTTGTGGTCCTCCTGCGCGAGCTTGAGCAGCGCCAGCCGCGCCCGCTCGCCGCCCGAGAGGATGCGGGCCTGCTTGTCGTGCTGGTCGTAGGGAAAGAGGAAGGTGCCGAGGAGGTTGTGGGCCTCGAAGTCCTTTTCCACGTACTCGCGGGCCACGTCGTAGAGGGTCTGCCCTGGGTCCACGCCGCGCAGCGCCTGATCGTAGTAGCCCACGCTCACGCGGGCCCCGGTCAGCACGCGGGCGCGGGGGTCGTCGCTGGGGTCCATGCCCAGCAGCGCCCGCAGCAGGGTGGTCTTGCCCGCCCCGTTGCGCCCGACGATCGCCACCCGGTCGCCCCGGCGAAGCTGCACGTTCACGTCCCGGAAGAGGGTCCGGCCGCCCAGCGTCCTCGTGAGGTGCCGGGCGTCGAGGACCACGTCGCCGCTCTCGGGGGCATGGAAGGTGATGCGGGTGGAGCGTTCCTCGGGGGGCGGGGCGCTCGTGGCGCGGGCCTGCATGCGGTCCACGCGGGCCTGCATCGCCCTGGCGCGGCGGGCGAGCTTGCTCATGCCCAGACCCCAGACCTTCATGCGGTCGGCGCTGGACTGAAGGGACGCGACCTGCTTGGCGTCCTGCGCGTGCTGCGCCGCCTGCTGCTCCTGTTCGGCGGCCAGCGTCTCGCGGAAGGTGGTGTAGCCGCCCCTGTACACGCTCAGGCCGCCGCCGCGCAGGTAGGCGGTCTCGTTGGTCACGGCGTCCAGAAAGGCGCGGTCGTGGCTGATGACCAGCACGGCGCCGGGATAGCGCGAGAGAAAGCCCTCCAGCCACTCCACCATCACGATGTCGAGGTGGTTGGTGGGCTCGTCGAGCAGCAGCACGTCGGGGTTCTCGACCAGCAGGGCGGCGAGGCCCAGCCGGGTGCGCTCGCCGCCCGACAGCCCGGCCACCGGGTCGTGTTCGCGGCCCCGGAAGCCGAAGGCCAGGGTCACGGCCTCCTTGCGGCTGCGGCGCTCGAAACCGCCCCGGCGGACGTAATGCTCCAGCACGGCCTCGTGGTGCAGCACGCTCTCGGGGGTGCCGCTCGCCATCGCCCCGGCGGCCTCCGCGAGTTCGGCCTCCAGCGCGTCGAGGTCGTGGAAGGCGGCCTCCAGCACGCGGTCCACGGTCGCGCCCTCGGGGAAGGTGGGGTCCTGCCGCAAGGCCCGCGCCCGCACGCCCGGACCGTGGCGCACGGTGCCGCCGTCAGGCTGGAGTTCCCCGGTCAGCAAGCGCAGCAGCGTGCTCTTGCCCGCCCCGTTGCGGCCGACCAGCCCCACCCGGTCGCCGGGCTGCACGGCGAAGGTGATCTCCGACAGCACGGTGAGGGGGCCGTATTCCTTGGTGGCGTCCTGCAGGGCGACAAGCACGGCGGGCAGTATAGGGCGGCTTTCCGGCGCCCCGGCCCCTGTCCGGGGATGGCCCTGTGCGGGAATGGCCCTGTGCGGGGGTGGCCCTGTGCGGGGGTGGCCCTGTGCGGGGAGTCCGGGGGTCTGCGGCGTGCCCGGCGGGGAGGACCCGGTAAACTGGCCGGGTGAGCCTGCCCCCCGTGCCCCGCCCTTCCCTGCCCCTCCGCACGGCCCTGCTCGCGGCGCTGCTGGGACCGGCGGCGGACGCGGCCCCCTCCTCCTCCCCCCCCCTCGTCAAGGCCGAGCAGCTTCA
>NZ_JASNGB010000121.1 GCF_030271215.1 Deinococcus rhizophilus | reverse complement strand
GCCGAGCGGCTGCGGGCGGCGCTGCTCGCGGAGCGGGGGGAGGCGGCGGTCGCCCTGCGCCTTGTCCCACCGGAGCGCACGGTGGCCGGGCTGCACTCGCGCGGCGTGACCACCCACCTGACGACCGGGCGGTCAAGTTTCGCGGGCAGTCCCGACTTCCGGGTCCACAACATCCGGGTGGGTGCAGGCCGCTTTCAGGGGCTGTGGCTGGAGCCGGGCGCGGTGCTGGACTTCAACCGGACGGTGGGGCGCATCGCGGCGGACCGGGGCTTCGTGCCGGGCTACGTCATCACCGGGGCGAGCCTGACGATGGAACCCGGCGGCGGCATCTGTCAGGTCAGCACGACCGTGTTCCGGGCGGGCTACCAGGCCGGGATGGAGGTCGTCGAGCGCCACCAGCACTCCCACCACGTCGCCTACTACGACCCGCCGGGATACGAGGCGACGGTCTACGCCCCCGCCAAGAACCTGCGCCTGCGCAACGACACCGCCGCGCCCCTGCTGATGCAGGCCGAGTGGAACCTGGAGGCCGGGACGCTGGAGGTCCACCTCTTCGGAGCGGCCCCCGACCGCGAGGTCACGGTGTCCGCGCCGCAGGTCCGGACCACCGGGCTGGCCCCCGCGCCCAGCTTCGTGGCCGACCCTGCCCTGCGCCCCGGCGAGGCCCGCCGCCTCGACATGCCCGCCGCCGGGATGAACACCCAGATCGTCCGCCGCATCACCCGGCGCGGCCAGACCAAGACCGACCGCACCAGCAGCCAGTACCGGCCCTGGGGAGGCGTCTTCGCGGTGGCGCCCGGAGATGACCGCCTGCGCTGATGTGGGCAGCCGAAGGGGGGGGACGTTCCGCACGTCCCCCCCCTTTTCCTACACGCGACAAGCCACGCGCCACGCGCTCCCTACCACCCCGCCCGCGCGTACACGTCGGGCAGCGGCGGGGTCGCGCCCAGGGTGCGGGCGGCCCGCTGCGGCCAGTGGGGATCGCGCAGGAAGGAGCGGCCCAGCGCCACGAGGTCGGCGTCGCCGTTCTGGAGGACTCCCTCGGCCTGCTCGGGCGTCTCGATCATCCCGACCGCCATCGTGAGGAGGTCGGGCACCTCGGCCCGCACGCGGGCGGCGAACGGCACCTGATACAGCGGCCCCGGCGTGATGCGCTGCGCGGTCGTGAGGCCGCCGCTGCTCACGTCGAGCACGTCCACGCCCTCATAGCGCAGCAGCGAGGCGAGCCCCACCGTCTGGTCGAGGTCCCAGCCTCCCTCGGCCCAGTCGGTGGCGCTCACCCGGACCAGGAGGGGCAGGTGCATCGGCCACGCCGAGCGCACGGCGCGGACGACCTCCAGCAGCAGGCGGGTGCGGTTCTCGAAGGAGCCGCCGTACTCGTCGGTGCGGGTGTTTGCCAGCGGCGAGAGAAACTGGTGCAAGAGGTAGCCGTGCGCCGCGTGAATCTCCACGGCGTCGAAGCCCGCCACGACCGCCCGCCGCGCCGCCGCCGCGAAGTCGGCGACCACCCGGCGAATGTCGTCCCCGGTCATGGCAGTGGGCCGGGGATACGTCTCGTGAAACCCCTCGCCGTCCGGGCCGATCACCTCCCAGCCGCCCAGCTCGGCGGGCACCGCGCCGCGTCCGCGCCAGGGCGCGTAGGTGCTCGCCTTGCGCCCCGCGTGCGCGAGCTGCACGCCGATCAGCGAGCCGTGGCGGTGGACGAAATCGGTGATGTGGCCCAGCGGCACGATCTGCTCGTCGGCCCACAGGCCCAGGTCTTCCGGGCTGATGCGGCCCTCCGGCGAGACGGCGGTCGCCTCGGTGAGAATCAGCCCGGCGCCGCCCAGCGCGAACTGCCCCAGATGCGCGAGGTGAAAGTCGTTCGCCACCCCGTTTTGCGCGCTGTACATGCACATGGGCGAGACGACGGTGCGGTTGCGCGAGGTCAGCGTGCGGAGCTTGAGGGGCGTGAAGAGGAGCGGAGCCGGGGCATCGGCGGGGGGCGTCGTCATGGGGGGAAATCTAGCGCGGCGGGGCCAGTCCCCGCGCGGCCCAGGCCAGATGGCCGACGCCGGAGGGTGGCCCACCGGGGCAGGCTGGGGCCATGCGCCTCACCGACTCGCTGGACGGCCTCACGCCGGAGAACTTGCAGGGCTTTTTCGTGGGCTGGCCCAACCCGCCCACGCCCGAGACCTTTCACCGCCTGCTCGCCGGGTCGTACCGGATTTCGCTCGCGGTGGACGAGCACGGGCAGGTCGTCGGCTTCGCGCAGGCGATCAGCGACGGCGTGCTGACGGCCTTCATTCCGCTGTTAGAAGTCCTGCCGGAACACCAGGGCCGGGGCCTGGGCACCGCGCTGATGCGGCATCTGCTGGGGCAACTGGAGCACCTGTATGCCATCGACCTGAGCTGCGAGGACGACGTGGTGCCCTTCTACCAGCGGCTGGGGCTGGGACGGGCGAACGCGATGTACCGGCGGAATTACGGACGGCAGAGCGGGGTGCCCCAGGGACACGGCTAGAGCGGTGGACACGAAAGATGGTCATGCTGAGCCTGAGCGAAGCATCTCGCAACGTCGTCAACGAGACCCTTCGCTCGCGCTCAGGGTGACCACTCTTGCGGTCAACTGCCCTCACGCCGCCGGGTTTGCCAACGCTCGTGGGCGTCCCGCGCCTGCCTCCCGGCCTCCCNGGTGCCCCAGGGACACGGCTAGAGCGGTGGACACGAAAGATGGTCATGCTGAGCCTGAGCGAAGCATCTCGCAACGTCGTCAACGAGACCCTTCGCTCGCGCTCAGGGTGACCACTCTTGCGGTCAACTGCCCTCACGCCGCCGGGTTTGCCAACGCTCGTGGGCGTCCCGCGCCTGCCTCCCGGCCTCCCGCCAGAAGGCCGCCTCCAGCGCGGCGAGGTCGGGGGCCGGGCCCGGCACCGGGCGGCGGTGGTCGGTCGCCTCCAGCCGGGCGAGCAAGGCCGGAAAGGTGCGCCCGGAGGCCAGTGCCGCGTCCAGCACGGCTTCCTCGTCGGCACGGGAGGCGGCCGCCACCAGCTCGCCATTCAAGCGGGCGAGGGCCTGGAGGTCGGCCACCGTCGCCGCGTAGACCCAGGGGCCCTGCTCCCCCAGCAGGGCAAGGAGGCCGGACCACTCGCCGCGCAGGACAGCGGTCAGCACCTCGCGGGCCGAAGTGTCGGAGGGCAGCCAGGGCCGCACCGCGAGGAGATCGGCGGTCAAGCCGGGTTCGCTCGCCAGTTCCGCCCCCACCCGCGCGGCGTCGGCGGGCGAGAACACGTCGCGCAGTTCGGTGAGGTGCGCCAATCGAGATCGGACCCCGGGTGAGAGCCTCAGCGAACGGGGCCGGGGCTGGCCCAGCGCGGCCCACACGGCGCGGCGCAGGGTGGCCTCGTCCATGTCGGGGAGGGCGGCCCGCACCTCTGCCAGCGAACCCGGCGGGGGTTGCCCCGTCCAGTTCAGCCCTGCCTGGGCGAGGGCGGCGGACCAGCGCTCCATCTTCACAGCGCCTCCCTCCGGTTCCAGAACAGCCGGACGGGACACCGTCTGTCCTTCCATCTCCGCGAGCCGCTGTCCCCGGTCTCTCGCTCCGCTCGGCCTCGCCTCACCGCCAGTTCCTCAACTGCTCGCGCTCGTGTAGCTCGCCACGGCCCTGAGCCAGAACAGCCGCGTCAGCACGAAGGCGGCCCCGGCCACCAGCGGCGAGGCCAGCGCCAGCGCGGGCGTCAGCGTTCCGGTCAGCGCCTGCGCGGGCACCGTGGTGATCAAGGCGACGGGCACCACGAAGGTCAGCAGCGCCCGCACGGGCACCGGAAAGGCCGTGACCGGGAAGCGGGCCGCTCCGAACACGCCATTAAACAGCTCGCTCGCGTTCTGCGTTTTGACGAACCAGAACGCCGTCGTGGAGAGCGCCAGCCAGATGCAGTACACGATCACCACTGCCGAGAGGTACAGCACCGCCGCCCCCGCGAGGCCGCCCCCCGTCACGGTCAGCCCCGAGGCGGCGTAGGCGATCAGCCCGAGCCCGATCAAGAGGTCCCCCACCCGCAGCACGTTGAGGTGCCGGGTGCTCACCCCGAACTGCGCGTCCAGCGGCTTGAGCAGCGTGAAATCCATGCTGCCGGTGCGGACTGCTTCGGCGATCTTGCTCATGTTGGGCTGGATAAAGACGCTGATGACGCCCTCGGTGAGCATGAAAAAGCCCGTCACCAGCAGCGCCTCCCGAAAGGTCCACCCGCCCACCGTCTCGGTGCCCGGCTGCCCGAACAGCACCCCGATGCCCAGCAGCGCCACCCCAACCTCCCCCAGGCTGGCAAGGATGGCCCCCAGGAAGTTGGCCCGGTACTCCAGTTGCGCGGAGAGGGTGGCCCCGGTAAAGAGGCGCATCAGGCGCAGGTAGCGGGTCATGCCCCCACCGCCCCGTATTTGCGCAACCCCAGCCGCCACACGGCCAGCCGCACGAACCAGAACACGATCAGCCACGCCCCCAGCACCAGCGCCCCGCGCCCGGCGTCGGCCAGCGACGCCTTGCCCGCGAGAAGCTGCGCGGGGAGGCCCAGCATGTAGGGGAAAGGCGTCCAGACGGCGATGTTCTGCACCCACTGCGGGTAGAAGGCCAGCGGCGCGAACATCCCGCCCAGCGCGGCGTAGACCAGCCAGACCACCTCCCCGAAGCTGGAGCTGGATTCGGTCCAGAAGGCCAGCAGGCCCAGGCAGTATTCCCACAGGAAGCGGGCGCTGAAGCCCAGCATCGCCAGTCCGAAGGCGGCGAGGTAGTTCAGCGGGTCGGTGCTGAAACTCGCCCCCGCCAGCCACGCGAAGAGGGCCACCAGCCCCAGCATCGCGGGCAGGCGCACCACCCGCTCGGCCACGTGCGCGGCGTAGTGCTCCCACATGGGGTCCAGCGGGCGCAGCAGCTTGGGCGAGAGCGTGCCCTGCCGCACCTCCATGTCGAGTTCCCACGCCACCCACACCACCAGCAGTTGCCCCGTCACCCACACGCCCAGGAAGTAGGAGGCGAACTCGGCGGGCGTGTACCCGTTGATCCGGCCGTCCGGGGCCGACGCCGCCTGCCCCATCCACACCAGCATCATCACCAGCGACAGGGTGCCCGACAGCATCCAGATGACCACCTCGGCGCGGTATTCCACCATCTCGGCGAAGCGGGTGGAGAACAGCACGCGGACCTTGCGCCAGAGGGCGGTCATGGGCGGCCTCCCGCGCTGCGGGGACTACCCACGGACCACTTCCCTGTCCTTGCGTCCGAACAGCTCGGCCATCACCGCTTCGATGGGCGGGTCCTCCACGGTCAGGTCGGCCACGTCGAGGTCGGCCAGCAACCGGGCCGCGCGGGGGCTGACCTCGGCGCGGGGGACGGTGAGTTCGGCGCTGAGGCCGTCCACCTTCACGTCCGAGCCGTAGCCTGCCAGCGCCTCGGCGGTCACCGGGCGGCGCAGTTGCAACCGCACCGTCTTGCCCCCGCCCCCCCGCTCCACCAGCCGGGCGAGGTCGCCGTCGAAGACGAGCTGGCCCTGGTCGATCACCAGGATGCGCCGCGCCAGCGCCGTCACGTCGGCCATGTAGTGGCTCGTCAGGATGACGGTGGCCCCGTAGCGTTCGTTGTAGTCGCGAATAAAGGCCCGCACCGCCTCCTGCATATTCACGTCGAGGCCGATGGTGGGCTCGTCCAGAAACAGCACGCGGGGCCGGTGCAGCAGCGCGGCGGCGAGTTCGCACTTCATCCGCTCGCCCAGCGAGAGCTTGCGGACCTGCTTCTTGAGGATGCCCTCTAATCCCAGCACCTCGGTGAATTCGTGCATGGTGGCGCGGTACTGCGGGTCGGGAATCTCGTAGATCGCCTGATTGACCAGAAAGGAATCCAGCGCGGGCAGGTCCCAGATCAGCTGCTGCTTTTGCCCCATCACCAGCGTGATGCGGCGCAGAAAATCGGCCTCACGGCGTCTGGGCTCGAATCCGGCCACGCGCAGCTCTCCCCCGCTGGGGTGCAGCAGGCCCGACAGCATCTTGAGGGTGGTCGTCTTGCCCGCCCCGTTCGGCCCCAGGAAGCCCACCACCTCGCCCGGCGCGAGGTCGAAGGACACGCCGCGCACCGCCTCCACCTCGCGGGACTGGCGGCGCACGAACGAGCGCAGGCTGCCCAGAAAGCCCGGTTCCTTCTCGTGGACGGTGTAGCTCTTGCGCAGGTCACGGACGTGCACGGCGGCGTCCGGGGTGGGTGTGGTCATAGGTGCCTCAGGGTACGCGCTGGCAGGCCCGCGAGAATGCGGCAAAACGCGTACCACCTCCGCTACAGTCGGCCCCATGCGTTCTTCCCCCATCCCCTCCCCCGCCCAGGCCCCCGCGTGAAGCCCTGGGAGCTGCTGGGCCGCGCCGTCATCCCCGGAACCGACGGCGAGATGCGGCTCTCGCGGCGGGGGGACGAGTTTTCCATCCACCTCAGCACCCAGACCAGCGAGCTGATGAACAGCCGGATGCACGCCTCGGAGGACGCGCTGGCGGACCTGGCGTGCGCGGCGATCGGGGGCCAGGCCAGGCCGCAGGTACTGGTGGGCGGCCTGGGCATGGGCTTCACGCTGGCGGCGGCGCTGCGGGGGGTGGGGCCGGGGGGCACCGTCACGGTGGCCGAACTCGTGCCGGAGGTCGTGGAGTGGAACCAGGGGCCGCTGGGCGACTGCGCGGGGAGGCCGCTGGACGACCCCCGCACCCGCGTCCACGTGGGCGACGTGGCCGAGCTGCTGCGCGGAGGCCACAGCACCTACGACGCCGTGCTGCTGGACGTGGACAACGGCCCCGAGGGGTTCACCCACCACGGCAACAACTGGCTGTACTCGCCCGCCGGGCTCAGCGCCGCCCGCCTCGCGCTCAAGCCCGGCGGGGTCCTGGCGGTGTGGTCGGCGAGCGGGGACAGCCGCTTTACCTCCCGCCTGAACCGCGCCGGATTCCGGGTGGACGTGCGGACCGCCCGTGCCCGCCCCGGCAAGGGGGCCCACCACACGATCTGGCTGGCCCACGCGCCCGGTCCGGGGCAGGGCCGCTCAGGGCCGGGGGGAGGTCGCCCGCGGTCCACGCGCCCGTAACCACTCGGCGGCCCACGCGCCGGGCTGCCCGCGCAGGGACGGCAGGTCGTCCGGGCCGAAAAAGGCCACTTCCACCCCCTCCACGCCGTCGGGAACGGGCGTGCCGTGCCAGTCGGTGACGTGGTACACCGCCGTGTAGAAGTACGCCTCGTCGCCGTTGGGGAGCTGGCGGTGTCCGGTCGTCAGGAGGTCGAGCAATCTGGCCCCGCGCACCTCCAGCCCGGTTTCCTCGCGGACCTCGCGGCGCATGGCTTCCAGCGGCGGTTCCCCAAGTTCGCACAGGCCGCCCGGCACCCCCCACACGTCCCGCCCGGCGAGGCGCTGGAGCAGCAGGTCGCCCCGCCCGTTGAGCACAAGTCCAACGGCACCCATCAGGTTGACGGGCCGGGTGCCGATCAGCGAGCGCAGGGAGGTGATGTAGTCGGGCGGGGCCGGGTTGGAGGGGGCAGGGTCGGTCACGGTGGGGGCAGGCTAGCGCCTGGGCCGGACTGTTCCTGCCGCAGTCACGCGCTGGGCCGCCGGGCGCGGGCGTAGCCTGCCGGACATGACCTCGCCCCACCCCGCTCCACCGCTTCCCCCCACCCCTGCCCGGCTGGCCGGGATGTTCGTGGGCGTGGCGCTGGCGGGCATCGGCGGGGGGCTGCCCGCCCACACCCGGCGGGCGCTGGCCCAGCGCGGCTGGATGAATGACGAGACCTATGCCGAGACGTACACCCTCGCGCAGCTCACGCCGGGACCGAACGCGGTCAACCTCGCGGCGATGGTGGGGGCGCGGCTCTCGGGCCGGCTGGGAGCGCTGACCAGCGTGGTGGGCGTGCTGACGCCGGGGCTGCTGGTCATGCTGGGGGTGAGTGCCCTGACCCTGGGCGGGGCCGGGGACCTCTCCCCCACCCTGCAAAGTGCGCTGCGGGGCGCGGCCTGCGCGGCGCTGGGCGTGCTGCTGACCGCCGCGTTGCCGGTCGTGCGGGTGGGCTGGGGGGTCAGGGGCGGCCCGGCGGTGGTCGTGCTGACCTTCCTCGTGCTGGGCGTGCTGCGGCTGGACCTGCTGCCCGTGCTGCTGGCGATGGTGGGCGTGGGCCTGCTGATCCACCGTCCCCGGAGGCAGGGGTGACCGAGCTGTGGGCGATGTTCCTGGCCTACGTGCGGCTGGGCCTGATCAGCTTCGGGGGCACCAACGTCGCGGAGATCGAGCGCGTCCTGGTGGGCGAGCGGGGCTGGATCGACGCGGGCACACTGGCGAACGGGTTTGCGCTGGGGCAGCTGATGCCGGGGCCGAACATGCTCGCGGTCACGCACTACGGGTATGCCGCCGCTGGCCTCGCCGGGGCGCTCGTCGCCACGCTGGGCTTCTACGGGCCGACGGCCTTTGTAGGAGCGGTCGCGGCGCTGGCGTGGGAGCGCCACCGGGCGAACCCGTGGGTGATCGCCTTCCGGCAAGCGCTCCTGCCCTTTGGCGGCGGGGTGGTGCTGGCGGGGGCGCTGGTGCTGGGGCAGACGAGCGTGACCTCGTGGGCAGGGGCGGGAGTGGCCGCCGCCGCGTTCCTGCTGCTGTGGCGCACGCGGGTGAACAGCGCGGTGGTGGTGCTGGGGGCGGCGGCGGTGGGGGCGCTGCTGGGGTTGTGACAGCGGTGGCCGGACAACTTGCAGGGGGCCGCTTTCCTCCCCAGGGCGTCACGGAATACCGCGATGAGGGGTCGCTGCCGAACGCCGCTCTACCATCCCCACCCCCTTCCCGTCTGCCCGCCGCTTCACTTCGTGACCCGCACCCGGTCCTTATGCTGCGCCCATCATGCTTCATGCCAAACTCATGTTGGCGGCAGGGCTGCTCGCGGCGCTGGTCTCCTTTCCGGCCGCGGCGCAGTCGCCCGCCGAGGCGCAGGTGGTGGCGGGACTGAACGCGGCGCGGGCGCAGGGGGTCAGCTGCCCGGCCAGTGGGCGGCGGC
>NZ_JASNGB010000120.1 GCF_030271215.1 Deinococcus rhizophilus | reverse complement strand
CGGGCGGTCTGGCCCTCCCCGTGATCCTGGGCATGACGGCCCTGGGCAGCGGCGTGGGCGCGGCGGTCGGCGCCATCGGCGGCGCGGCGGGCGTGGACGAGACGGGCGGGGCCAGCCGCAGCTACAGCAGCGCCTACGACGTGAGCGACGAGCAGTACGAGCGCCTCAGCAGCAGCATGAACGAGAGTGGCCGCGCGGTGGCCATCGAGGACAGCGTGCCCGCCGACGCGGTCGAGGCAGCGGCAGCCCGGCACGGCGGCCAGTTCGTCTGAACCGAACACTGACCGGGAAGGTGGGGCGGCGGCCCCGCCTTCTTTCTTATGGGCTGAGCCACCACGTCAACGCGAAGTCCACCAGCTCGCGCTGCCGCATCAGCCGGGCCTCGCCGGAACCGACATGCCCGTGCGTGACCGCTCCGCTCGCCTCAAACGCGGCCTTGACGGGCGGGAATGCCCCGTCGTCGTAGTCGAGGTCCTCGAAGGTGATCCAGCGCCGCTCGCCGTCCACGAGGACCGGAGCGCCCTGGGTCACCGTGCCGCGCCGCCCGGCCCGCACTTCCGCGAGGTGCAGGCTGGTGTTCTTCCCGGTGCCCAGCAGCAGCACCCGCCCGTCGAGGTCGTACACGCGGGCCAGCGGGGAACCCTCGCCCAGCGAGAACGCGGGGGAATGCCCCGCCGTGACCTCCTCCGCGTGGCGGCCCCACGCCGCGAAGGACGAGTGGGGATGGTCGCTGCGGCGCACGTCCGGCCAGCTGCGGAACAGCTCCGCGACCCGGCCCATGCCCCGCGTCGGCGTCAGCGCGGGGTCGAAGGCGGGCATCTCAGCCCGGATGAGCGGTGTCCACGCCTCCGGCACGGGCGGACGGCTCCAGCCCGAGGGGTCGGTGAGGTCGCTGCTGTGGGCAGGCATCACCAGCGTTCCGGCGGGCGTCAGCACGTCCTGAAGCGCCTGAATCACGGCCACCGGGCCACCGACGACCCAGCCCAGAGCGCTCAGGCTGGAGTGAACCAGCAGCGTCTCCCCTGCCCTGACCCCCAGCGCCCGCAGGTCGGCCCCGAGGCTCTGGCGGGTATGGGGCCGGGGCGTACGGGCGATGGCGTCGGCTTCGGGCATGACGGGAGGGTACGGGAGGGGGAGGGGGCCGCGCATCCGCCCTCTGGCGGGGTTCCGGGCGTGTTCCCGGCCGATTCCGCTGCGGGAGGGCGCTGATAGACTCCCCCCATGACCGGGCCGCTGACCACCGCTGAAATCCGCGAGAAATTCCTGCACTTCTTCGCCCTGAAAGGGCACCTCCGGCTGCCCCCGCACTCGCTGATCGCCCCCGACCCCACCACGCTGTTCACGGTGGCGGGGATGCAGCCCTTCAAGCCGCAGTTCATGGGCGCTCCCGCGAGGTTCCCCGGCCACGGCGAGAACCGGCGCGTGACCACCGTGCAAAAGTGCCTGCGGGTGGGCGACATCGAGAACGTGGGCCGCACCCTGCGGCACTGCTCGCTGCTGGAGATGCTGGGCAACTTCTCCTTCGGGGACTACTTCAAGCGCGAAACGCTGACCTGGGCCTGGGAGTTCCTGACCTCGCCCGAGTGGATGGGCCTGGACCCCGAGCGCCTGTACGCGACGGTCTACGAGGAGGACGAGGAAGCCTTTGGCATCTGGACGCGGGAGATCGGCCTCCCGCCTGAACGCATCCTGCGCTTCGGGGCCGACGAGAACTTCTGGCCCGCCGACGCGCCGAAAGAAGGCCCCAACGGTCCCTGCGGCCCCTGCTCGGAGATCTTCTACGACCGGGGACCCGACTACGGCCTGGATACCTGGGCCGACTACGCGCAGACCCGCGAGAGCGCCCGCTTCCTGGAAATCTGGAACTGCGTCTTCCCGCAGTACGACCGCCAGGACCCCCTCCCCGACGGCACCCCCGTGCTGGCCGACCTGCCCTTCAAGAACATCGACACCGGGATGGGCCTGGAGCGCATCGCCACCGTCGTGCAGGGCGCGTACGACTTCTACTCCAACGACGTGTTCGCACCCCTGATCGCGCGGGTGGCCGAACTCAGCGGCAAGCCCTACGAGGGGCCGCAGAGCGTGTCGCACCGGGTGGTGGCCGAGCATGTCCGCAGCGTCAGCATGGTCATCGCGGACGGCGTGGCCTTCAGCCCCAACGGACGCGGCTCGGTGCTGCGCAAGATCATGCGCCGCGCCTCCCGCCACGCCTACCTGCTGGGCCTGCGCGAGCCGACGCTGCACACGCTGGTGCCCCTCGTCGTGGAGAAGATGGGCGACGCCTACCCCGAACTCCGCGCCGAGCAGGAGCGCGTGCAATCGGCCATTCGCGCCGAGGAGGAGCGCTTCCTGAAGACGCTGGAGGGCGGCATCCAGCGCCTCGGCGGGCTGCTCTCCGGGCTGGGACAGGGCGGCACGCTGCGCGGTGAGGATGCTTTCGTGCTGTACGACACCTACGGCTTCCCCCTCGATCTGACCAAGGAGATCGCGGAGGAATACGGCGTCTCGGTGGACGAGGCCGGATACGCCGAGAGCCTGGAAAACGCGCAGAACCTCGCCCGCGCGGGCAGCAAGTATGGCAAGTCCGAGCTGTTCGGCGGCTCCCAGGAGGCCCTCGACGGCCTGCCCGCCACCGAGTTCGTGGGCTACGACGAGCTGCAAGCCGAGGGTGAGGTGCTGGCCCTGATGGGCGCGGGCGAGCGGCTCTCTCACCTGCCCGCCGGAAGCGAGGCGATGGTGGTCCTCTCGCGCAGCCCCTTCTATGCCGAGGGCGGCGGCGAGGTGGGCGACACCGGGCGGCTGGAGTGGGACGGTGGCGCGGGCCGGGTGCGCGACACCCGCAAGACCCCGGCGGGCGTGTTCCTGCATGACGTGCGGGTCGAGGAGGGCGAGCTGCGCCCCGGCGCCCGCGTGCGCGGGGTCGTCTCGGGCGAGCGCCGGGCCACCGAGCGGCACCACACCGCCACCCACCTGCTGCACGCGGCGCTGCGGGCGGTGCTGGGATCGGGCGTGCGGCAGGCGGGGTCGCTGGTGGCTCCCGACCGCCTGCGCTTCGACTTCGCGCACGGGGCGGCCCTCAGCGGCGAGCAGATCGGTCAGGTCGAGGCGCTGGTCAGCCGCTGGGTGACCGCCAACTTCCCGGTGACCTGGCAGGAGATGCCCATCGAGGCGGCGAGGGCGGCGGGCGCCACGGCCCTCTTCGGGGAGAAGTACGGCGACACCGTGCGGGTGGTCAGCGTGGAGGGTGGCGTGCCCTTCGGCGGCGCGACCGTGACCAGCAAGGAGCTGTGCGGCGGGGCGCACGTGCGCCGGACCGGGGACATCGGGGCCTTCGTGATCGTGTCCGACGAGAACGTGGCGGCGGGCGTGCGGCGCATCGAGGCGCTGGCGGGCGAGGCGGCCACCGCCTGGGTGCGCGGACGGCTGGAGGCGGCCTCACGGGTGGCCGGGCTGCTCAACACAGGCGTCGAGGGCCTGGAAACCCGCGTGCAGGGCCTGCAGGCCCAGCTCAAGGCCGCCGGGCAGGAGGCAGCCCAGGTCCGCCGCCAGCTCGCCGAGGCCCAGATGGGCGGCGGGAGCGGCGCGGGCCAGCAGGTCCGCGAACTCGGCGGCTTCAAGGTCGCCGCGCTGAAGCTCTCGGGCATCGAGGGCAACGAGCTGCGCGGGGCTGCCGACAAGCTGCTGGACACCAGCGGGGCTGACCTCGCCGTGATCGCCAGCGACCGGGGCCTCGTGGTGAAGGCCACCAAGGACGCCGTCTCGCGCGGGGCGCACGCGGGGCAGCTCGTGGGCAAGCTCGCGGCGGCGGCGGGCGGCAAGGGCGGCGGACGGCCCGATATGGCCCAGGCGGGCATTGCGGACCCGCAGGCGGCGCTGGAGGCGCTGGACACGGCGTTCTGACCATGAGCGCAGCGGAGGGAGCCGGGGTGAACCTGGCTCCCTTTCCCGTTCATCCCTCCACCTCTGCCCGTCGCGCCCGCGTCATACGGACTGCCGTCCACTTCCTTTCNCTGGCTCCCTTTCCCGTTCATCCCTCCACCTCTGCCCGTCGCGCCCGCGTCATACGGACTGCCGTCCACTTCCTTTCCTTCCGGAACACCACCGGAAGTCCATCCATCTCCCGGAACCCGCCCTTTCTCCTTCTCGCATCCGCTCGGACCTGAATCACTTCGTCAACGATTTCATCGGAGTCCGTATCAGCCCGGCCACGACCAGCGCGTGACTCGCCTCCAGCAGCTCCCGCACCATCTCCCCCGGCACCGTCCCGTCCAGCGTCACCGTGACCCAGTGGCGCTTGTTCAGGTGAGAGCCGGGCTGAACCGCCGGGTACGCCGCCCGCAACGCCTCGCCGTCCTGGGGGCGCACCTTCAGCGGGAGCGTGACCGGATCGGCGGTGAGGTCGGTCAGGGCGTACATCTTCCCCGCGACCTTGAAGACCAGGGCGGCCGCGTCGAAGGGAAACGTCTCGCGCGAGCCGGGCAGGGACGCACAGACGCCGCGCACGTCGGCGGTGGAGTGCATGGGCGCAGTCTGGCAGGTGGAGCATGGCGAGGGACGCGGAGGCCGAAGCTGTCCGCGTCCCTTTCCTCCGCTCCCCGCTCAGCGCAGGGTGTTGGCCCGCGCCCAGTCGAGAATGGCGCGGTTGGCCGCGTCCGCCTTCTCGAAGATGGCGGCGTGGGCGGCGCCCGGAATCAGCACCACCTTCGACCCCGCGATGTTCTGCCCCATCTTCCGGCTGAACTCGGGCGGATACACCGTGTCCTCCACGCTGCCCACGATCAGGGTGGGCACCGTGATCGTCTTCAGGAAGGGCACGTAGTCGGGCCGGGTCGCCAGCGCGTTCGCCCCTGCCACGTCCGCCGCGACCGTCGCCTGCCTGACGATGGCCGTGAGGAAGGCCGCGTCCGCCGGGCGGTTCAGGCGCGTCTGCCCGGTCAGCATGTCCTTGAGCAGCTCGCCCACCAGCGACTGCGGCCCGAAGGTACTCGCCTTTTGCGCCATGCCGCGCCAGAGGTGCTGTTCCACGATAGAAGCGGGGTTGGCGATGGTGTTGATCAGGACCAATCCCAGGAAGCGCCCCGGGGCCGCCCTGTACATCTCGAAGGCGATGGGGCCGCCCATGCTCATGCCGCCCACGATGGCCCGCTGCACGCCGAGGCGGTCCATGACCGCGAGGGCGTCATTCGCATAGGTGGTCAGGCTGCCGGGGTCGGAGGCGGGCGCGGTGCTCTGGCCGTAGCCCCGGTGGTCGACCGTGATGACCCGGTATCCGGCGGCGGCCAGCGCGTCGCGGTTGCGGGCGAACAGCTCGCCGCTCAGCGGATAGCCGTGCAGCAGCAGCATGGGCGTGCCCTGCCCCTGGGACACGTAGTGAATCCGCGCCCCGTTCACCTCGAGGAATCCCTCCTGGCGGGCACCCTCGGCGCCTCCGGCCTGCGCGGCTCCCAGGCCCAGCATCAGGGCCAGCATCGTCGTCTTGTTCATAGGTCTCCTCGCCCCGCCGCCCCGCAGGACGCCCGAGCACCAGCCACTCAGTTGGCTTTCTGACTCAGGGTAGGGGTGCAGGCCGGGTCAAACCTCAGCCCTGCTTCATGGCATCTTGACCCCGGAGGGAGGGCACAGAACGTGACGAGGGGCAAACGCGAGCAGATCGTGCGGGGGGCGCTGCGGCTCTACCGGACGCGGGCGGTGTGCGGCAGCACGCTGAAGGACGTGGCCGCCGCATCGGGGGTGCCGCTGGGCAACCTGTACTACTACTTCCAGACCCGCGAGGAGTTGCTGCTGGCGGTGCTGGACGCCTGCGAGGCCGAGCTGCGCGGCCTGCTGGACGACCTCGCGCCCCTGCCGCCCCCGGCGTGGCTGCACGCCTACTTCGGCTGGCTGCTGACCGACCCGGACTCGGCCGCGCACGGGGGCTGCCCCTTCGGGACGCTGGCGGTGGAGTTGCGGGCGCTGCGTGACCCCGCCGCCCCCCGCGCCGCCCAGATCGTGCAGCACTACCGGGAGGCGGTCGCGGCCCGGACTCGGACCGTCTTTCCCGACAGCGACCCCGACGAGGTCTTTCTGGCAGTGCAGGGAGCCTATACGGTGGCCCGCGCTCTGGACGACCCCCAGCTCTTTCAGCGGCGGATGGACCAGCTGCGCGGCCGTCTGCCCCTCACTCCTGCCTGACCTTCAGGAAGTGGACTGCTCCGGCACGGGCCAGACCGGGGCTTCCGGGTGGCCGGGAACGGGCCGGGTCAGTTCCTCCAGCGTGGTGGCGGCCAGCTGGCGCTCGGTGGCAGCGACGGCCTCGTCGATACGGCGGTGCAGCGGGCAGAGGCTGGTGTGGTCGGGCCGCCCCAGCGGGCATTCGCGGATGCGGGCCAGCGGCTCGACGGCGTTGACCACCTCCAGCATGCAGATCGCCCCTGCCGGACGGCTGAGGCGGTGGCCCCCGCGCAGCCCCCGCGACGCCGTGATCAGCCCGGCCCGGCCCAGCGTTTGCAGCACCTTCGAGAGATATCCGGGCGGCACCCTTGTCCGGGCGGCGATCTGCGCCGTCGTGAGGGGCTGATCGCCCGCTCCGGCCAGGGTAACGACGGCCCGCAGCGCATATTCGGTGGTCTGGGAAAACACAGGACTTCGCCTCCTGGGGCCACCAGAAGTGGACCTTGACATCCACTTTACAGGCGTCTAGGCTGAGCCTGTCAATGGATATGTGGACCTGCATATCCAGAATTGGAGGTCCACCGATGCTCCGACTCTCCCCGCTCCCCCCCTGCCTCCCCGCACCCGATCTGCTCACACCCCCCAGCAGGGCCGGGCGATGACCCTCGCGCTGACGCCGGAAGACAGCCTCTTTGCCCGGGTGGGCGAAGACCGGTTGCGGCGGGTGCTGTGGGCTTTCTACGCCCGCGTCACCCGGGACCCCGACCTCGGCCCGGTCTTCACGCGCAGGATCGGTCCCTTTCCGCAGGCGGGCTGGCCCCTGCACATCGCGCGGCTGGAGGGCTTCTGGCGGGCGGTGACGGGCGGGCCGGGTGCCTACCGGGGACAGCCCGGCCCCGCGCACAGCGGCCTGGGCATCGGCCCGGCGCACTTTGGCCGCTGGCTCGCGCTCTGGGAAACCACGCTGGGAGAGGAACTGCCCGCCGCCGAGGCCGCCGCGCTGCTGAGGCTGGCCCGCCGAATGCACCCCAACCTCGAACGCCACGCCCTCGCCGCTCCGCCGGAGGCCCCCCATGTCCAGTGATCCCACGCCCCGCCCTGTTCCTCCGCAGGTGCTCGTCAAGGCTCCCGGCGGCCGCGCCCTGCTGTTCGAGTACCGGGAGGGCGAGGGCCTGCCGCCGCACACCCACGCCCGACAGGCCGTGGTCGTCGCCGTACTGCGTGGGCGGCTGCGCCTGAGCGTGGACGGGCAGGCGCGGGACGTCCCGGCGGGCGAGGTGCTGCAGGTCGAGACGACGGGCCTCTTTTCCAGCCGGGCCCTGGAAGACGGCACCCGCGTCCTCGTCACGCTGCTGGAGCTGACGTAGGGGCACGCCCCGGCGACCCTCAACCCTGTGCGGCGGGGCCCTGACCCCCCAGCCCCACAAACGCCGCCACCGCAACGAAAAATCCCCGCCTGAGACGGGGACCTTCCTCCTGGTGGCCAGAGCCGGACTTGAACCGGCGACCCAACGATTTTCAGTCGTTTGCTCTACCAGCTGAGCTATCTAGCCGGGTGGCGGTCCGGACGGGATTTGAACCCGCGACCTACTGCGTGACCGGCAGTTATGCTAACCGCTACACTACCGGACCACTCCGCGCTGCCGCAAAAGCAGCGGGGTCAAGGATAGCGGCCGTCTCCCTGGCTGTCAACACGGTCACACTCTGGGCCGGGGCGAGGGCCTCAGAAGGGCATGGCCCGGACGCCCTGCACCGGATCGGGCGCGGCGGGGTCGAGCAGCAGTTCCAGATACTGCCGGGCGTGCAGGGCGTCGATCAGACACAGTCCGGCGTCGCGGTCGATCCGGATTCCTGTGGGCATCTGGGTGTGGCCGTAGACGCCCAGGGTCAGGCCCGCCTGCCGCACGTACTCGGGCGTGTCCAGAAACCAGCGCTTGGAGCTGGAGTCGCTGTAGAAGAGGTCGTCGTAGAACGCGTGCGCGGGCAGGGGGGAGACGTGGGCGAACTGCACGCTCCCCAGCCGCAGCTCGCGCAGGAAGCCCTCCATCCAGCGGCGCAGCCCGTCGGGGAGGAGGGCGCCGCCCCGATCCGGGTCGAATTCGACGTGCACGAGGCCGCTCCCGGTGCCCAGCACGTGGCCCAAGCTCAGCACCGCCGCGTCGTGGTTGCCGAGGATCAGGTGGACCGCGTGGGGTGCGGCCGCGTGGTACTCGCGCAGGCGCTCCAGCTCACGCACCTGCTCGCGGGCGGCCAGCAGGAGGTGGTCGCGGTCGCGCACGTCGAAGCGGCGGAGCCCGGTCAAGCGCTCGTAGGCCCGCTCGTTCTTGGGGTGCACGAGGTCGCCGATCAGGACCACCTGATACAGCCCGGCCAGCACCGGGGGCGTGGGCCGCCCCGCCGCGTCCACGCAGCTCGCCGCCCGCAGCGCCGCCCACAGCGCGGGCCAGTCGGCGTGCACGTCCCCCACCGCGATGACCTTGAGCATGGCTAGCCGCGCAAGATGGCCTGGAGTTCCTTGTAGATGGCCCGGCTCTCCTCCAGCGACTCGCCGTAGCCGCGCATCAGGGCCTGGGTGGCCTCCTTCGCCTTGCCCGCCGCCTTGAGCTGCTCGATCAGGTCCTGAATGTGCTGCCGGGCCTTTTCCATCTGGGGGTCACGGGGCGGGGCCGGGGGCAGGGCAGCGCGGGGAGCCGGGGCCGCCACCTCCTCCACCTCGGCGTCGAGGTCGGTGGTGTTGGGGCCGTCTTCGGGGTCGTACTCGACCCACTGGGCCTCCTCGGGGAGTTCCAGGCCGAAGAAGCGGGCGGCGTCGGCCAGCGCCCGCAGCCGGGCGTCGGGGAGGGTGTGGCCGGTGGCGAGGCCCTCGCGGGTGGCGCCGCCCACGGTGAGGCGGGCGCGGACCACCGG
>NZ_JASNGB010000012.1 GCF_030271215.1 Deinococcus rhizophilus | reverse complement strand
CGGGCCACGTTCGCCGCGTGCCGGGCCTCTGCCGGGCGGCGCTTGAGATACACGGCGGCCACGCCGGGCAGGGCGCCGCAGGCCGCCGCCAGCGCCTCCTCCTCGCCCGCCGAGAGGTCCGCGTACAGGCTCAGCACCGCCGCGTCCCCCGCCACGTCCAGCGCGAGGACCCCACCTGTCTCGGTCGTGTGCGCCGTCCGGTAGACGGTCGTGCCCCCCGCGGGCAGGTGGGCGCGGCGGGCCAGGAGAGCCGGGAGGTCGGGGGGCTTCACCCGGCAAGTGTAGGGGGTGAGTGGGAAGGGGAGAGGGGCCAGTGGGGAGTGGGGTCAGGGGGGCGTGGAAAAAGAAAGCGGGATCCGACGCATCCGCTCTGGCTCCCACTTCCCACTCCCCACTTCCCGCCCTAAGGCCTGCCCCCCAGAATCCACCACACGGCCGCCGTCGCCACCGCCGTGATCACCCAGAAGCGGGTGGTGACGTGCGTCTCGGGCCAGCCGCTCAGCTCGAAGTGGTGCTGGATGGGGCTCATCCGGAACACGCGCTTGCCCCGCGTCCTGAACGACACGACCTGAATCGCCACGCTCAGCACGGCCACGACCGGGATGATCGCCGCCAGCGGCAGCAGCCAGACGTCGGCGTACAGAACGTAGGCTCCCGCTGCTACGGCCCCGATCGCGTGGCTGCCCATGTCTCCCATGAAGACCCGCGCCGGGTGCGCGTTGAACCACAGGAAGCCCAGCAACGCGGCCACCATCAGCGCCGAGACGGGCGAGACCGCCAGCAGCGGCAGCAGCACGATCATGGCGACGCCCGCCAGCAGCCCGTCCAGCCCGTCCGTGAAGTTGAAGGCGTTGACCGCGCCCACCATCACCAGCGTCAGCAGAATCACGTCGAGCACGGGTCCCAGGCTGGGCAGGACCTCGTGCGAGGCGAGCGGCGCGGCAAAAATGGCGAAGGCCAGCCCCACCACGAATTGCAGCGGGAACTTCTCGCGGGCCAGCAGTTCCTTCTTGCCCCCCCCCCGCATCCGCGAGACGATCTTGAGCCCGTCGTCCAGGCCGCCGATCACGCCCATCGCCAGCGCCGCGAGCATGATCAGCAGTTCGCGCGGCCCACCCGCGTTCCCGGTCAGGTACAGCGGGAAGAACACCAGCGCCAGCGCCAGCACGAAGGCCACGCCGCCCGCCGTGGGCGTCCCCTCCTTTTTCAGGTGCGTCTGCGGCCCGTCCGCCCGGATGGGCTGGCCCCAGCCCCGCGCCTTGCTCAGCCGGATAAAGAGGCCCACGAGAAACCACGAGAGAAGGGCCGCCACAACCATCATGGGCGGCTCCAGCGGGGGCAGAGGGTCATGGAGGGGCGCAGCATCTCAACCGGGGAGGGTAGCACGGAGGGGGGCCGGGTCCGGCTGCCACAGGGAAGGGGCCGGACCCGCGTCGGCATCCGGCCCCCTGCCCCCCGCAGGCCTACAGCCGCGCGATCACCGCGTCGGTGAATTCCTTCGTCCCGGCGGTGCCGCCGAGGTCACGGGTGCGCGGCCCCTCGGTGAGCACCGTGTTCACGGCCTCGTCGATGCGGCGGGCCACGTCGTGCGCCCCGAGGTGATCGAGCATCAGCACCGAGGCCAGCATGGTCGCCGTGGGGTTGGAGATGCCCTGCCCCGCGATGTCGGGGGCCGAGCCGTGCACGCTCTCGAAGATGCCGAACTGGTCGCCCACGTTCCCGCTCGCGGCGATGCCCAGCCCGCCCACCAGCCCGGCGGCGAGGTCCGACAGGATGTCCCCGAACATGTTCGTCATGACCATCACGTCGAACTGCGAGGGGTTGCGCACCAGTTGCATCGCCGCGTTGTCCACGATCATGGTGTTCGTGGTCAGGCCCTGGACGCCCTGCGCCTGCTCCAGCACGCTGTCCATGAAGAGGCCCTGGGTGACGGGCAGCACGTTCGCCTTGTGAACCACCGTCAGCTTGCCCCGGCGCTTGAGGGCGAGGTCCACCGCAAAGCGGCCGATGCGGTCGCTGGCCTCCTTGGTGATCACGGTGTCGGCGATCGCGGTGTCGCCGTAGCGCCGCTCCTGCTCGACGTAGAGGCCCTGGGTGTTCTCGCGCACGATCACGAGGTCCACGTTCTCGTAGGCGCCGGGGACCGGGCGGGTGCGGGTGGGGCGCACGTTGGCGTACAGGTTGTACTTGCGCCGCAGGTGTCGGATCGCGCCGAAGAACCCGTCGGGCTTCTCGCCGCTGGGGCTGGTCGCCGCGCCGAAGAGGGTCGCGTCGGTGTTCTCCACGGCCTCGTAGGTGGCTTCCGGCACGCTGGTGCCGTGGTCGAGGAAGTACTCGTAGCCCGCCTCGGCGGTCACGTACTCGGCGTCGAGGCCAGCGGCTTCCAGCACGCGGCGGGCGGCGGGGATGACCTCGTGGCCGATGCCGTCCCCTTCAATCAAGCAGATGCGGTACTTCGCCATAACCCGGTCAGTGTAAGCGGTAGATGTGCCCTCCGTTACGGTACGCCTGTCCGCAGCACGTCACCCGCCACGTGACGCGCCAGCAGCGGCCCCAGCAGGAAGCCCTTGCTGCCCAGCCCGGACAGCCGCCACAGGCCGTCAGACTGCCGCCCGGCGACGAGGCCGGAAAGCCGGGTACCGCTCCAGCGTCCGGTGACCCGCACGCCGCGCAGGTCGGCCAGGGCGTCCCCCCGGTTGAGCAGCCAGCGCAGCGAGGCGGCGGGGAGGGTCGGCTCCTGCCACGTCGGCGTCGGTGCCTCGAACGTCGCCCCCAGCACCCCTGTCCCCCCCGCTCCCGGCGCGAGGTAGGCCCCGAAGCTCACCGGAAGGGTGGTGACGGGGCGGTCCAGGGTCAGCAGCGTCCCCGCCCGCTGGGCGCCCTCCTCACCTGCCCAGCCCGAGCCCACCGCGCCGCCGCACCAGACCACCGCGTCCCCGTGCAGCCCGGAGCCGCCCTCCAGCGTGACCGAGCGGGCGTCCCAGGCGGTCACCCGGCCGCGCACCACCTCCGCCCCGCTCGCGCCCAGCAGCGCCGCGCAAAAGGCCGCGCCGTCCAGCCAGCCTCCACCAGGAATCAGCAGGGCGTGCGGCCAGCCGGGAGAGAGGGCCACGGGAACCTCCCCCGGCGTCAGCCAGCGGTGGGGCAGGGCCGGGGGGAGGTTGCGCGCGAACTTCGCCCGCGTGCGCTCGTCGGGGACCGGGCGCAGCACCCCCTCCTGACCGTGCGGGATGGGCCAGCCCGCCGCCTCCAGCTCGCGCACCAGCGCCCAGGTCAGCGCGAGGCCCTGGGGCGCCCGCCCATCGACCTGCCCCGACTGCCCGCGCACCGGATTGAGCAGGGCCGAGGGGACGTGGCTGGCCGCGTGAACCCCGGCGTCCACCACGGTCACCTGGGCTCCCCCCCGCGCCACGAAGTACGCCACCGACGCCCCCGCGACGCCGCCGCCCACGACGATTACCCTCATCGCCGCACCGCCCGCAGATGCTCGCGCTTTCCGGGGGGACCGGGGCGGCGCCCGACCTCCAGGCCCGCCGCGGCCAGCGCCCGGCGCACATGTCCGGCCGCGCTGTAGGTGGTCAGCACCCCACCCGGCGCGATGGCCGAGGCCAGCCGCCCCAGCACCTCCGGCGTCCAGACCTCCGGGTTCCGCGCGGGCGAGAAGCCGTCGAGGTAGAGGGCGGTCGCCCAGTCCTGCGGAAGCTGCGCGGTCCGGACGTCCCCGAACCAGATGGTGAGGGAGACGCCGGAGCCCCGGACCGTCAGCGGGTCCGGTCCACCCCACCCCGCCAGCACGTCCTCCCAGACGGGATGGTCGGCCCCCTCGCCGCCCCCGGCCACCTCGCGCAGCACGTCCACGGGCGCGGGGTCGAACTCGTAGGCCAGGTAGTCCAGCGGGACGCCGCGCCGCGCACACCGGGCCAGGGTCGCCCGGAAGTTGACCCCCAACCCGAACCCCACCTCCAGCACGCGGGGGCCGGGGTGCTCGTGCGTGCCGCTCCCCTCCACAAAGACGTGCCGGGCCTGCGCCGCCGCCCCGTTCCGCGAGCCGTACGCCTCGCCGTAGCGGGTGCTCAGTGCGGTGCGCGAGCCGTCGGGCGTGAGCAGGATGGCCCCGGCAGGAGAAGAGTCGGCGTCGGTCATCGGGCCGCAGGATAGGGCCTGCCCTCCACGGCAAACCGCCCCCGGTGAAGTCCGGCGGCGGCAGGGGAAAAGCGAGTAGAGGAAAAGCGGATAGACGACTTCAGGTTGAACAGTCTGGGTCACTGTTCGACCCGGGCGAAGCGAGCAGGAACAAAACGGGCGCCGGGAAAGGAGTGACCCAATCGGCGCCCTCCCGGTTCGACAACGGATTGGACTCAAGAGTTGCAAGGGGTGAATATTCGCAGAAAGCACGTCTGGGACGTGCTTTCTTGTTTGTGTGACCAAAGCCAGCGAAGCCTTCCCAGACGCGTCCGAACTGTACCGCGCCGTGATGTCGGACTTGACCCCCACTCAGCAGCGCACCTTCAGTGCGCTGCTCGACCTGTTCCTGACCACCGAAAAACGGACACTCCTGAATCAGGTGGAGACATGTTCTGCGAGCACGGCCAGTCGCTGTCTCAATACCCTGACCCAGACGCTGCAACTGGGCGAACACCTTCGGGCATGGCAGACGCGCTGTTTGCGGAAGTACGCCCAGAAGCAGCGGGGGAAAAAGCCCTGGTTGGTGCTGCGGGTGGACCTCACCAGCATCGAGAAGACGGGAACAAAGTTGCCCTTCCTGCGGACGGTCAACGGCGTTCACGGGCTGCATCTGGTGGTGTTGCATGTCAGCATCGGGAAGCTCAGCTTCCCGGTGGGGCATGCCATCTATGACCCTGCTCAGCCTGAGGTCACGCCCATCCACCTCGCCGCTCGGCTGCTTCAACGCTTTCACCCGTATCAGTGGGGGGACTTTGAGCAACTGGTGCTGATGGACGCGGGCTTTTACAGCGGTGAGTTTCTCGACCTTCTGCGTTGGTGGGGCTTTCGGCACATCAGTGTGGGTGGACGCAGCAACCTCCGTTTGCGCGACGGGCGGCGTCTTCGGGAGACCTGCCAGGGGGAGCAGATTGAACTGGACTCCGCGCCGGGCTTGCCCCTGTGGGTGAGCTGGGTGGACCTGCCCCGTGACGGCACAAAGAAGCGGTTTTTCGTGTTGGATACCCAGCCTGGATCGGGCCGCACTCTGGTCCAGCGTCACAAGCGCCGCTGGTTGATCGAGTCGTTCTTCAAATCGGCCAAGCACGACTTTGGCCTCAAAGAAACCCGTCTCCGAACGGAGACGGGCATCTTGAGCTGGCTGTTGCTGGTCATGCTCAGCACCTCACTGGCCCTCTGGGCGCAGTGTCTGGCCGGGATGACGGCGTGGCGCAGTCCCCGCTGGAACCTCACGCTGGGCGAGGCTGCCGCTGACCTGCGTGACGTCCTTCTCCCTCAGCAGGTCGCCCGCAGACTTCAGTCTGCCCTCGCCCGACTACAGGCCCTCCACGCCACCGTCCCCTCACCTGCATCACTGCATTTCTGCAACTCTTGAGTTGGACGGAGACCGTTTTACAGGGTGGGGTCGGGGTCGATGGGCGAGGGCATCGTCCGGTCGCGCACCAGGCCCTGGGGATCGTCCACGGCGAGTTCCTCGCGGCGCAGGGTGATCTCCTGGGTCTGGGTGTAGGTCCGGGCTTCCTTGGCGACCGTCACGTCGGCCAGCGCATAGACCTGTTTGTCGATCAGCGCCCGTTCCTCGTACAGCGCGACCTCGTAGACACGGCCCACTTCCAGCTCCTCGCCGTTGAGGGTCGCGCGGCCGCCCGTGTTGTCGCGCACCGTGATTTCCAGGTGCTCGCTGCGCAGCGTGATGGGCACGTTCTCCTGCCGCTCGGTCACCACCCGGCGGATGGTCACGGCCCCGGCCGCCTCGGGCACCACCTCGACCGTGGCGCGTTCCTCGTGCAGTCGCAGGCGCTCGAGCACCTCGCGGCGTTCACCGGTCCCGCTCAGGCCAGCGTCAGTGATCCGTTGTTCCTCGGGTCTGTGGTCGTCCATGGGAATCCTTTGTGATGCAGGTGCAATGAAAGGAGGCGGGGTTGCCCCCGCCTCCGCCCCCGCACTCTCGTGGCAGAGGCCAGCTTCCGGTTTAGCGGCGACCGTTGTTGTTGCGGTCGGTGTCCGTCATGGTCGTGCTGGTGGTGGTGTCGCCGTCCTGCATGCGCACCTCACCGGTCTTGTTGACGTCCAGCACTTCGCGGCCGACGGTCTCGGTCACGGTCTGGGTGTCCGTCACGGTGCGCTTGCCGATCTCGACTTCCTCAACCACGTAAGCCTGCTTGCCGACATTGGCCCGCTCGGCTTCGAGGTCCACCCGCACGGTCTCGCTCGCCGCGCCCAGCACTGCGCCGTCAACAGGACGGGCGTCGGTCACGGCGTGGCGCTCGATGACGACTTCCTCGCGCTGCAGGCCCACATTGACCTGCTCCTGACGGGTCTCGACATGCTTGCCGATCTCGACGGCCCCGGCCTTGAAGCGCTCCTTGTTGACGGTCAGGCGCTCCTCGAGCAGCTGCAGACGGTCAGGGGTGCGGTAGGCCCGCTCGCGGTAGGCGGTCTCGTCGGTGTCAGCGGCCCGCAGGACGCGCTCGTTGGTCTGCTGGAAGTGGGTGTCGGTGTAGGTCTGGTCGTAGCGGTACTCTTCGAGGTCGCGGACCTGGTCCTTGGTCAGGTTGTCGAAGTACACGCCGCTGTCGTCAAAGCGGGCGTCACCGACGGGCACGACGACTTCCTTGGAGGAAAACCAGCCGCCCACGTCGAGGATCAGGTAGCGGATGCGGCCGCTGCTGGGGTCGACCAGCGCGTCGCGCACGGTGCCGACCTTCTCACCGTTGTACCCGTAGGCGGTGTTGCCGCTGGGGTTGTAAACGCCCGCGTTGTCGTACATGTTGTCGCGGCTCAGGTCGGACAGGCGCATCAGGTTCATCTGGGTCATGTGGTGCCTCCATGAATGGAATGGTGCTTCTTGGCGTGCAGGGCGAGGAGTTCGCCCCTACCCGTAGCAGTTTGGCTGCGGCCTTCCCGGCGCGGCTGAGGCCCGTCTAAAGCCCGTCCTGGGCAGACCTTGATCAGAACGTTATGTTCGTCACCCTGTGGGTGTATGCTCGCCCCACACAAAGCTGAGCTGGGATGCAGATGGTTGCGGTGGCCGTTCGCCCGCCTGTTCGTGCGCCCCTGCCGCGTGCAGGCGGGCGCTCCCCGAACAAAGGTCAGGTGGTTTGTCCGTGCAAGACGGCAGACAGGAACTTCCGGTCCGCGTGGTGAGCCTGGTGGGTCACAGCGGATCGGGCAAGACGACCCTTTCCGAGGCCCTGCTGGTGCGCGGCGGGGCCCTGACGCGGGCGGGCCGGGTGGAGGACGGCACCACCCAGAGCGACCACACCGACGCCGAGAAGGCCCACGGCTTTTCGGTCACGACCGGGGTGCTGCGCCTGACACACGCGGGCACCGACCTGACCTTGCTGGATACGCCCGGCTACGCCGACTTCGTGCGCGAGATCCGGGGGGCGATCCGGGCCGCCGACTCCGCGCTGGTCCTCGTGAGTGCTGTCAGCGGCGTGGAGGTCGGCACCGAGCGGGTGTGGGCCACCGCCGACCGCTTTGCCATGCCCCGGATCGTGCTGATGTCCAAGATGGACCGCGAGCGGGCGAATTTCTCGGCGGTGCTGGCCGACATCCGTGCCAGCCTCCGGGGCAACGTGGCGGCGGCCTTCCTGCCCGTGGGCGAGGGACCGGACTTCCGGGGGGTGGTGGACGTACTGGACACCGATCCCGCCGACCCCGACCTTCCCGCCGAGGTCCGCAGCGCCCTGCCCGAGGCCCGCGAGGCGCTGATCGAGGCCATCGCCGATACCGACGACGGGCTGATGACCCGTTACCTCGAAGGCGAGGACCTGACGGCCGAGGAACTGCGCTCGGCCTTCCTGCGGGCCGTCCACGCGGGCACGCTCTTTCCGGTGCTGCCCGTCTCGGCGGCGACGGGGGGCGGGCTGGGCGAGCTGCTGGACCTGATGGTGCGCGGCCTGCGCAGCGCCCAGGAACGCGGCGTGGTGACCGGCGTGGACGGCCAGACCCGAGAGCCGACGCCCGAGGCGCCCTTCAGCGCCCGCGTGTGGCGGGTCAGCGTGGACCCGTTCGTGGGCAAGCTGGCGCATATCCGGGTCTGGAGTGGCACGCTGCGCCCCGGCGACGCGCTGCGCAATACCACGCGCGGCGCGGACGTGAAGCCCGCCCATCTCTATGTCATGAGCGGCCACGACCTGACGGAAGTGCCCGAGCTGCGGGCTGGAATGCTGGGCGTGCTGACCAAGCTGCCCGAACTGCACACCGGGGACACCCTGGCCAATCCCGCCCAGCCCATCGAGTACGACCCGCTGATGCTCCCCGACCCGGCCCACACGGTCGCCCTGGTGCCGCGCACCCGGCAGGACGAGGACCGCCTCGGTGCGGCGCTGGCCCGCCTCCTTGACGAGGACCCCACCCTGCGTTTCTCGCGCGAGGAGCAGACGGGCGAGCTGCTGTTCGCGGGCATGGGCGACATGCACACGACCATCGCGGTCGAGCGGCTGGCGGCGCTGGGCGTCAACGTGGAGACCCACCTCCCGCAGATTCCGTACCGCGAGACCATCCGCGCCACGGCGCAGGCGCAGGGCAAGCACAAGAAGCAGTCGGGCGGGCACGGGCAGTACGGCGACTGCCACCTGCGCCTGTCGCCGGGCGCGGGCTTCTCCTTCCGCTCGGAGGTCGTGGGCGGCGCGATTCCGGGCAAGTACCTGCCCAGCATCGAGAAGGGGGTGCACGACGCGATGGCGAAGGGACCGCTGGCGGGCTACCCCATGCAGGACGTGCAGGTGGCGGTGACGCACGGGTCGTACCACGACGTGGATTCCAGCGACCTCGCCTTCCGCACCGCCGGGGCGCTGGCTTTCCGGAACGCGGTGGAGGGAGCGCGGCCCACCCTGCTCGAGCCCGTGGTGCTGCTGCGGGTGCGGGCTCCGGCGCAGTTCACCGGGGACTTGATCGGGGACCTCCAGACCCGCCGCGCCCGCGTGCAGGGCATGGAGCCGGAGGGCACCGTCATCACGGTGACGGCGGTCGTGCCCCAGGCCGAACTCCAGACCTACAGCGCCGACCTGCGCTCCATGACCGGGGACCGGGGGGCCTTCAGCGTCAGGCCCCAGGGCTATCAGGACGTGCCGGAACACCTGGCGAAGAAGATCGTGGAGGCGCGGAAGGCGGCGGTAGGGTAGGTGGGGGGAGGCCGGAAAGGAACCTGCGACGGCGCACCGCGCCCGGCCTCCCGCGTACCATTCTCCCCATGACCGCCGCCCCTCCCCGCGTCCTGGCCGACCTTCGCTCCGACACCGTGACCACGCCCACCCCCGAGATGCGGGAGGCGATGGCGCAGGCCCCCGTGGGCGACGACGTGTACGGCGAGGACCCCACCGTCAACCGGCTTCAGAGCGAACTCGCCCGCCTCGCCGGATTTGAGGCGGGCCTGTTCATGCCCTCGGGGACCATGACCAATCAGGTCGCCATCGCCCTGCACACCCGCCGGGGCGAGGAGGTCATCTGCGCCGAGGGCTCGCACATCTACGAGTGGGAACTGGGCATGATGGCCGCCTTTTCCGGCGTGGTGCCCCGCTTCGTGCCCGCGCCGCTGGGCGTGCCCGACCCGGAGGCGGTGCGCCTCGCCGTGCGCCATAGCGTTCACCAGTCGCCCACGGGGATGATCAGCCTGGAAAACACCCACAACAAGGCGGGCGGGACGGTGCTGCCGCCCGAGGTGCTGGCCGCTGTCCGGAGCGTGGCCGACGAGGAAGGCCTGCCCCTGCACCTCGACGGGGCGCGGGTGTTCAACGCGGCGGTGGCGCAGGGCGTGCCCCTCTCCGAGATCACCCGGCACTTCGACACCGTGAGCATCTGCCTAAGCAAGGGGCTGGGGGCCCCGGTCGGCAGCGTGCTGCTGGGCAGCGCCGCGCAGATGCGGCAGGCCCACCGCTACCGCAAGATGATGGGCGGCGGGATGCGCCAGGCTGGGGTGCTCGCCGCCGCCGCGCTCGTCGCCGTGCGCGACGGCCCCGCCCGGTTGAGGGAAGACCACCGCCGCACCCGCAGGCTGGCCGGGGCGCTGCTGGAGGCCGGGTACAGCGTGAATATGGCCGCCGTGCAGACCAACATCCTCTACGTGACCCTCCCGGACGCGGCGGCCCAGGTCGCCCGCTGGGCTTCAGAAGGCGTGCTGGCGAGCGCCCTGGGGCCGGACTCGGTGCGCTTCGTGCTGCACCATCAGGTCGGGGACGAGGCGCTGGAGGAAGCCATCCGGGTGCTGACCGCCTGAGCGGTTCGCCACAGGGGGAAGCGGGCCAGCCGACGGGCGCGTCATACTGGCCCCCATGACCGCCCCGGACCGGCCCGCTTCCCCCAGCATCCCGGAGGTTCCGGGGATTCGCGCCGTGGACGGCAACCGCGCCGCCCTGACTCTGTTGATCGCCCAGAATGTGCTCTCGGCCGTGTTCATCGGGCTGGGGATGCCGCTGGGGACGGCGCTGCTGTTCTCCTTCGTGGGGAATGCGGTGCTGGCCCTGACTGTCTTTCGGCGCCCCATGGCCGCCCTCTTCCGCGACTCGCGCTGGCGCACGCCGCCGTCGTGGGGGCTGTCGCTGGCGGCCTTCGTGCTGGCCTTTCTGGCTTCGCGGGCCTTCGTGCTGGTGTACGTGACCCTGGTGCCGCAGTCGGCCGACGCGATTCCGCAGTTCGTGAGCCAGGGGCCGGACCTGTGGGTGCTGCTGCTGGCCGCCGGGCTGCTGATTCCCTTCGCGGAGGAGGTCGCCTTCCGGGGCCTGATGCTGCGCGGGCATGAGCGGGCGGCAGGCTTCACGGTGGCGGCGGTGACGACCTCGCTGGCTTTCGGGATCGCGCACGGCGTTCCGGCGAGCGTGGTGGGCATCATTCCGCTGGCCTACGCGCTGGCGCGGCTGACCCAGCACAGCGGCAGCCTGTGGAACGCGGTGATCGTCCACGCGCTGAACAACACGCTGGCGGTGGCGCTGGGAAGCGTGCTGGCCGGAAGGTTGCCCGACAACACCGAGCAGGCGAGCGAAGCGCTGAGAAATCCGGCGCTGGCGGTGCCGGTCGCGCTGGGCGCAGCCCTGTTCGGCGTGGCGGTCCTGACCGTGCTGCACCTGTGGCTGACTCCGAAGGCCGACCCGCAGGAACGGCAGGCGCGGGGGCCGTGGCTCAGCGCGGCCTATGTGGGCGTGGTGCTGTTCGGGGTGCTCGCGGCGACCCTGACCCTGCCCGCTGTGCAGCAGGTGCTGACCGATCTGCGCGGGGTGATGCGGTAGGCGCGGTGCTGGAGCGGTTGCGAATCCTCGCCCGGAGACCGAAGGCCGATCTGCCGTTCGTTCCGGCGGGACTGTGGCGGGCGCTGCGCCTCGTGCCGCCCGCCGTGCTGGCGGAGGCCCGCGCCGAGGGTGCCGCTCATCCCGCACGGCTGGCCCGTTCCGGCTGGGGGCTGGCGCTGACCCCAGGGCTCTCAGCTCTCGCGCTGTGGAATTGGTGTCCGTAAGGGCCATCCGATTCGGTCTGGGGCTAGAGTGCCCCCGATGGCCCGCCCGCGACCCACACCCGCCCCGCCTCCCACCGCCCCCCTCGCCGCCGAACTGCTGGGCGGCCCCACGGCCTTTTTCCAGAGGCTGCGCCCTGCCCCGCCGCTGCTCTGGCGCTACGTGCTCCCGCCCGTGCTCGCGGCGCTACTTGCGGGGGTGGTCTACGCCCTGCTGCTGCGGCCGGTGGTGGAGGCGACGGCAGAAGGAGCTGGGGCGTTCGCGGCCCACGCGATCAACGTCTTCGGCACCTTCTTCCTGACCGTGATGGGCGCGGCGCTGATGGCGGGACTGGGCGGGCTGGGGGCGGGGCGGGAGGGCCGGGCGCCGGAGGTTTACGGGGCGACCTTCGTGCTGCTGCCGCCGCTGTATGGGGCGCTGGGGGTGCTGCTCCTGCTGTCGGGGACAGACCCGAAGCAGTTCGCTCTGGGGCAGGAACTGGGACAAGTGGTGCTCGGAGAGATCATGCAGGGCAGCCTCTACCGCGTCACGGTCCTGCTGCTGCTCCTCGCGCCGCTCGCCCAGTTCGCGCTGGCCTACCGGGGCTTCCTGACCCTGACCGGGGACCGCCGCCGGGCGCTTCTCGGCACGCTGCTGCCCCTGCTGCCCGTGCTGGCGGTGACGGCGCTGGGGCTGGCTCCCCTCCTGGCGGCCTGGTAAAGCCGTCAGCACAGAGGGCCGGAGCCTGCGCCCCGACCCCCGAAGTCTGTGCTCAGCCGAAGATGCTCCTGGCCGGGTCCCACAGCCGCCACAGCTCGTACACGCCGATCAGCAGGTGCAGCACCAGCTTGGCGGCGATCCCGGTCAGCAGGCCAATCAGGGTGCCCCAGGCGGCGCGGGTCGCGTCCAGCACGGGTTTGCGGACCACGAACAGCTCCGCGATCAGGGCCCCGGCGAGTGGTCCCACGATCAGGCCAAAGGGGATAAAAATCCCCAGCAGCCCGCCGATCAAGGCACCCCACACGGCCTGCTTGCTGCCCCCGTACTTCCGCGCCCCCCACGCCGAGGCCACGTTGTCGATCATGGAGATCAGGAAGGTGATGACGGCGAAGGTCAGCAGAAAGGGCAGGTCGGGCCAGACCTGAAACCCGTCGATGAAGGTGGCGGCGACCGTCCCCGCGAAGATGATCAGCGTGGCGGGCAGCGCGGGCACGAAGGTGCCGACCATGCCGACGATCCAGGCGACCAGAAAGACCAGAAAGGCGAGACTCATACGCTGCTGGGATACGCGGGGCGGGCGAGGGGAGTTCCGGCCCCGCCCGCTAAGCTGTGCCCATGACCCCACCCTCTGAAAAGGCCACCCGGATTTCCTACCTGCCCGTCCCCGACGCCTCCGGGGTGCCCGAGGGCGTGAGCAAGCTGTGGGGCAAGGCCGAGGCCAACATGGGCTTCGTGCCCAACGTGTTCCGGGCGCAGGCGGTGAACGGCGAGCAGTTCCTGGCGTGGTGGAACTACTTCAACCTGCTGCTGAACAAGGAGGGCTTTCTCTCCAACGCTGAGCGCGAACTTGTCGCCGTGGTGGTCAGCGGGGCCAACCGCTGCCTGTACTGCGCCGTGTCGCACGGGGCGGCCCTGCGTCACTTCAGCGGCGACCCGCACAAGGCCGACGCGGTGGCTGTGAACTGGCGTCACGCCACCCTGACCGAGCGCGAGCGCGTGCTGTGCGAGTACGCCGAGAACCTGACCCTGCGCCCCGCCGAGGTGACCGAGGCCGACCTGGGGCCCCTGCGCGGGGTGGGCCTGGACGACCACCAGATCATGGAACTCGTGCAGGTGATCGGCATGTTCAACATGACCAACCGCGTGAGCAGTGCGCTCGGGTTCCAGCCCAACGCGGAATACTACGCGCAGGGCCGCTGAGGAGGTCTACCATGACGAAGAATGACGAAGGCCGCGGCCGCACCCCCCACACGCACGACGAGGAGCACGCGCCCCTCTCCGAGTCGGCCCAGGACACCCCCCAGCCCTCCCCGGAGGAGGGGGCGAGCGGCGCTGGCAAGCATGGCCGCCCCACCGACGATTCGGACCCCGGCCACAGCTAGAGCATTGGACAGAATGACGGCCCCCGGGGACGGGCGCCCCAGGTGCCTCCCCGAATGCCCAATGCTCTTCTTCAAGTCGCTCGCTCTGCTGCGCCGCTTTGCAAGTCCGCTCGGCCCACGAATGCGGAAACCCACCGCATTCTTATGGCAAATGCTCTAGGCGGCAAAAGGAGGAGCGAGGGCATGGGCCTTCGCTCCTTTCTCCTGCTCAGCCTCAGTAGCTGTAAAAGCCCCGTCCGCTCTTGCGCCCCAGCAGCCCGGCCTGCACCATCTTCCGCAGCAGCGGCGAGGGGCGGTACTTGTCGTCTCCCAGCCCCTGATGCAGCACCTCCATGATGGCGAGGCAGGTGTCCAGCCCGATAAAGTCCGCCAGCGTCAGCGGTCCCATCGGGTGGTTCATGCCCAGTTTCATGATCTGGTCGATGGCTTCCGGTTCGGCCACGCCCTCCATCACGCACTGGATGGCCTCGTTCAGCATCGGCATCAGGATGCGGTTGGACACGAAGCCGGGAAAGTCGTTGCATTCCACGGGCGTCTTGCCCATCGCCCGCGCCGCCTCGGTCACCCGCTGCGCCGTCTCGTCGCTGGTGGAGTACCCGCGAATGACCTCGACGAGCTGCATCAGCGGCACCGGGTTCATGAAGTGCATCCCGATGAAGCGCTCGGGCCGCCCGCTCGCCGTGGCGAGGCTGGTGATCGGGATGGAACTGGTGTTGCTCGCCAGGATGCCGCCGGGCTTGACGATCTCGCCGAGTTGCCGGAACAGCTGCGCCTTGATCGCCTCGTTCTCCACGATGGCTTCCACGACGATGTCGCAGTCTGCAAAGTCGGCGAGTTCGGTCGTGAACCTGATGCGGCCCAGCACTTCCTCGGGCGTGCCCGTCAGCCGCCCCTTCTCGTGCAGCTTGGCGAGGCTCTTTTCAATGACGGCCCGGCCCCGGTCCAGAAACTCCTGCTTCACGTCCTGCACAACCACGCTAAAGCCACTCTGCGCGGCGACCTGCGCGATGCCTCCGCCCATCTGTCCTGCTCCGATGACTCCGAAGTTCATGGGTTCTCCTTGGCTGTTTTGATGGGGAACTGCTGACTCAGGCGGGAAAGTTGCCGATGTAACTCCTCAAGCTGGTCCTGATCTATGTCCCACTGCACCCTGAATTCCTGAATAGTCCTTCCAGCATCGACTCGGAGTTCTGCGGCGAAGATCAGCCCCGAGTCCTGGTCCTGTTCGAGATGGATCTTCAGATATGGTTCCATCGTCCTCAATTCCGCTCGCCATCTCCGGTGGCCCTGGGGCTTCACGAAGAACTCCAACTGCCCGACAAGATCATGAAGCTCTGAGGTCAGCAGACAGGCGTCTTTTTTCAGATGAATGAATCCGTCATCGGAGCCGATCTTCGCTTCCACAAAAAGCCAGTTGGCATCGTAAAAGGACTGAGCGGGGTCGGTGTCTGGAAACTCGTAGCCCAGCACGGTCATCTCGAAGCCGGCCAGAGTGACGTGGGGCATTTATTCCACCAGCGCCACGCCCTCAAGCGCCAGCACTCGCCCGCGCTTGACCGGCGTGAACGCCGTGTAGCGGTACTCCGAGCAGCCCTCCAGCACGAAGGGGTCGTCGCGGAAGACGGCCTCCAACTGCTCCTGGCTCTCGGCCTGCGCGAGGAGCACGCCGCCCGTGCCGTCCACCTTGCGGCCCGAGGTCAGAAAGAGGCCCGAGCGGTAATGCCCGTCCAACCATTCACGGTGCCGGGGCGTGACGGCGGCGAGGTCATCGCCACTCTTGAGATACGTGCTTTCAATCACCCACAGGGTCGGCGGTTGCGTCATGCGCCCAGCTTACGAGAGCCGCCTGACGCTGAGGGCCAGCCCGTTGCCGCCGCCCATGCACAGGGTTGCCACGCCGGTTTCCTTGTCCTGTTGCCGCAGCGCGTGCAGCAGCGTGACCAGGATGCGGGCGCCCGACGCGCCGATGGGATGCCCCAATGCGACCGCGCCGCCGTTCACGTTCACCCGCTCGGGGTCCAGCCCCAGCTCGCGCTGCACGGCGAGGCTCTGGACGCTGAAGGCCTCGTTCAGCTCCCACAGGTCCACGTCGCCTACGCTCAGGCCGCTCTTTTCCAGCAGCTTCTTCGTGGCGGGAACCGGGGTCATCATCACCCACTCGGGGGCGAGGCCGCCCGTCGCGTAGGAGGTGATCTCGGCCATCGGGGTCAGGCCGTGCGCCTGCGCCGCTTCCTCGGACATGATCAGCAGGCTGGACGCCCCGTCGTTCAGGCCGGGCGCGTTGCCCGCCGTGACCGTGCCGCCTTGCTTGAAGGCGGGCCTCAGGCGGCCCAGCGTCTCCGGGCTGGTGTCCGCACGCGGTCCCTCGTCGGTGTCCACGACCACGTCGCCCTTGCGGCCCTTCACGGTCACGGGGGCGATCTCGTCGCGGAAGCGGCCACCCTCAGTCGCAGCAATCGCACGCTGGTGGCTCTGGGTGGCGTAGGCGTCCTGCGCCTCGCGGCCGATCTCGTACTTCTCGGCCACGCGCTCGCCGGTCAGGCCCATGCCCTCGTCGTTGATGGAGCACCACAGGCCGTCGTGCGTGTTGGCGTCGAGGACCTGCGCGTGCCCCAGGCGGTAGCCCTTGCGGGCGCCGGGGAGCAGGTGCGGCGCGTTGCTCATGGACTCCATGCCGCCCGCGAGCATGATCGTCTGGTCGCCCGCGCGGATCGCCTGCGCCGCCAGGATGACGGCCTTGAGGCCCGAGCCGCAGACCTTGTTCACGGTCAGGGCACCGACCTCGGGCGAGAGGCCGGCTTTCAGGGCTGCCTGCCGCGCCGGGTTCTGCCCGCTCCCGGCCTGCACGACCTGCCCCATGATGACTTCCTCGACAAGTTCGGCGGGAATCCCGCCCCGGCGCAGGGTCTCGCGCAGGGTGATGGTCCCTAGTTCGACGGCGGTCACGTCCTGCAAGGCCCCCAGAAATTTGCCCGTCGGCGTGCGCGACGCCGAGACGATCACAGCTTTGGTCATGCGGAAAAGGATAGCGCGGGGCGGCTAACGGGCGTTAGGTTCCCCGTCCGGCAACTCCAGCCACACCCGCTCCGCAAAGGCCCCACGCTCGGCTGCCTTGCGTGCCCGCAGCACCTCCAGCACGTCGGCCAATTCCTCCGGGGTGCCGTCCGCGAGGGACTCCCCGACCTCCTCGGTCAGCTTGGTCCGCAGAGCTTGGCCGTAGTCGGCAGCGTCCAGCACGCGGTATCGGCTCGCCGGGAAGCGCTCGGGAATCCCGTCACGGACGAGTTTTCCCCTGGGGACGGGCGGCACGAAGTCGCTCACCTGCCCATGCTAGCCTCGCCGCATGTTTGAGGCGCTCGGGAACAAGTTGCAGGACATCCTCGACCGGGTCGGCCGCGAGAGCAAGCTGACCGAGAAACAGGTCAAGGAGGCCATGCGCGAGATTCGCATGGCCCTGCTGGAAGCCGACGTGAACTTCACCGTCGCCAGGGAGTTCGTGGCCCGCGTGACCGAGAAGGCGGTGGGTCAGGAGGTGCAGGGATCGCTGACCGGCGGGCAGACGGTCGTCAAGCTCGTCCACGACGAACTGATCCAGACCCTCGGTGGGGAGACCCACCAGCCCACCTTGAAAAACGAGGGCAACGTGTGGTTCATGGTGGGCCTTCAGGGGGCGGGCAAGACGACCAGCACGGGCAAGCTCGCCGCCTTCTACAAGGGCAAGGGCCGCCGCGTCCTGCTCGTCGCCGCCGACACCCAGCGCCCCGCCGCCCGCGACCAGCTCGAGGTGCTGGCGAATCAGGTCGGCGTGCCGGTCCTCAAGGTGGCCGACGGCGAGACGCCCCAGGAAACGAAGCGCCGCCTTGACGAGTACCTGAAAACCGACTTCCGCGACCTCGTGATCGTGGACACGGCGGGCCGCCTCCAGATCGACGAGGCGCTGATGGACCAGCTCGCCAGCCTCCAGGCGGAACTGCAGCCCACCGAGACGCTGCTCGTCGTGGACGCGATGACCGGGCAGGAGGCGCTGAACGTGGCCCGCGTGTTCGACGAGCGCGTGCACCTCTCCGGATTGATCATCACCAAGATGGACGGCGACGCGCGCGGCGGGGCGGCCCTGAGCGCCCGCAGCGTGACGGGCAAACCCATCTACTTCGCGGGCACCAGCGAGAAGCTGACGGGCCTGGAACCCTTCTACCCGGACCGGGTGGCGGGCCGCATCCTGGGCATGGGCGACGTACTGGGCCTGATCGAGCGGGCGCAGCAGGCCGACCTCAAGGCGATGGAGGTCAAGAAGCCGGGTGAGTTCGATCTCGAGGACCTGCTCTTGCAACTGCGCCAGATTCGCAAGATGGGGCCGCTGGGCGATCTGCTCAAGCTGATTCCGGGCATGAGCCGGGCGCTGCCGGAAGGCTTCAACGTGGACGAGAAGCAGATTCAGCGCATCGACGCGATGATCTCGTCCATGACCGCCAAGGAGCGGCGCAATCCCAAGATCATCGACGGCCGCCGCCGCAAGCGCATTGCGGCGGGCAGCGGCCACACCGTGCAGGACATCAACCGGCTGCTGAAGATGCACGAGCAGATGAAGGAGATGATGAAGATGCTCCAGCGCATGAGCGGTCCCGGCGGCATGGGCAAGGGCATGAAGCCGCCCCGCATGCCCCCGATGCCGCCCGGCATGAAGCGTTGAGCCCCCGGCCCGCGTCCGGGTGACTGGCGTTGACGTGGGTGGGGAGGCTGCCTATACTCAGGCCCGCTGCGAAACCGCAGTTCCCACCCTCCCGTGCGGGTCGTTAGCTCAATCGGTAGAGCAGCTGANGGAGGCTGCCTATACTCAGGCCCGCTGCGAAACCGCAGTTCCCACCCTCCCGTGCGGGTCGTTAGCTCAATCGGTAGAGCAGCTGACTTTTAATCAGCGGGTTGTAGGTTCAAGTCCTACACGACCCACCAAAGAAAGCCCGTCTAGCACGGGCTTTTCTGCTACCCCTCGCCCGCCCTGCCCCCCGCTGTCCGGGCTTTCCGCGCCACTTTTGCCCAAATGTTGCCCAAACGCTTTCCGGGGGGGCACTCTGCCGCCCGTCTCGAAGACCCGGCGAAGAGGGAAGGGGCAGCCCCGGCCCACGTCCGCACTTCGAGGAAAAACATAGGGCACCTGTACCCCCTGTAAAAAAGTGGGGACTATGGGGACAGCAGGGCCAGAAAAGACGAAAAACGCCCATCCACACGGCATAAACCGCTGTCCCCACACGCCCTAGACCGTGGGGACAGCGCCCGAAGGCCCAAACGGGAAAAGCGCGTCTAGCACGCTGTCCCCGCCCTGTCCCCAGACTGTCCCCACAGTGTCCCCAGGTGGGGACAGCGTGGGGACAGCAGCGGCCCCACCTGGGGACAGCTACCGCCGGGGGCCGCCCTTCCGGGTCTTCCCGCCCACCTTCCGGGCCGGGCGAGGGGCTGGGGCGTCCGCTGCCTCTTCCTTCGCCGGACTCTGCCCCCGCAGGTCTTCGACCCCGTAGGCCAGGGTCCGCAGCTTGCCCGGCAGGGCGTGGGCGTAAAAGTTCAGCGTTGTGGAGGCTTGCGCGTGCCCCAGAATGGCCGCCACGCTCACCACGTCCGCCCCCCGTGAAATGAGGTAAGTCCCCGCGCTGTGCCGCAGGGCGTGGGGGGACAGCCGGGGCACCCCGGCCCGCTCACAGGTCCGGCGCATGGCGTCCCGCGCCGCTTCCTGCCGCATGGGTACGCCGTCCGCCGCAGGGAAGACGGGAGAGTCTGGCCCCAGCGTCCCCCGGTAGCCCGTGGCCCCGGCTTCGAGCGTGACCCGCCGCTGCATGTCATGAAGCAGGGCCACCGCGTCCGCTGAGAGGGGCAGCGTCCGGCGGCCCTTCGCGGTCTTCGGTTGCCCCGTGTAATGCTGCCCGCTGTACTCGCTTCGGGTCCGGCGCACCCGCGCCACGTACTCGCCGGGCGCGTCCGGGTCTTCCTCGATATCCGCCCACCGTAGCCCCAGGGCTTCGCCTAGCCGCATCCCGGTAAAGGCGAGGAAGGCCAGGGGCAGGGCCGCGCGGTCTTCCAGGGCGGCCCCCAGGAAGAGGGCGAGGTCTTCGGGCTTAAAGGCTTTCCGCTTCGCTTCGCCGTCTTCCCTGGGGCGGATGGGCCGCGCGTGCTGTGCCGGGTTCTCCCGTAGCAGCCCGTCCGCTATGGCCCGCTTATACGCGCCGGACAGCAACACGTGTATTTGATGCTGCCCGCTGTACCCCAGGGGCTTACCGGGCTGCCCGTCTGTCCGGGGCCGGGGCGTGCCCAGCATCTCGAAGTAAGCCCGCAGGTCCGGGGGGCGCACCCCTGCCGCCCGCCTCGCCCCCAGGTGGGGCAGGATGTGGCGCTCATAGAGGGCCGTGTTATTCCACAGGGTCCGGGGTGCCCAGCTTGCCGCCTTCGCCCCCATGTACTCGCGCACCATCTCGCCCACCGTGAGAGTCTTCGAGGCGGGCCGCTGCCCGGCGTCCGCTTCCCGCTTCGCCGCTGCCACTGCCGCCCGCGCCGCTGTCATGTTCCGGGCCGTGCCCGAAGGCCGCGCCCCCGTGCCGTCCGGGTACGTGACCCGGACACGCCACCTCACCCGCCCGTCTTCGAGGGGCGTGTATTCCCCCTCCCCATGTCCCCGCTTGATCTTCCCCACGTGCCCAGCCTAAGACGTGCCCGGACAGCGTGGGCACCTGCCGGACGCCATAGGAAAGCCCTGCCCCCGTCTTCCTTCGCCGTCCACATCTGGGGCGCGTAGATCAGGGCGCACCTACCACGCGGGCGCGTCAGTCTGTGACGCGGCGAAGAGGGCCGGGTCTTTGACTCAGGGCTGAGTAAATCCCCCCTTTCTGTCTTCCTCGCCAAAATGGGCGGGCCGTGTAGCACGGCAAAAAGTGGGCGCGGACCTTTCTTTCGCCGATAGCCCCCGCGCCCCGTCTTCGGGTTAGATCATCTTGCCGACGTGGGCAGCGTGACCCCCCCCGCGCCCCCACCTTCGCCCCCGGCCCCCGGTCTTCGCCCTGCCCTGTGGCCCTCTTTCTTTCACCGCCCACAGGCCCACGTGTGGGGCCAGCGACACGCGCCGGGCGTGAGGGTCTAGTGATAAAGACCCCGGCCCACCTGGGGCACGGCGAAGGGGGAAGCGTGGGCACCCCTCGCCCGGCTTCCCCCTGCCGCCTACCCCACGCCCTCAGCCGGGCTTAGACCGTGCCCCTTCGCGCCACAGCTTGCCCGCGTCCCGTCCGGCCCGCAGGCTGCCCCACCCGAAGGCCAGGGCGAAGAGTGCCCACCCCAGGGCTTCCCACGGGCGGCCCCAGGTGGAAGCGGTCAGGGCGCGGCCCACCGTCTGCCACACGGCGAAGGGAAAGACGGCGAGGGCCAGGGCCAGCAACACCAGCCACGCGCCCGCCCGAAGCCCCCGCCGCTTCACCTGCCGCCTTTCTCTTCGCCGGACTTCCACAGCCGCCCCGCGATCAGGGCCAGCACAGGGGCCAGCAGGAAGACGGGGGGCACCGTCTCGCCCTGCCGTAAGCCCAGCGCCGCCCACAGCAACACGGCCACCGCCAGGGCGTACAGGGCGAGTGCCCCCCACCGCCTGCCGGTCACGTCTTCCCTTCGCCGGGCTTGCCTTCCTGCCCTGGGGCCACCGTCAGCCGCAGGTCTAGGGCTTCGAGGATTGCAACCCATACGGGCGGCAGGTTGCCGCCCCTGCCGCCCGTGTTGTTAAGGGCGCGGGTTATCGCGTTCGGGTGGATACCTGTAGCGCGGGCGAGGTCCGCCCGGCTTAGCCCTTTCTCTTTTAGCCGGGCGTCTACCTGTGCCCGTATCTCTTCATTCATGGGGACAGCCTAACACTTTTGGAATACTAACCGTAGCGGTTGACATACCTAACCGAAAGGGTTAGTATCAGGTCAGCAGAAAGAGACGCTTCTACCGCCAAGTTTCCGCGTCCCTGACTGACTCCCCCAGCAACACCAAAGGAGCACCGTGAACACTAACACCCCCGCCACTTCCCGCACGTGGGCCACCGTGACCTACTTTCAAGACTGCGGCGTGGTCCGCGAAGTGGCCCGCCACAGCGTCACCCTGACCATGACCGCCGCCGGGATTGTCGCCACGGTGGACGGGCAGGAAGTCCCCACCCCCGAGGCCGTGGGCCTTCTTCGCCGCGCGGACAGCCTGACCGTCACCGCCGAGACACTGGCCCCCGCGCCCATCGGAAAGGCCGCCGCCTGCCGCCTGCACAAGATCATGGGCCGCCTGGGGCTGCCCAGCGCCCAGCACTACAGCCTCGCCGCCGCTGCCCTGGGGGAATGGGCACCCGTGCCCAGCCTCGCCGCCCTGTCCCCTGTGGAAGCCCGCGCCGTGTGGCGGCACCTGTGCGCCCTGTACCCGCAGGCCCACACCCTCGCCGGGCAGGTGGCCGCGTGACCCGCTACACCGTCACCCCCGCTATGGGGAACATGCTCAACCCCTACAGCATCGAAGCGGAAAGCCCTTCGCACGCGGTTATTCCCGCTGCCCGCGTTCTCTTCGGGGCGCGTGCCCAGCGGTGGGCCGGAAGCGAAGAGAAGACGCCCACCGGGTACGCCGTCACCATCAGCCGCGCCGGGCACACCTACACCCTGAGCGTGACCCCGGAAGCCTGACCCCGCAGGGGGGCCACCCGCGCCCCCCACCCCCTGCCCCCGGCTGGAAGCCGTGCCCGCGTGACCTGCCCGGCGAAGAGAGAGCGCACCCCGCGCCCCCGCCGCTTCCCGCTTCCAGCCCCGGCCCCCACCAAAGGACAGCCCCCATGCCCTACCTGTGGCCCGCTTACTTCCTGTGCCTGTACCTCGCTTCGCAGCCCGGCCCCGCCGCTTACTTCTTCGCCGTGACTGGCCCCGCCGTGGGCTTTCTCGCCCTGGCCCTGACCCTCGCCCACCTGACCCGGAAAGGACGTGCCCCCCATGCGTAATTGGCCCACCCTCGCCCACCTGCCCACCCTGGCCCGCTTCGAGGCGGCCCCCGGTCAGGGCGCGGCCCTCTTCCTCGAAGACGCGCCCGCCGGGTATGACTTTCTGCCGCCCCGCGCCCCCGCGTCCTTGCTTCCCCTGCCGGACGGGTCCGGCGTGCTACTCGATAACTGGAAAGACCCGCGCCGCGCCTACCGCGTCCCCGCCCACCTGTGCGGACCCCTGGCCCGTGCCCTGTCCCTTCGCCGGGTGGAAGCATGACCCCGCCCATGACTGACCGCACCCTGCCCCGCCCCTGGGGGCTGTGTGACGGGTGCGGCGAGGCGGCAGGGCTGCCCCTACCGGGCCGCGCTGACTATCACCTGTGCGCCGTGTGCGCCGCCCATGACGCCCTGAGAAAAGCTGCCCAGGATGATCTAGAAGCCCTGGCCTCGCCCGCCGTGGGCGCGTGGGCCGCCCAGTGGGGGGCCGCCGGGCTGTCCGGCGAAGAGTTGAGAGAGATCACTGAGCAGCTTTCCGGCGCATGGATGGCCGAAGATTACGGGAAGGCGTACCGCCTCGCCCACCTTCGCCGCCTTCGCCGGGCGCACCGTGCCCCCGCTTTCGAGGTTGCCGGACCTGACCGCGTGGCCTTCCATGCGGAAGCCCTGCCCATGCTGGCCGCCTACCGCCCGGCGGACCCTGAGCGGGGCATCCTGTGGCCCTACTTTCTCGATACCCACGGCGAGGCCCGTACCATTCACCCCGGCCCGGACACGCTCACCCTCATTCAGCCGGACGGCGGGCGCGTGCTGATCTTCACCGGGTCAGGTGGACAGACCGCCTGGGGCAGCCCGGCCTACACCGTGCCCGGCTTCCGCGTCCCCGCCCACCTGTGGCCCCACGTGGAAGCGGTCTTAAGCAGGAAGGGCGGCCCCCAGGAAGGCGGCGAAGCGTGAGGCGGCAGGGCGCGAAGGGGCGGCCCCTCTTCCCTGGGGCCGTGGCCCTCAGCACCGCCGCTGTGATCTTCGAGGGGGACGGGCGGCCCGCCCTGTACCTGGGGACTCTCAGCCACGCCGGACACCCGCAGGTCTTCCGCGTGCCCGAAGGCGTGGGCGTCCGGGTGGAAGTCCCCCACCCGCTGCCCGAAGGCCCGCGCCGCGTCTTCCTGCCTGCCGGGTCCGGCGTGACCTTCGAGGGGGACGGGACCGGGCAGCGCCTCGCCCTGCACGCGGTCAGGGCGGCCCGTGAGGTTATCGAAGCCCTGGGGACGTATGCCCAGGCCCGGCGGGTCTTCGAGGGGTCCGGCCCCGGCGAAGGTGGAAGGGGGGCCGCGTGACCTGCCGCGAAGCCCGCCCCGTGCGCCCTCGCCCGGACGTGCGCCCGCCCTGGCCCCCGCTGCCCGTGGCCTCTTCTTTCGCCGTGACCATCCGGGCCAGCACAGGGGCCAGCCCCCACCCGGTCAGCCGGAAGACGTGACCGCCCGGCCCCAGGCCCGCGCCCCACCTGGGGGGGAAGGAAAATCCCCCCCCTTAAAAAAGACCCGCCCCCCACGTCCCCACTCGAAAGGAAGCCCCCCCATGACTGAGCCGAAGAAAGCCCGCCCTCGCCTGTCCCTGCCCCCCACCCCTGACCGCCTGACCCGCCGTGAATCCTTCGCCGCCTTCGCCCTCGCCGGGTTACTGGCCTCCGATCAGGGGGGCCACCTGACCCCAGACCGCGCGGCCCGCCTCGCCGCACAGCAGGCGGACGCGCTGGAAGCGGCCCTAGCTGCCCCACACGGCGAAGAGGAAGCCCCCACCGTCTAGCCCCCCCACCCTGGCCCGGCTTCCCCCTTCGCCGGGCCTACCTTGCCCCCCCGAAAGGACACCCCCCATGCCTGACCCTGCCGCCGTACACGATGCCCACGCCTTCGCCGCTACCCTGCCCAGCGCCCGCCGCATCCGGGGCCGCCTCGAAGACCTGCCCTTAGCCTTCGCCGCCTTCCAGACGTTCCCCCCGCCCCACGGCGAGGCCCTGGGGGAAGCCCTCGCCGTGCTCCGCTTCGCCGGGTCAGGTCTGACCGCCTTTCTCGAAGACCCGGAAGGGGAAGCCTGGGGCACCCTGGCCCGCGCCCGGCTGTGGGCGGTGACGTGGTACGGGCGGGCCGCCCCCGTCCTGGCCCCCGAGCTTCGGGACAGCTTCCGGGCCGCGATCAGCACCCCGGACGCGCTGCCAGCGTGGGCCGGGCAGGCCGGGGACACGAAAGAGGCCGGACTCTGCGCCGCGTGGTACACCGTGGCCCACCTGCTCGAAGCCGTGCCCACCCTCGAAGACGGCGAAGCGGAAGCCCTGCTAGACGCCGTGCTGTCTGCCCTGACAGACCTGCCCTTCCCGCCGGGCCTGCCCCTGCCGTGGCCGCCCACGGTGCATGAAGCGCAGCGCCTCGAAGTCCTGCCGGGGGACCGCGTGCGCCTTCATATGGGGGGCGGCGAAGCCTACGCCGTGGGGCGGGCAGAGTGCGCCCTGACCCCACTGCCAGACGGGGGGGCCTTCCTCGCCGTCTTCATGGGCACCCCGGACGCTGTGACGGTCAGGCTGTCCCCCCAGGATGCCCGGCAGGTCCGCCGGGTCTTTGGCTTCGAGTACGGCGAAGGGGAAGACGGGCAGGCTTCGCCCTTGAACTAGCCCCCACCTTTCTAGACCCGCCCCGAAGATGCCCCCGGCCCCGTGCCCGCCGGGGGCTTTCCCGCGTTTCAAACGCGCTTATTCTGCCGCCGCACTCAGCAAGGCCAGGGCCAGGGCGAAGGCGGCAGGGTCTAGCGCCTCTTCCAATACGTCTAGCGCCACGTCCGCCGCGCGTGCTTTCTCTTCGCCGCTTGCCCCTGGCCGCCATACCGCCCGGAAGCCCGCGAAGGCCCGCCGCACCGCTTCCACCTGCCGGGCGTCCCCGCCCCTCGCCCTGACCGCTTCCAGGGCCAGCCGTTCCCCTTTCGCCGCTTCCGCCGCCCACGCTGCCCGCCCCAGGCCCGCCCGGTCTTCGAGCCTTTCCAGTCTTCGCCGTGTCATGCCCCACCCTGGCCCGGCAGGTGACACCCGGCGAAAGAATGCCAGGCCCCCACGGGCGGGAATTGCCCACAATCGCCACCCTTAAAAAGACCCGGCAGGGGCGAGGGCGGCGAGGATGTAACACGCGCAACGCCCCCACCCGCAGGCGAGACAAACGGGACAGCCCCACGCGGGGGCCACTTGTAAGAACTTGCAAGCCTTAAAAAGACCGCGCCCTACAGCCCGGACACCACCGCCCGCCGGAAGGACCGGGCGAAGCGTGGCCCCATGACTGCCGCTAGGTGGGCTTCCCGTTCCGGGCTCAGCAGGGCCGCCCGTGCTTCCCGCAGGTGCGGCAGGCCCCACCGCTGCCCACCCCCCAGGGCGAAGCCCAGGCACACCACCCGGCCCCCCGCTTCGAGGCGGCGAAGCGCCCGGCGCGTGCTGTCTTCCCCGGCCCCCACCTGCCGGGCGAGGTCAGGCCCGGTCAGCGGCCCATCTTCCAGGGCTTCGAGAATGCCCCGCTGTACCCGTCCCGGTCCCCGGCTCATGGCCCCAGTGTGCCCCTTGATAGATCCATTTTCAGCAGCAACGGGACACTTAGGGGCGGCCCGTCTTCTTTCACCGCTCGCCCGCGTGCACCTGGGGCAGCGGCCCCCGTCTTCCTTCGCCGGGCCTTCGACGATCACCATAGGGTGACGGTTGCCGCCCCACACCCCGCGCTTAGAACGGCAGGTGTGGGGCAGGTGGTAAGGCGTGGCAGGGTAAAAGACCCGGCAGGGGTGGGGCTGAGGTTGTCGGAAAGTGCGACGCGCATCCCCATTTTCGCCCACGTACCTATACGGACAGGTATAGCCTCAGGGCAGGAGGAAAGACGATGAAACGTACCCTCAGCTCTGCTGTGGCACTTGCGCTCACCTCTGCCGTTCTGTCCGGCTGCAACGCCCCCGCACCCACAGCACCGATAGCCCCAGCATCCCCGCCCTTCGATCACATCACAGGCGACCCCGTGCCCCCTTCGCGCTTAGAAGGCGTATGGCGACTGGCGGTACAAGCCTCACCGACAAGGCCAGAGAGGGAAATAACAGTCATTGTCTACCCGAGGGAGCAAGGTCTCCCATTCAACGAATGTTATTTTGGTTGGCTGTCACCTCAGGATATTGACGTAATAAGTTGTTATTTTCAAGAGATAGGCCCTAGGGACAATCAGGTATTATCAGAAAGCATTGCAGGCAAAAGCTATACTCATGTGCTTGCTTATTCTAATAGCAGCAGAAGGGCATTTGCTTTTGGTAAGTTCATCGGAGGAGTGTTTAAGGGCGAGATCGTTATTAACCCGCTCTCCCACCCTTATTGGCCTAAGTACACTCAAACCTTTGAAATGAGACTCACGTCAGCAGGCCCGGGGTCTGGGATCGTGCGCTAAAGCGTCAGCGTGTCCCACAGCTAAGACGGACCTCATAGGTTGACGATTGCTCACAGCCCCACACCCCGCGCTCAGGGCGGCAGGTGTGGGGCTGTGAGGTTGTCGCACTTCCCGACAACCTGCCCGAAGGGGCGCGGGCGAGGTTGTAACAATCTGTGACAACTTCCCCCCACCTGGGGGCCGCCGGAAGGTGGTCAAGGCTGGACAAGGTGCTAGGAAATACACCCACCCGGCGAAAGGAAAAAACGCTCACCTGTAGGGCGTTTAGGGGTTGTGGTGGGCGTTAATACCACCTAACAAAAGCTAACCTTTTTTCGAGTGCGAAAGCGGGGGCCAGGGCGGGCAAGTGATAGAGAAATATGAGGTCTTCCGCGTGTAGGGGCCACTTCCGTTTAGGGCGAGAGTGGCCCCCCGCGTCTTTCCTTCGCCGGGCCTACCTGCCGCGCCACGTGTCCCCGTCCCCGGCTTCCCACCGGGCCACCGCCTCGCCGTCTTCTTCGAGGGTCAGCAGGTCTAAGGCCGTCACAGGCTGCCCGGTCAGGGTGTGCAAGATGCCCGCCACGGTTGCCAGGGTGGGCAGGTCAATCCGCGACGTGTCCCCACGGGCGAGGCGGTACACCGTGGCCGGGTCTACCGTGCCCTGTGCATAGCCGGACATGGCGACCTGATACACGCTCAGGCCCCAGGCTTCGCAGGCTTCCCGAAGGCGCACGCGGGCCACGTAGGGCACCGGGCCGGGCGTGTGATACCCCAGGTGTGTCATAGGCCGCCCGAAGTGGGAGCAGCCCCGCAGGGCTTCGGGCCGCGCCCGCTTCGCCTTCATGCTGCCCCCCCAGCTTCGAGGCGATCTATCAGCGCCCGCAGGTCCGCGTCAGACATGGCCCGTATCTCTGCCCCCACCCGCGCCGCTTCCGCGTCCGGGTCCGGGTGCCCTTCCGCCCGCAGGTAGGCCGCGTGGAGCTCGTCGAGCTCCCGGTCAGAGAGGGCGGCGAGGTAGGCCCGCGCCTCTTCCTGCCCCCGTTCCCGCCGGGCCACGTGCCGGGCTTCGAGGGCTTCCACGCGCTTCCTCTTCGCCGTCATGCGTCCCCCAGGGTCAGGGCCAGGGCCGCCCACAGCCGCCACAGGGCCGCGCCCCACCGGGCCAGCCTGTGAACGTCTGCCGAGAGGGGCACGCGCCGCGCCTCACCGTCACACCACGCCCCGCACGCCCCGAAGTAGGCCGCGAAGTCCGCCGCCCGGCCCGCAGGTGGGGCCAGCAGCGGGCAGCCGTCCGGCTGATCTAGGGCCACGTCCGCCCACGCTTCCGCCTCTTCTTTCGCCGGGTGGGGGAAGGGCACCCCTTCCGGCAGGTGGGCACAGGCGCGGGTCAGACGGGCCACCGTGTCCGGGTCTTCGAGGCCGCGCGAAGCGTCCCGCCACGCGGCCCGGTCTTCGGGGCTTAGGCGGGCTTCCGCCGCTTCGATGTGTGCCCCGTTTGCGGCCCCTACCTCTTCGCGCCGGGCCGCTTCGCGGGCTTCCAGGGCTTCGAGCCGGGCCAGCTTGCCCCGCGCCCTCACAGGTCCGCCGCCCGGACGTTAGCGATCACTTTGGACCCGCCCGCCGGGGCCAGCATCAGCAGCGCCCCGCCTGCCCCTTCCAGCCTGCCGCCTTCCCCGAAGTCTTCCGGTGAAAGGGGAAGGGTCCGCCCCTGGCCCCCGGCTTCGCGCCACAGCCCCGCGCCCACGTCCGCCTCGAAGATGCCCACCATGTCCCCGCCCCCATCACGCCGCCGGGCTTCCAGGCGGGCCAGCCTGCCGCGCCTGCCGGTCATGCCTGCCCCCACGTGGCCGGGTCAAAGTACAGCCGGGCCAGATCAGCCGCAGAGAGGCCCGCGAAGTCCGGCAGGGGCAGCCCCACCCGCCGGGCCACGTCCCCAAGTTGCGCCGCGTTCAAACCGGACAGCAGGGCGTGAACGCGGGCCGCTTTCTCTTCCACAATCCGCCCCGCGATCTGCCCCGCCGCGTCCGCCCCGGCTTCCGCTTCCACCGCAGACAGCACGGCGAAGAGGAAGCCCGGCAGGTCAGACAGGGGCACGTGGGCCGCTTCCCACTCGCGCCGCCTCGCTTCGAGGGCAGCCACCCGGCGCACCTTGCCGCGCGTCATGCCTGCCCCCGCGCCGCTTCAATCTCGCCGGGCGTCATAGGCCGCGAAGGAAGGCGCACGGTCAGGGCCGCCCCCTCTTCCTTCGCCGGGCGTCCCCACCCGTCCCGCACCCCGTCAGGCCACACGATCACCACGCCGCGCCGTACCCCGCGCCGGGCTTCGAGGGCGGCCACCCGGCGCACCTTCCCCCGCGTCACGCCGCACCCCTGCCCAGCCGTGGCCCCGGCGTGGGGGCGTCTTCTTCTTCGCCGGGCTGCCCTTCGAGGGCCGCTATCCGGGCTTCCAACTCGCCCACTTCTACGATCTTCGCGTAAGCACTCGCGCCCTGACTGACCGCGTGTATCGCTTTCAGGCTGAGAAGCGGGTCTTCCTCTTCCAGGAGCTCGCCCGCCCGCGTGAGGGCACGCCACAGCAGCGCCCGCGCGTCTTCGAGGGTGCCGGGCTTTCCGCGCCTCTTCCTTCGCTTGCCCTGCCGGGCCTGTACCGGGTCAGTGTTCATAGCTCACCACCTCGCCCCACCTGGGGGCCGTGAATAGACGGGGGGGGGATGGGGACACCCCGCAGGTATTCCAGCGCGTCCCCGCGCCCTTTCGCGGTCAGCCTGCCCGCCCGTAAGTGGCCCGTTAGGTGGGCTTCCAGGGCCGCCCGGCGTACCTCTTCGGGGTCCGGCTCAATCCGGCGAAGGAAGGCAGCCCAGGCCACCCGGACGGGTAAGGGCGCGGCAGACTCAGACAGCAAGGCGAGGGCCAGGGCGTACCCGTGGGGCGTTATCCCTTCGCCGCTCACAGCCCCAGTCCTTCGCGGCGAAGGAAAGCGCGGGCCACCGCTTCGCCCTGGGGCGTGAGTCTGCCCCTGTGGAGGTAGCCCAGCCCCGCCGCCGTCACCAGGGCCACCCCCATACGGTCAGGGCGGCCCCCCAGGGCCAGCGCCCGCACCGCCCGGCGCACCGGGCCAGGGGGCAGCGTCCGGGCGTAGGCGCACAGACAGGCCCATTCCACCCCCGTCACGCGGCCCCCAGGTCTTCGAGTGGCCGGGGGCCGTACCGTTTGCCCGCCGCCTTCGCCCGGTACCCGCGCCCGAAGTCCTGGCCCTCTTCGCGGTAGGCCGCGCACCTGTGCCCGGCGTGTATGGCGAGGGGCGGCAGGTTGCCGGGCCACGCGGAAGGCGGGCAGCCGCAGGTGCCCATAAGTGCGCCCCAGTCCGGGGCCTCTTCCCACCGGGCACAGCTTCCGCAGTGGCCCGGCAGGGCAGACAGCGCCCCCCAGTCCGGCAGGGGCGGGCCGCGCCCTTCCTTCGCCGTGGGCGGCAGGTCTTCCCACGGGGCGAGGTCCGGCAGGGTGTGAGCGGAAGTCACACCCCCGCCCGTGCCCAGGTCCGGCGAAGAGGAAGCCGCAGCCGGGGCCGCCTCTTCCTTCGCCGTCCGCAAGGCTTCGAGTAGGGCAGGCTTCGCGGCCCGCACCGCTTCCAACACGTCCGCCGGGGGCCGCTTCCCCGTGAGGGTCAGCCCTTCGCCGTCAGGTGTGAGGGCCAGCCGTGCCCCTGCCGCTTCGAGGGCGGCGAGGATGGGGCCTGCCACGTCCGCCCCCCTCACAGCGTCACCACCCCCGGTAGGTCCGCCCCTTCCGGCAGGTCTTCGAGGTCTTCCAGGGTCAGGGCGCGGGGGGCGTCCGGCGAAGAAAGAGGGGCCGCAACACTAGAGGGTGTCCCCATTGTCCCCAGAACCTCAGAAAAAATATTAAAGGTGGGGACAGCATCGGACGCCGTGCTAGACGTGCTTTCTTCGCCGTCTGTCCCCATTGTCCCCACTGTCCCCAGGTTGTATGTTTCCGGGTCTATGGGGAAGCGCAGGGCGAGGAAGCGGCCCCGCTGCCCGCGCACCGTGGCCTTGTAATAGGACCGCACCCGCCCCGGCTTTCCTTCGCCGCCTTTCTCGACTTCGCAGCGCATCAGGCCCGCCGGGTAAAAGCGGTCTTTCATGTTCCCGAAGAGGGTAGAGGGGTCCGGCAGGATAGCCCCGCCCTGTGCCGTGACTGCCCGCTGTAGCTCGCCGTGTAGGGCGTCCGGCAGGAAGTAGGCCCACTCATCCCCGCCACTTCGGGCGAAGTAGCCCACCATGACCGCGCCGGGCCGCGTGCGAAGTTCTACGCCCTCGCCGCTGTCTGTGCGCCACGTCTTCGCCTGCCACCCCAGGGCCGGGGCCACGTCTTCGGGTGGGGGCGCTGAGTCTTCGCCCGCCGCGTCTTCGAGGTAGACCCGCCCCTGTGCGAGTAGGCCAGACAGCACGGCCAGCGCCCGCGTCACGGGGTCTTCTTCCCGCAGGTGCTCGCCCTGGCCCTTCGCCGTGGCTTCGAGGGCCGACACCACCCGCGCCCACAGCGCCGCCGCTTCGCCCTGGCCCACCGCGCCCAGGTCTTCGGCGAAGGTCAGGAAGGCGGCCCACCCGTAGGCGAGGTCTGCCGCCGCCGGGCCGTTGCGCCCGTGCGCCCCCTCGAAGCGCGGGGCCAGGGTCCGCACCATGCGCCTGTGCGCCGGGCCGCCCACCTTCGCCCCCTCGAAGTGGGCCGCTATCCACCGCGCATACCCCGCTGTGGCGAGGGCGTACACCCCGCCCCCGGCGAGGTCTTCCGCGCGGTAGTACGCCTCAGACAGCGCCCGCGAGTGAATCAGCTTCTTTTCTACGGGCACCAATACCACCCGCGCCCGGTTGCTGTGACCGCGCGGCAGTGTCTCGCCCGAAGACATGAGCGTTCCGCGCGGGGGGTGTGCCCCCTGCCGCTGTAGACCGCTGCCCCCGCGCTTAACTTCCATGCGCCCCCGGCCCGCGCCGTCCGCCACGCCCTGTAACACGCGGGTCAGGGTGCCGTGGGCCTTAGACACGTCTGTGGCGGACCCGGCGGGCTTAAAGTCGTCCACGATCAAGAGGGCGTCTTTGACCGTGTGGGCCGTCTTTTCGAGGGCGTTAGCGGTACTCTGCCACCCTTCGGGCAGCCTGTGACGATTCCACCCCGCCCCGTAGTGGGCCTGTGCCAGCCCCATGTACGCGGTCTTATTCCGCCCTGTCTCGCCGGGCACCCACAGGGCGAAGTCTGACCGCCCCAGGGCTGCCCGGTAGACCGCCCCCAGGATGGGCACGCCCACCGCGTCCGGGGCGAGGTCCAGCAGGGCGAGGGAGCCGCGCACCGCGTCCCGCAGGTCTTCCACCGGGCGCGGGCTGCCGTCTTCCTTCGCCGCAGGGTCCGGCAGGGCGTAGGCGCTGAGGCCGGGGCCTAAGTCCACTTCCACGCCGGACACGCCGCCCGCTGCCCCGATCACCGCGCCCGCCGTGAGGTACACCGGGCCGTGTTCCGCGTGCTGTAACCAGCCCGTGTGCGTGTAGACCGTGCGCTCTTCGATGCCACGGGCGAGGCTGAGATGCTGGATAGCTTCGCGGGCCTTATCTTTCTTGCCCTGCCCGCTGCCCACAATGGCCCGCGCCCCCCACTCGCGCACCGCCCACCCCATGCCCCCGAAGTCTGCCGCCGTGACCCGCACGCGGGCCGGGCGCATGGGTTGACCGTCCGGGCGCGTGCCTTCCACCTCGAAGACGCGGGCCGCCTCGCCCGTGCCGTCTTCCTCGAAGACTTCCGCGCGGATGTACGCGGCGAAGTTGGCGAGGGCTTCCGCCGCTTCCCAGTCCCGCCCGTCTTCGCCTCGCCGGACTTCCAGGGCGCACAGCGTCCCGCCCCGTATCCCGAAGCCCTGCCGCTTCGACAGCCACACGTCACCGGGCTTTCCCTGGCCCTCTTCGGCCACCGCGTCTTCCTTCGCCGGGGGCTGCCACGTGCCCGCCTCTTCGAGTGCGGACAGCAGCCGCGCCCCCTGCCATGCGGCCACACCTTCGGGCGGCCCGAAGTCCGGCACCCGCCCCAGGGCTTCGCAGGCGTCCCCGTCCGTCACGTATCCGCTTCCAGACGGCGAAGGAAAGGCGAAGGGGATAACGTGCGTCCCCACGCCGTCCGCCCGGCCCACCTGCCGCACCGTGGCCCCCACAGACGCGCACACCTTCGCCCACGCTTCGCGGGCCGCGTCCCCTTCCGTGTCCGGGTCCGCATAGATGTAAGCCACGCGGCCCGCTTCCAGGCCGTGCAAGTGGGGCCACGCGGAAGCGGACGCCACGCCCTGCACGCGGTAGGCGTGGCCCTGGCCTGCCGCTTCCAGCATCAGCAGGGCCGCCGCCGCGTTGAGCTCGCCTTCGACGATCAGCACGGGCCGGGCCGGGTCTTCCTCGAAGCCGGGGGCGCACCATGCGGGCGAGTGGCCCCCTTTCGTGAGGTAGGCGTAGCGCGTGGCCTTCGCCGCTTCGAGGTCCGCTTTACTGCCGGGGTTCCGCACCTTGACCGCCCACACCGCGCCGTCTGGCCCGCGTACCTCAAAGGCCACCGCGCCCGGCAGGATGTGGCGCGGCAGGCTGTAGGTCTTCCACGGGCCGCCGTCCGGCCCCACCTTTCCGGCGAAGCGGTAGGCCCGAAGCACCCCGGACGGCAGGGCAGGGGAGAGGCCACGCCGGGCGAGTTCCGCGTGTTCCGGGGTGTCTTCGCCCGCTTCGATGGGCTGCCACCCCCGCAGGGCGTGGGCCAGGGCTTCGGGGTCTAGCGGCCCCTGTAGGGCCAGCTTCGCCCGCACCGTGTCCGGGTTGACCCGCCGGGCTTTCTTGCCCTCTTCCTTCGCCGGGCTGGGGGCCGCCGTGCCCCGCTTCCTTCCCACCTGGGGGCGGCCCTGCCCCTTCCGGGCTTCGGGCGGGCTGTCCACAATCCCGGCCCACTCGATCAGGTGGGCCGCCGCCTCGCCCTTCGAGATGCCCAGGCAGTAGGCCACGAAGCCCACCGCGCCGCCCTCAAAGTCTTTCCCGTGCCGCTTGAATACCGCGCCGCCGTGCCCCATATCTGCCGACAGCGACGGGTCTTTCTCTTCATGGCCGGGCGCGAAGTCACAGAACACGCCGCCCCCGTCTTCGAGGCCGTGCAAGTCTGCCGCCGGGTTGACGATAGAGGCCAGCCGCCGCACCAGCGCCCCCGGACGGTTGGCGGGGTGCCGCAGGGCGTCCGCCAGGGCGCTCACAGCACACCCCCGGCGAGGGGGCACAGCGGGCCGCCCAGCCCGTTATGCTGTGCCCGAAGCCCCCCCGCTTCCCTTCGCCGCCCGGTCTTCCCGCCGGGCGTCATTTATTGCCCCTGGGGGCTGTGGGGGCCACCCGCAGGCTTTCTAACCACGCTTCCACGTGGGCTTCCCGTATCAGGAAGGCGGGCCGGGCCGGGCTGCCCGCGTCATAGGCCGGAAGCTCGCCGGAAGAGATAGCGCGGTAAACGCGGTCACGCGGCAGGCTGTACCGCTTGACGATCTGCGAGGGGCGAAGCATCACGGGCGCGTCTTCGGGCGCGGGTCGAAACGTCTTCATGGGTTGTTCCTGTGACCTGCCGGGCGTTCCTTCTTCGCCGGGTCAGGGTTCCCGGTCTAGGCCGGGCCTGCCGTGCCCTATGGGGACAGCGGCAGGGCTGAGCGGGGCTGGGGGCCGCTCAGATCACAGGGGGCGCTAGCGGGGCCGTGGGGGGCCGTGGCCGGGCCACCGTGGGGAAGGGCTGGGGCGCAACCTCTACAGGCTCAAAGTCTGGAAAGCCCAGGGCTTCGAGCAACCGGGCCAGCTTCCACAGGAAATAGAGCAGATACTGCCCGGCCCACTCTTGAGCCAATAGCGCACCCTGCCGGGCCTTGAACTGTTCCCAGCGGGCGAGGTAAGCCCTTTCCTCTTCGGGGGCCGGGGGGACATAGACCTGTGGGGGGCGAGGGGGCTTAATTGTGCCCAGCGTTTCCGGGCCGTTATCCCACGCCATGCGGTCTAGGCCCGGCTCATAGGTCAGCAGGGGCCGTAGCGTCCGGTCTGCCGTCTTCCAGCGCCCGAAGGCCCGCAGCCTGTAGCGCCGCCGCCGCAGGTTGACCCGGTACCCCGAAGCGGCCCACAGGTTGACCGCCGCCGCCCGCACTTCGAGGGGCAGCGGCTCAGGTGCCCGCACTAGGGGCAGGTCTTCGCGGGGCTTCGAGTCGTACAGGATGACCGGGCCGCGCGTGTACTCTTCGCGCACTCCCGAAGCGAAGGGGTCTAAGACAAACGCTTTCCACGCGCCGCCCGCACTCGCCACCTGAGCGAAGCCCGCCCGAAGCCACCGCGCTAAGTCGGCAGCATTCAAGGTGGGCGCGGGCGTCATGCCCTAAGACTAGCCTATCTGTCCGGGTATGTCTGTTACATGCGGGCGTGTAGCCCATTCCGCCCCGCCCTTAGCGCCCTTTTGCCCAAACGTTGCCCAAACATGCCCGGAAGACCGCCCACACAGCCGGGCACCTGCCGCCCTCACCCCGCCTCTTTTCGCCATCTGGGACGCACTTCCCGCGATAAGCCCCAGGCTGTCCGGTTACCGCCTGGGGGCTTCCCCGTCCTCTTTTAATCAGCGGGTTGTAGGTTCAAGTCCTACACGACCCACCA
>NZ_JASNGB010000119.1 GCF_030271215.1 Deinococcus rhizophilus | reverse complement strand
CAGGCCGACTCGCCCGACCCCGCCCCGGTCGTGGCCCGGCTGCTGCGGCAGGAGGCGGGCGTGCTGCGGCTGCACGCCCTGAACCCCGCGCGAGTGGCCCGGCCCGTCCATGCCCGGACCTTCCCGGTGATGGCCCCCGTCTGGCCCGAGGGGGTGGCGGCGGGGACGGCCCTGGTTCGCCCTGTCCGGCTGTGGAGTGTTCCGGTGCCTGTCAGCCTGAGCGTGCGCCGGGTGGCGTCGAGCTGCCGCTGGGGAGACCTGCTGCCGACCGGGGAGGGGCCTGCCGGATTCACCCTGACGGTGCGCGATCAGGTCATCCACAGCGACCGCACACTGCCGCCGGGCCGCGAGTGCGCCGCCCGCTACGCCCTCGACCGCGCCTACGTGCAGGGCAACCGCGCCGTCTTTATCGTGCGGGCCTACACGCCCGGTTTCGAGGGACCGAACGCGGACGTGGTGCCGGTGGCGGCGCGGCTGCGGTAGGAGCAGAAGAAGGGGGGCGCGGGGTGATCTCTTCCGCGCCCCCCTTCCCATGACACCTGCTTACACCTGCCCCGCCACCCGCCCCATGATCGCCCGCACCGCGTCCAGCTCGTCCTTGTTGATGGAATGGCCCAGGCCCGGATACACCCGGTCGTCCACCGCCGCCCCCCGCGAGCGCAGGTGCGCGGCGCTCTCCTGAAAGCGAGGGAGGGGGATGTGGGCGTCGTCGGGCGCCACGCCCATGAAGACCGGGGTGCCCGACAGGTCGCCCGCCTGGTCCAGCGTGATCAGCCCGCCGCTGAGGGCGAAGACGCCCCCTAGCGTCCGCCCGGAGCGGCTGGCGTACTCCAGCGCGAGGCAGGCCCCCTGCGAGAAGCCGCCCAGCACCACCCTCTCCGGCGGGATGCCCTGGCGTTCCAGTTCGGCCATCACCCCGTCCACCGTCGCCAGCGCCCGCCCGAGGTGCGGCTGGTTCTGCTCCACCGGGGCCAGGAAGGACAGCGGGTACCAGGTGTTGCCCGGTGCCTGCGGCGCGAGATACGCGAAGGCGCTGAGGTTGAGGTCGTCGGCCAGCGAGAGGATGTCCGGCGCCGTCCCGCCCCGCCCGTGCAGCAGCACCGCCGCCACCCGCGCTTCCCCCAGGGGCCGCCCGGCGGTGTGGGCCTCGGTGCCCGTCTCTCCGGCCCCGGTGACGGGTGCGGCGGCGCTCAGGTCGCGGGAGCCCAGCGTGGTGCCGTACTCGCGGTTCACGATTTTCGGCACGTGCGCCTCGATGGCCGCGCGGCGGTCCTCGTACCACGCGGGGAGCTTGAGGTGCTGGCCGAGTTCCTCCACCGGCTCGTCGTCCGCGAAGCCGGGCGCGTCGGTGGCGATCTCGAACAGCACGCCGCTTTGCTCGCGGAAGTAGATGGAATGGAAGTACTGGCGGTCCTGCACGGGCGTGGGGCGGTAGCCGACCTGGGTCAGCCCGGCCAGATACGCCTCCTGCTCGGCGTCGTCACGGGTCCGCAGGGCGACGTGGTGGATGCTGCCCGCGCCGAAGGTCCCGCGCGGCTGCCCCGGCCGCTCGATCACGTCCACGTACAGGCCCACGCCGTCGCCGCTGCCCCGGAAGCGGGTGCGGGTGCCTTCCGGGTCCGGCTCGCTCCCGGCCTCGGTGAAGCCCAGGTGCCCCACCAGCAACTCGCGCACCGCGCCCGTGTCGCCCACCCAGGCGGTCACCGAGTGGAAGCCGCGCAGCTCGTGCTCGGCGGGCACCGGGCTGGCGGGCCAGGGCTGCACGGCCCCGCCGTCCTCGAAGACCAGCTCGACCCAGGTGCCGTCGGGGTCCTCGAAGGTCAGGACCGGCTGCCCGAAGCGCTCCGTCCGGGTCGGCGCGAAGCCGTGGTCGCGCAAGCGGGCCTCCCAGTACCCGTCGCTGCCACGCGGGGCGCTGTAGGCGGTCGCCACGACCTCGCCGTTGCCGCGCACGCCCCTCCTCGCGCCGGGCCAGGGAAAGTGGGTCATGATCGTGCCCGGCCCCCCGGTCAGGTCGCCGTAGTAGAAGTGGTAGGTGCCGGGGTCGTCGAAATTGACCGTCACCTTGACCAGCCGCTGCCCCAGCGTTCCCGAGTAGAAGTCGATGTTGCGCTGCGGGTCAGAGGCCATCACCGTGACGTGGTGCAGGCCCTGCACCGGGCTGGTGCCAGGAATGGGGGAGAAGGTCGTCATGCCCCCAGTATAGTTCGATGTTGAACGATTCTGGGTGGGCCAGGTGGGGTTTGCGCGAGGGAGAAAGTCAGCGCCGGGGCGTCGGCGTCAGCTCGGCCGCCTCGCCCATCAGCGACCGCCCCAGCTTGCGCGAGAGGGCCGCAAGTTGGCCGAGTTCGTCGGGGGTGAGTCCGGCGAACACCTCGCGGATGCCGCGCACGTGGCCCGGCAGCACCCGCGTGATCAGGGCCTCGCCTCCTTCAGTCAGAAAGACGTTGGTCACCCGGCGGTCGTGGGCGTCGCGCTCGCGGCGCACCAGCCCGTCGCGTTCGAGGTTGTCGATCACCAGCGTGAGGTTGCCGCTGGAGCGCAGGATCTTGTCCGCGAGCTGGCGCTGGCTGAGCGGCCCGAGGTGGTACACGGCTTCGAGCACCCCGAACTGGCTGACGGTCAGGCCATGCTCCGCGAGGTGCCGGTGCGCCGCCGTCTCGACCGCGTGCGCGGCCCGCCACAGCTTGATATAGGCGTCGAGCGCGGCACGGTCTTCGGGGGTTCCGGCATAACGGGTGGGCATCTCCCCGCCATGGTCGGGGCAGGGCTGGGCGAAATCAAGCGGCGCGAAACCCGTCAGCGCCCGCTGCGGTGCTCCTCGGTCGCCAGCCGGATGCACGCCGCGAGGCCCTGCATCGCCGTGCGGACCTCCTCCAGCGGGGGGCGCGTGGGCGCGAGGCGCAGGTTGCGCCCGGTGGGGTCCTGGCCCCCCGGATAGGTCGCCCCGGCGGGCGTGAGGCTGACCCCGGCGGCGTCCGCCAGCTCGACCACCCGCGCGGCCACGGGTTCGGCCGTGTCCAGGCTGATGAAGTACCCGCCGCGCGGCACCCGCCAGTTCGCGTACTCGCCCCCCGCGCCCAGCTCGGCCCGCAGCACCTCGTCCACCGCGCGGAACTTGGGCGCGATCAACTCGGCGTGCCGCCCCATCAGGCCTTCCAGGCCGCCGGGGTAGCCCTCCAGAAACCGCACGTGCCGCGCCTGCTCGACCTTGTTGGGGCCGATGCTCTGGGCGCCCAGGTACCCCGACAGCCACTTCACGTTGTCCTCGCTGCTGCCCACGAAGCCCAGGCCCGCGCTGGCGAAGGTGATCTTGGACGTGGAGGCGAAGACGAAGGCGCGGTCGGGGTGTCCGGCGTCGCGGGCCAGGGTCACCAGATTGACCGGCTCGTCGCGCTCCGTATCGGACAGGTGATGCGCCCGGTAGGCGTCGTCCGCGAAGACCGTGAAGTCGGGGGCCGCCGCCCGCAGGCTCATCAGCCGCCGGGCCTTGTCCGCGCTGATGCTCTCGCCGCCGGGGTTGGAGTAGGTGGGCACGAACAGCACGCCCTTGACCGAGGGGTCTTCCGCCGCCAGCCGCTCGATGGCGTCCACATCGGGGCCGTCGGGCTGCATGTCCACGGGCAGCAGTTCGAAGCCCAGCGTCTCCAGCAGCAGGAAGTGGCGGTCGTAGCCGGGGACGGTTACGATCAGCCTGGGCCGCTGCGTGATCCACGGCCCGCTCGACCCCCGGACGCCGTGCAGCAGCGCGAAAGTCAGCACCAACCCCTGAAGCTCCAGGCTGGAGTTGTTCCACACGACCACGTTCTCGGCCTTGAGGTCGAGGTAACGGGCGAACAGGGCACGCGCCGACGGCAGGCCCGCCACTCCGCCGGGGTAGTTCCGCAGGTCGAGGCCGTCCATCTTCACGTCGTCCTCGCCCAGCGCGGTGAGCAGGCCGTTCGACAGGTCGAAGTCGGCGTCGGAGGGCTGGCCGCGCTGCATGTTGAGCTTGAGGCCCCGCGCCCGGAAAGCGTCGTAGGCGGCGCGGGCCTGCTCCAGTGCCGGGGAGGTGGCTGGCTTGGTCATGCCCCCACGTTACCCGCGCGGGGCCGGGGAGGGGAGGGGGTTGGTTAGGGGGCCGCCTCCGCGCGACTCCTGGGTTGAGCACGGACACGCAGAGGACACAGGGCTCGTCTTCCCGCACCGGAGCAGGCTTACACTGCCCCATGACTCCCCACTCCGCCCTGCGATTTCTGCTGGCCGCCCTGCTCGGCGGGTTCGCGCTGCTGCTGGGCTGGACGGCCTTCCCGGTCATGGAGAAGGGCACGTCCTGGCGACCCTTCTTCGTGGTCAGCGGGGCGGCCGTCGTGCTGGCCCTGACGCTGGGCTGGCTGGTCGCGCGGGCCTGAGCCGGGCGCACCCCTCCGGCCATTTGCCCTATCCTGCACCCGCTCGCCCGACCGGGTGGGCTTTGATTCCGCCCCCCTCTTTTTCCGGCCCCACCCAACAGGAGAACTCCCAATGCACTACGTCGTTTCCCGCCCCCGCGTGGGCGTCTTTATCGATACCCAGAACCTCTACCACTCGGCCCGCGACCTGCTGGAGCGCACGGTCAATTTCGAGACGATCCTGCGCGAGGCGGTGGCCGGGCGCGAACTCGTCCACGCGATCTCGTACACCGTCGAGCGCGAGGGCGAGGCGACCGCGCGGCCCTTCATCTACAAGCTCTCGGCGCTGGGCTACAAGGTGCGGCGCATGAACCTGACCCTGCACCACGTCGCGCCCGACGGCCGCGCCATCTACGAGGGCAACTGGGACATGGGCATCGTGGCCGACATGGTGCGGCTGATGGACCACCTCGACGTGGTCGTGCTGGGCAGCGGCGACGGCGATTTCACCGACATCGTGGAGGTGTTGCAGGAGCGCGGCAAACGGGTCGAGGTGATCGCCTTCCGCGAGCACACCGCCCAGAAGCTGATCGACGCCGCCGACCGCTTCACCCACCTTCCCGACCTCGACGGGGCGCTGATGCCCGCCCGCCAGAAAAACGGCCCCAAGCCCAGTGGTGACGAGGTCTGACCGTGGGGCCTGATCCCGACGCCGTCCTCGCCCGGCTGCACTTCGACCTGCCCGAGTCGCGCATCGCCCAGACCGGGGCCGAACCGCGCGACGCCTCGCGCCTGATGGTGGTCGGGGAGAGAATCGAGCACCACATCTTCCGCGACCTGCCCGACCTCTTGCAGCCCGGCGACCTCCTCGTGTTCAACGAGAGCCGCGTGATTCCCGCCCGCGTGATGGCGCGGAAACCTGTGGTCAACGGCATGGGCGGGGGCCAGATTGAAGTCCTGCTGCTGCGCGAGGAGGCTGTGCCGGAACTGGGGGGGAACGTCTGGTCGGCGTACCTCAAGCCTGCCAAACGCGCTGGGAACGAACTCTGGTTAGGTGAGCACCGGGCCGAGGTCGTCGGCGTGCTGGAGGACGGCGCCCGGCTGCTGCGCTTCGGGCACGACATCAAGCCCCACCTGGACGGGATCGGGCGGCTGCCGCTGCCCCCCTACATCGCGGCGGGCGACTCGGACGAGACGTGGCGCGAGCGTTACCAGACGGTGTACGCCCGCGAGCCGGGCAGCGTGGCGGCACCCACGGCGGGCCTGCACTTCACGCCCGAGCTGCTCTCGCGGCTGGAGGCGCGGGGCATCGAGCGCGTGGCGGTGACGCTGCATGTCGGCGCGGGCACCTTCAAGCCCATCACCGGGTCGGTCGCGGACCATGTGATGCACGCCGAGCGGTACGCCATCAGCGAGGCGACGGCGGACGCGGTCAACCGGGCGAGGGCGCAGGGCCGCCGCGTGGTCGCGGTCGGCACCACCACCGTCCGCGCCCTGGAAAGCAGCGCCCAGGAGGACGGCAGCGTGCGCCCCGGCGAGGGCGACACCCGCATCTTCATCACGCCGGGAACGCGGGTGCGGGTGCCCGACCTGCTGGTCACCAACCTGCACCTGCCCGGTTCGACGCTGCTGCTCCTGGTGGCCGCCTTCGCCGGAGAGGAGCGTATCCGGGCGGCGTATGACGCGGCGCTCGCCCAGGGCTACCGCTTCTACTCGCTGGGGGACGCGATGCTGCTGGAGCGGGAAGACGGTCGGCGGGAGGTGGAGAGTCCAGGCAGGGACGGCGTGCAGGAGGCGTGAAGTTGCCAGCCCTCACCCTCTGCGCGGCCTGCGTGCCACAGGCCAGCGTTCCGCGTCGGCAGCCCGGAAAGACAGGGCGGCGCGTTCCATAGGGATTCCGTCCAATTCCTTGACTTCCGGGACACCACCGGAAGGAAATCCACCTCCCGGAACCCGCCCTTTCTCCTTCTCGCCTCCGCTCGGACCTGAATCTCTTCGTCAACGATTCAATCGGAGTCCGTTTCATAGGGCAGGACAGCACAGGTGGCGGGGTGAAGAACATCCGCCGTTTGGCGCAGGGCCCGCCCCGCCCGCCTCTCTATACTCGCCTCCATGACGCAAGCGCCCACCGCGCCCGTTCAGAGCGACAACCCGCTGCTGAACGTCGGCTTCCGTATTCCCTTCGACCAGATTCGTCCCGAGCACGCCGAACCCGCCGTGGACACGCTGCTCGCGCAGACGCAGGAGCGGCTGGACACGCTCGCCCGCGCGGGCGAGCGCGACTACGCCGACTTCATGGCCGATCTCGACACGCTGACCGAGCAGCTCGACACCGTGCGCGTGATCGTGGGGCATCTCGACAGCGTGGTGACCAGCCCCGAGTGGCAGGCGGCCAAGCGGGCGATTCTGCCGAAAGTCACCGAGTTCTACACCAACCTCAGCCTCCATCCGGGGTTGTGGACGGCGCTGAAGGGCTTCGCCGGGACGGAAGCGGGGCGCGGCCTCGACCCCGTGCGGGCCCGCCATCTCAAACTCACCATCGACGAGTTCCGCCGTCAGGGGGCCGACCTGCCCGAAGACCAGAAGGCCCGGCTGCTGGAGGTCAATACCCGGCTGGCGCAGATCACCAACGACTTTTCCAAGAACGTGCTCGACGCGACCGCCGCTTTTGAACTCTATGTTCCGACGGAGCGCCTGGCCGGAGTCCCCGAGCGCGTGCAGGAAGCGACCCGTCTCGACGCCGAGAAGCACGGCCAGCAGGGCCACCGCCTGACCCTGCACCTGCCCACCCTGGAGCCCGTCCTGACCTACGCCGACGACCGCGAGCTGCGGCGTGAGCTGTGGCTGGCGCAGAACTCGGTGGGTTCGCAGGAGGGCCGCGACAACCGCCCGCTGGTGGGCGAGATTCTGCGGCTGCGGCGCGAGCAGGCCCGGCTGCTGGGCTTCCGCGACTTCGCCGACTACGTGTTGCAAGACCGCATGGCGGGCGGCGGCGAACGCGCCCTGACCTTCGAGCGCGACATGGAAGCCCGCGTGCGCCCCTTCTATGAGCGCGAGAACGCCGAGCTGGAAGCCTTCTACCGCGAGCAGGCGGGCGCGGACGCCCCGGCCCTGGAAGCCTGGGACGTGGGTTACTGGGCCGAGAAGCAGCGTCAGGCCAAATACGCCTTCGACGAGGAGGCGCTGCGCCCCTACTTCGCGATGGACAGCGTGCTGTCGGGGCTCTTCGAGATCTGCCGCCGCGTCTTCGGCATCACGGTCACGGAGGCCCAGGCCCCCGGCTGGCACCCTGAGGTGCGCTACTACGACATCCGCGACGAGGCAGGCACGCACCTCGCCTCCTTCTACACCGACTGGTTCCCCCGCGACACCAAGCGGGCGGGCGCGTGGATGAATGCCTTCCTGACGGGTGGCCCGCGCGAGGACGGTGTGGAGCCTCACCTGGGCCTGATGTGCGGCAACATGACGGCCCCCAGCGGCGACACGCCCGCGCTGCTCTCGGTGCGCGAGGTCGAGACCGTCTTCCACGAGTTCGGCCATCTGCTGCACCACGCGATGTCGAACGTGGAGGTCCGCAGCCTCAGCGGCACCCGCGTCGCCTGGGACTTCGTGGAGCTGCCCTCGCAGATCATGGAGAACTGGGTGCTGGAGCGGGGGGCGCTGGACCTCTTCGCCCGCCACTGGCAGACGGGCGAGCGGCTCCCCGACGAGCTGTTCGAGAAACTGGTCGCCGCCCGCAACTACCGCGCGGCGAACGCCACCATGCGCCAGCTCTCCTTCGGCACCGTGGACCTCGAACTGCATGTCGAGTTCGACGCCGACGCGCCGGGGGCCGATCCGGTCACCTTCGCCCGCGACATCATGGCCCGCTTCTACCCCTACGCGCTGCCGGAGGATTACGCCCGCATCGCGCAGTTCGGGCACCTGTTCTCCAGCCCGGTCGGGTACGGCGCGGGGTATTACTCGTACAAGTGGGCGGAAGTGCTCGACGCCGACGCCTTCTCCCGTTTCGCGCAGGAGGGCATCTTCAACCGCGAGACGGGCCGGGCATACGTGGAGAGCATCCTGAGCCGGGGCAACAGCAAGGACGCGGCCGAGCTGTACCGGGACTTCATGGGGCGTGACCCCGATGCCGAGGCGCTGCTGCGGCGGAGTGGGCTGGTCGAGGCGTAACTCCAGTCTGGCTTTGGGCCTCTGCCTTCGGGTGGGGGTCTTTTTTTGTGGGCAGGGGGTCTTGATTGCGGTTTGCCCCCACCCCCAGCCTCTCCCCCAGACTCGTAGAGCTGCGAAGCAGAGGGGGCAGGGGAGCAGCGCTGCGCTCGGCAAAGGGTGTTCCCCCATCTTCTGGCGTCGCTTGCCCCGTCCCCGTTTCCCCCTCCACGCCATCCTGCCGCCCAGCGCAAGGCCTCTGCGCAGATGCGCCGAACGGCTCGTCTGCCTGGAACATGGGCTTGCGAGGCGGGGACGCTTCGGGCGGCTGACACAAGGAAAAGACGGCTTTGGCAACAGCAGCGGTTGACCCCTCTCGCCCAGCGGGAGAGGGGCCTCGCGCAGCGAGGGGGTGAGGGGGCGTGTGACCCCCCTCATCTCCATTCCCCTCGCCCCCTCCTTCCCCATGCCCTACCATCTCCCCGTGACCCTGGACTGGCGCGAACACGCTTCCGCGCGGCGGGCGCGGCCTCCGCAGGTGCGCGGCGCGGTGGCGCG
>NZ_JASNGB010000118.1 GCF_030271215.1 Deinococcus rhizophilus | reverse complement strand
AGCCGAGCCTCTACTCGAAACCGTCCAAACTTTGGGGCCAGCCCACTACCTGGCTGTGCCTGCGCATACCAGCGAGCGCCGCGATTACATTCCCTTCGGCTACATGGACGGGGATACGGTCATCAACAACGCCCTTTTCATGGTGCCGAACGCTGATGTGTTCACCTTCGGCGTGATGACCAGCCGTGCGCACATGGACTGGATGCGCCTCACCAGCGGCCGCCTGGAAAGCCGCTACCGCTACAACAAGGAATTGACCTACAACACCTTCCCCTGGCCTGACCGGGCGCGGCTCAAGCCGGCCCAGGTGCAGGGCATCGAGCGCGCCGCCCAGGCGGTGCTCGACGCGCGGGCCGCGCACCCTGACAGCAGCCTGGCGCAGCTCTACGACCCGCTGCTGATGCCGGCAGATCTGCGAGCCGCCCACCGCACCCTCGACCGGGCCGTGGAGAGCCTCTATGACATCCGGGCCGGCGCAACTGAGGCGCAGCGGCTCGCCGTGTTGCTGGCCGCATATCAGGCCCTGATGCCCACGCTCCAGGCGCAGGCGGCCAAGCCGAAGCGCGGGGGCCGCAAGACCGCCACCGCCAGGGACTGACCCTTGCTGAAGCCTCAGCAAGTACGGCAGCCGCTCTGCGGCTGCCGTACTCCTTTGCTCGTGCTCCAGTCCAGAGCGCCCAGAGGCTTAAGCACCCGTTACCCTGCCCCCATGCGCGCCCCCGCCTCCGCATTGCTCGCTGTCAGCGCCCTCATCACCTGCCGCAGCAACTTCCAGTGCAGTGCTGGATGGACCCGCCGGGCCAGTTCGATCACCCCGTCGCTGAACAGCCGCCTCGCTGTGTCGCGCTGCCGTCTGGGTTTTTCACACACGGCGACCCGGTCCAGGTAATGACCGGCATCCGCGGCGAGGTGATCCTACAGCTGCCCCAGCGTGAGGCTGAGGCGTCCCGAGTGGGCCGACTGAGGGTGAGGGTAGGACCTACACAAGTGCACCTCCGTTCAGATGCAGGGCGAAAGGCGACGCACCAACAAGAAGCCCCCAGGCACGCGTCCGGGGGCCTTGAGTAGCGGGATTCAGTCGTCCTCCTCTTCTTCCTCCTCTTCGATCTCAGGCTCTGGGCTCTCCACGATCACGGGCGGCGCGCTCTTCTTAGGCGTGGGCGTCCATCCCTGCTCCATCGCCCAGGCGATCAGCTCTCCGCGTTGGACACTGGTGAGCGATTTCCACCACTCGAATTGCGTCATCGTCTGGGTCCGCACCCGAAATTGCTCGCTGCGTGCCTCACCTTCCAGCGCGCCGTAGGGGGCTTTGAGGCCCTTGAGACGGCTCTCGCTGTATCCGGGTTTGGTGCTCTTGCGGGGTTGGTCGGACATGGATTCATCTTCGCTGATGTGAAGAAGCCCCGGCACTGAGGCCGGGGTAGGGGTGAGGGTTCAGGAGCTGTGGCGCTCGAGCAGCTCCTCCAGGTCGGGCATCAGGTCATCGATTCCGTGGAAGAAGGCCTCGAACTCCTCCTCGTTGAAATCACCGTCCTCGGTGAACGCTGGCCATTCGCTGTCCGGCCCGCCGGGCGTCATGCCGAGCGCGACCTCCTGCTCGTCCAGGACCACGTCACCGTCACGCAGGCGGTAGAGTCTGCTGTCAGTGCGGATGGAACCGTCGTTGAGGTTGTAGACGATGCGCAGTCCCATTCCGTTGTATTCAGCGGCGAACCGCAGCAACTCACGGGCGTAGGCGCGGCGGACGGGCTCGGAGTTGTAGAGGGCAAGGTGAGTATCAATGTCGTCTTCTGGCACCAGGAGGTCGAACGCTTCGAGCTGAAACTCGGGGGGCTCAACTTCCTCGCCGTCCGCCTTGACGGTCACGCGCACTGGGGCGCAACCGTGGGCACCCACCGTGTCGACCCTCCAGTTGAACTCCCAGTCGGAATAGTGGGCATCGAGCGCCCCGAGGATCTCGTCGATCAGCTCGTCCTCGTAGCGGTCCACCAGCTCGTCGCTGCGGATGATGCGGTGAGGAGTCTCCGCGAGCACTTCCACGCGGGTGAACCCGTCGTAGGTCGCGAGGTGGCTCAGGATCACGAGGGCCTCCTCGCGGCTCAGGTTGTGGTGGCGGGTGACGGTGATCTGGACAGTCTCAGGGCGGGTGGCGAGGGCAGCGGTGGTGCGGGTGATGCTGGTCTGGGTCTGCATATGGGGCTCCTTCTGCACACTCCCGGGTCCCGGGAGTGGAGTGGAGCTGGACCGCTTCTGTTCGTCGCCTCGTTATCGTCGCGTTTCCGGTGTCTCTGTGTCTCGTGCGGGGTCCTGCTCAACTGGATAGATGATGACACTTTGTCATCAATGTGTCAAGCCCCCCTTGTCGGCCCCCGCGCCCCCAGTCCCTCTGGCAGCATCAGGGCGTCCTCACGCACGGTAGGCACGGGAGTAGCCGAGCAGCACGCGCTCGAGGTTGATGCTGTAGGGCTCGAGCCAGCGGGACCGCTTCATCCGGTATTCCTGTCGAAGCTGCTGAGTAAAGTGCTGCACAGAGATCCCGAGGGTGAGCCCCCGAGGCGTCCCCGCGGCTCAGAAGCTCTAGCAAGCCCATCTCCATAGGCCATGGCTTCTGCGTACGCGCTCGCATTCAAGAGGACACCCCCACGTCTGTCGGGCAGAGGTCGGTCAACCTTGCCGGCTGCGCCCTGAGACGACACGACCGCCGCATCTCCACCACCGTGACGGCGAGGCTGATCTCCAGGCGCCGGGGCAAGGGCTGCTGTTCCACGCCAGCCACTGCTGATTCCCGCAGTTCAGGATGCCCGTTTCCTCCGGGTGGAGGAGTTGAAGGATACGCACGACCTCCCGCACGGGTGGTAGAGGTGAAACGACGTTTCCCAGGAGGAGCACTGCCTCAGCCGGGCCCGGGCCAACCCGCGTGAGCGTGGGGAGGGGAGAGGCAGCATGCCCGGGTGGTGCCCGTGCCCCTGAGCATTACGAACGGCCGAAAGACCCTGCGTTGTTCCAGGCTCGCCGTATGGTAAAGCCCCCGCCGCAGGTGAACGGGGGCGCAGGGACCCCCTCCTCCTAGAGCCGTGCGCGTTGCGGTCGCGTCTGGATGGCCCAGCAGGGACCGTAGCGGGGGTGTTCCAGCAGCCGGATGCTGCCGCGCCGGGGCTGGCCCGTCATGTCCTGACAGAGGGTTCGCAACGCGCCGCTGAGCACGCTGACCCCGAATACCGTGGGTGTGGCGATGTCGTGGTGAATCCGGTGAATCTCACGCTCGTTCCGGTCGAGGTAGCGACACGAGACGGTGTTGTCGCCCTCAACTGCATTGGGATAGTTCAGGATGCGCCGTCCGGTTCGCCGCTCGGACTCGGACTGAATGTGGGTGATGAGGCGGAGGCTCAGCCCACGGACGCGTGGGGAAGCGAGGCCCAGCCCGATAACGCTCGACCAGATCGCGTCTCCCTCCCCGGTCCCCGGGATATACGCCACAGGCCCAGGCACCTGCACGGTGTAGATGATCGTCTCCAGTTGATCTGTGTCGACCGTCTCGGGGAGCAGGGGTTCGATCTCCTCGACGGTCCTTCCGATCAGGGGACGCAGGTGGTCGTTGGTGATCTGCTCAGGCCGCAGGTGTCGGAGGGTCACGCTCCGAATTCTGCGGCCTGGGGTAAGTCTGCACGTCCGCAAATACCGCACCACCCATCAGGGGGCAAGGGAACAGCCTGCACAGTGAAACCCCCGTCCAGGAGCAGACGGGGGCGAGAGAGGAAGAGCTCAGGCGAGGCGGCGGCGACGGCGCAGGGGTGTTGCCGTCTCGATGGCGTTGAGGATGACCCCGAGAGTATCCTCGCGGTTCATGCTTGCGAGCAGGTCATTCAGGTCTCCCACCGCACCCGTCTCGCAGATCCAGGGGTCTGCGCCCGCGTCCCGGAGCCGCTGCACCAGCCGCCGCCCCGCGAGTGCCGCGCCGTGCTTCTGCCCCTCGCTCTTCAGCGTCTCGGTCGCCTGCGCGTCGTCCAAGCCGGCGAGATCCCCAAGCAGCATCCGGCGCCCGTGCGTGTCCGCGTCCAGGAGTACGTACACGCGTAGGCCGGCGAACAGCTGCGCTTGGGCGGGGGAGAGGTTCGCGAGCCCCCGCACCGCAACCACGGGCAGGTCGGGCATCAGCACGCGCATGGTCCAGTAGTCCAACTCGCCCTCGGTCAGGATCACGCCGTCGGGCAGCATGCCGCCCAGTTCCTCCAGTCCGATCAGCTCCGCGCTTCCGCCGAGCGGGTTGAGGTATTTGCGGTAGTGCTCGCGTGCAGGGTCACCCTCGGGCGGCGCAGGGGTGAGCGTGCGGGCTTTGAGGTTAACTACTTCGCCGCCGCGCCAGGTCGGGATGATCACCCGGTCGTGCCACATGACGCTCGGGCGCCCCTCCGAGTTGAGCGGTAGCAGGGCGCTGGGCACAGTGCTGTCTGCGACGCCCACGCCCATCTGCTCGAGTTCGTCGCCGCTGAAGCCGCGCGAGAGCAGGTAGTTGAGCGCCTCTTGGGACACGGGCGTCTCCTGGGCCCACAGCGCCTGCTGCGCGGCCAGCGCGAGGGGCGTGAAGGGGCGCTGAGTGACGGTCCGCACCTTCTCACGCGGAGTCGGGCGAGCGAGGGGCTGGCGAGGCTCCGAGCGGCCCGGCAGCGGCTCGCCCCGGATCACCGCGACCGCTTCGAGGAACTGGTATCCCTCCACGCGCATCAACCACCCGATCGGGTCGACGCTGTGGAAGTCGCAGGACGCGTGGAAGCAGTGCGCCGTGTTCCTGGTGGGGTTCACGTCCAGGTCGTTCCGCCCGCATGCCGGGCAGATACCCACGCGCTCGCGGATGATCCTGCCGCTCTGCTGCACCAGGTCGGTGATGCTCGCCTGGGCAGCGACAGCGGCCCGGTCCACGCGCCCCCAGGGGCCGCGTACCTGGCGGGGCTGCTCCTGGATGCTGGGCGCGGGCAAGTCAAGGGTGAGGTCGGGCGCGAGGGCGGCAGGCAGCTCGCCTCCCGGGGCTGGGAGCACGTCCTGACCCAGCGAGAGCAGGGTGCTCTCCATCGCGTCCCCGGACGCGCTCGTGCGAGGGATCTGGAAGAGCTGGGGCTGCTGCTGGCCTGTCATCAGTTCACCGTCCTAGGCTGGCGGGTGGGCAGGGTGATGTTGCCGTTGTGGCTGCGGGTGTTGGACCACTCGGCCATTTTGTGGTCCCAGATGATCGGGTCATCGGTCGCCCCAAATCCGGAGCGGGACTTCGGGATCGCAACCTTGCCCTCGGTGAACCACTGCCCGCGTTGTGCTTCGGTGACGGCTTCGTCCTTGTCACGGTAGACCGAGATCATGGTGTCTACGTGCGCGATGACACCCTTGTAGCCGCTCAGCCCACCCTCGTGGACCGGGCCGTCCCGGCGAGTGGCCTCGAGCTTGACCTGCGAGAGGGCGAGCACTACCACACCGGTCTGATGCGCGGCAGCCATGAGTCGGCGTGCGATCTCGTCGCGGGCCTCCCAGCTGGTGAAGCCCTTGATGGTCACGTGGTCGAGGTTGTCGATGATCATCATGGAGTCGCCCCGACGAGCGCAGCGGCGCAGCATGCTGACCAGCACGTCGACGTCCATGTTGTTGTCGTGGATACGGAACAGTCCCGTGTCATCCAGTCGGCGCTGTGCCTCCTGCAGCCGGGCGATCACCTCCGCTGGGACCGGCTCCCCTTCCTTGAGAGACCTTGGGCTTACCCGCGCGATGATCTCGACAATGCGCCGCTTGAGGCGGTGCACGCGCTGACCGGCGTTCCCACCAGTCATCTTGAGTTCGCCGGAGCAGTAGGTCACCCCACGGCCCTGGACAATCTGGTGCAGCCCGATCTGGGCGGCCATCGAGGTTTTGCCCGCGTTGGTTTCCATGGCCAGATCCACAAAGTCGCCGGCTTGGAAGCCGCCGCTGAGGCGAGCATCCAGGAGTCTGAACCCGGTCTTGACGAATGGAATCTCGCTGTTGCCCACCGCCTGGTAGTAGGACGCCACATCGCCCATCTCGGGGTCGGAGGTGGGGCGCTCGAGCACCACGCCCGTGCCCCCCTCCGCAAGTGCAGCACCGACGTGCTCGCGCACCAGCAGGGGGTCCTGACCCGACTTCAGGTCGGACAGGTGGGAGGCGAGGATGGACGTCAGGCTGCGAGTCTCGGCGAGCGTGTGCAGGGTCTGGAGATTGGTCACCAGGTCGCTGGCCGCGTCGGCGCTGTAGATGGCTGCCCAGGTCGCTGGATCCACATCTGCCAGCTGTTTGATCTCGAACGCGGTAGGCGCGGCGCCCCGGCTGACCATCTCGCGGATGCCGGTCAGGATGGCGGCGAAGGGGCGGTGGCTCATCAGGTCGCCGGGGTAGGTCTCCAGCGCGGCCTCGAGGGTGGGCAGGCACGCCTGCTGCTGGTCGTTCGCAGCGTTCAGGATGAGTCCGAGGGTCTGGCGCTCGATTTCGACGTCTGCGGTTTTGAAGCTGGTGTTGGTCGTCATGGTCCGTTCTCCTCGGAGCTCAGAAGCTCAGGTTCTTGGTGTGGTCGATCGCAGAGGCGGTGGGGCGGCGTGCGGCCTGCTCGGCGTGGTTGCGAGCGGCGTCGGCGTGCTTACCCCAGTTCGGGAGCAGGTTCGCTATCGTCGGGGCCCGTCGGCGGTTGCGGTCGCCCCAGAACAGCGCCTTCGGGTCATCGCCGAGACGGGCCACCTCCTGGACGGCGAGCGTCCAGGTCTCGAGTGCTTCGGCGACGTCTCCGCTGTGGGCCGCGAGCAGCTGGTCAAGGCTGCGGCGCTCCGAGGGGGAGGCAACCTGCTTGGACGCGAAGCGCTCGTGGCGGCCCTCGTTCCAGATCGCGACGAAGCGGGCGACGTCGGTGTCCGACATGCTGCGCGCACGGGCCGGGCGAGCGGCGGAACTCTTCTTCGCAACAACTTCCTCTTTGTGTGGTTGCGAGCCGTCTGGTACCCCAGGCTGAGAGACAGAGATGTTCTCGTTCTCAGCTCCCTCGGTGAGCGAAGCGATCCGAGAAGAAGAAGTAGTCTTCAGAGTCTTATAGGTCTTCTTATGGTGTTCAGCTGGAGACAGGGCTGTGTCTGCCTGAACACAGGGCTGTGTCTGACTGAGCACGGGCTGTGCCTGGCTGGATACACCCTGTGTCTGGCTGGACACAGGTGCTGTGACCAGGACGGTGTCTCCGTTGCTCAGCGTGACGCTCACCTGGCGCGGCGTGCGGTTCCTGCGGGTTGCGCGCTGCAGTTCCCGGGCGGCAATCCAGTCCGCGTGGGCGAGGAGTAGGCGGTCCCGGTCGATGACGATGCGGTCGGGCGTCATCGTCGTGGGGTCGCCGGTGACCGACGTGAAGACACCCGGCAACGCGGCGCAGAGCTGCTCACGCGCCGCGCGAATCCGGGCCTGTCCGCAGCGCATCCGGCCCATCAGGTAGCGGTAGCTCAGCTGCGCCTCGTTGCCTCCAAACTCCGCCGCGAGACGCAGCGCCTCGGCGGCAAGAAACATCTCGTTGGGGCCCAGGTCAGGGTGAGTGAGGATGCAGTCCGGCACGAGGGTGAATCCCGCGCCCAGGCTCGACGGGCTGACCATGATCGCCCTGCTCAGGTCGGCCGCGTTGCCCAACCGCCGGCTCACAGCAGCACCGCCCGGCCGTCGGCGATCTGCTCGATGTTCAGGCCCACGTCTGTCTGTGCAGCGTAGCCCAGCTGCTCGAGCCGCCGCAGGGCGCGCGTGGCGAGACGGATACCGAAGCGTTCGTCCAGGTCCCGCTCGGTCAGGGTGCCCGCGTAGATGAGCCGGTGCCACGCGTAGGCCAGCACGCCGAGCAGCTCCGCGTCCAGGCGCTCGTCGGCGCACGCGCTGTGGCTGAGGGTGGTGTAGCCCATTCCACGCAGGCTTCCATGCACAGTCAGGTGGAGGGTGATGTTTTCGTTGTTTGCCACGACAAACTCCGGTTGTCGTGATCGGGTTCAACCGCTATCATGGGGGTCGTTCACACACCTAAGCAGTTGTGCCCGCTCCCCCGATGTCCGTCGGGGGTCTTTGCGAATGGCTGACGCGCGTTTCCACGCGTTCGCACCTCGGAATTCGGGTGCTGGACCCTCCTGTTATGGCAGGAGCAAACTCACCGTAGCACATTTCCTGGTTTGGACAAGGCGCTACTATGGTCATAACAGAATGGGGTTTCTGGGAAACAGTAGAATGGTGCTGTGGACGCGGAAAAAAGACTTGCCATCCTGCGCAGCGGGTTCAGAAAACGTCAGCGTCCTGCGCCGGACGCCGGGGCCAACAGGGACGTCCTGGCGGCCCACGCCTTCTGGAAGTGGTTGCAGGACCACCAGGTGAGCCTGGCAGGACTCACACGCTTGACGCAGCTGAGCCGCTCGACGCTGAGCTCGCTGTCCGGGACCGGTCATGCCCTCAAGTGGTCAGGGGTCACACGTCCGACTGTTGACCGTCTGCTGCCTGTGCTGCGGGAGGTGGATCCGGCGCTGACCCGTCAGGGGCTCCGGCAGATGTTGGAATTGAAGGACAGCCCCGCGTGGCGCGAGGGAGAGGAAGTGGACGCCAGCCTGTGGTTGACGGGCATTCCGCTGGCGCTTGAGGGGGACCTCCAGGTCAACGTGGCCCTGGACCCGAACGATCCTGCGCCGCCGCACGTGGTGAGGGTGGGGGACAGGACGGTGATCACCACACAGGAGGAAAAAGAAGGAACGCGACTGGGCCGGCTGCTCAGCCTCACGCCTGCGTGAGCCCCTCAGCTGCCCAGTCAGAACATCTGGTGATCCGGTGGTATGAAACCACAGGAACAGCAGTTCACAGATCTGGTGCAGGTCGTTGACGAAGCCAGCCAGGGCGGCGCCAACCTAGACGTGGTGATACGGCGAATGATGCTGGGGGACGGTGCCCACCCGGAAACCCGGGAGACGCGGCGACCGGCGCACGGCGCTGGCGCCAGACGGACCCTCGCCATCGCGGTCATCCCGCGTACGCCTTGGCTTATGCCCCCGCTGCTTTTCCTGCAAGGCTCATCCTGGGTTTCAGGGAGTTGGGGTGAGGAGCAGGG
>NZ_JASNGB010000117.1 GCF_030271215.1 Deinococcus rhizophilus | reverse complement strand
GCACGCCGCCCCGTGCCCGCGCCGCCTCGCGCCCGTCCTGCCGGGCCTCGATGGCTCCCTGCACCGCGGTCGCCCCGCCCCCCAGCAGCACGCTGACGCCCCGGAAAAAGCCCTTGAGCAGCGTGAAGGGAGGCAGGCGCAGCATGATCTCCAGCCCCAGCGTGAGCACCACCAGCGGCAGCAGGGCGGCGGCGTAGCTCAGGGTGCCCGTCAGCGGGGCCATCACCCGCGCGGCCCCCTCCCCGGCGGCCCCCGGCACAAAGACCTCGTGCAGCGCGAGCAGGGCCGCCACCACCACCGCGCCGCCCAGCACCCGCCGGGTCAGGCCCGAGAGGTCGCGGCCCAGAAAGACCAGCACCCCGTAGCACACCGGCACCAGCGGCAGCAGCGTGGCTCCCCAGCCCAGCCAGCCGATCAGGGCCTCGTTCGCCTGCGCCATGATGCCGCCACCCGTGAAAAACTGCGGCAGCAGCAGCGTCACTGCCAGAAAGATGCCCAGTGCGAACAGCACCAGGCCCAGCGCCTCCCCGTCGAAGCGACCGGGGGGAGGAGCCGTTTTTGCACGCGCCTTCGCCATACCGCGCAGTGTAGCCCACCCCACGCCCGCGCCGCCCGCGCCCAGCGCCGCTTTTTGCCCCATTCACCTGTGATGGAGGCGTGACGGGCACGCGACGGGCACGTGGCCCCGCCGTGGGGCGCCGGGCGCGGCATGGATAATGCCGGGGTGACCCTGATCCTGCCTCCCGCCCTCGCGGACGCGCTGTGGACGCATGCCCGCCGCGAGGCCCCGCGCGAGTGCGTGGGGGCACTCGGCGGGCATGCGCACGGCGAGGCCACGCACGCCGCCGCCCTCTATCCGCTGCCCAACATCGCCCCCGACCCCGAGCGGACCTACCTCGCCGACCCCGGCCACCTGCTGCGGGCGCTGCGGGCGATGCAGCTCGGCGGCCTGACCCTGGTCGCCCTGTACCACAGCCACCCGCGCGGCCCGGCGTGGCCCAGCGACACCGACACCCGGCTGGCCGCCTACCCGGTGCCCTACGTCATCGCGGACCTGCCCGCCCAGATGCTGACCGCCTACCGCCTGCCGGGGGGCGAGCGGGTGGCCCTGCGGGTGGGGGAAGCGCGTGGCTGAGGCCCGTATCCACGCCCTGCACGGCTTTATCGGCAGCGGCAAGACCACCTTTGCCCGGCGGCTGGAGCGCCAATTGCCGGGAATGCGCTTCACGGGCGACGAGTGGATGGTCGCCCTGTACGGCCAGGACCCGCCCGCCGATCTCTTTCCGGTCTACCACTCGCGGGTGCTGGGCCTGATGGAAACGCAGTGGGTGCGGGCGCTGGAACTCGGTGTGCCCGTCATCCTCGACCACGGCTTCTGGACGCGGGCGAGCCGGGACGCGCTGCGGGCGAGGGCCGCCGAGCTGGGCGTGCCGCTGACCTTCCACGTGCTGACCCTGCCGGACGAGGAGGCGCTTCGGCGGGTGCGGGCGCGGAATGAGGGGGCGGGGGCGATGTATATCGCGGAGGAGACGTACCGGCTGTTCCGGGGGCGCTTCGAGGCGATGGGGGCGGATGAGGTGGGGGTGGGGGTGGGCTCGGCAAGGGCAGACGGGCAGCGCTGGGCGAGCGTGGTCTTCGGCCGGAAGGCTTGATCTTGGTGTGATCCCACTGCGGCCAGCGTCTCGCTGCGCGATTGAGGCGTGGGGAAGGCGGTGCGGACTCGGTTCGCTGACTCCTGTGTGGCGTCGGATGTGCCCGTTGTTGAAAGGCTTGAGCTCTCGCTTGTTGGCTTCTCTCTCCTCGCGGGGGAGGCTGGGACTGGCACAGCTCCGCAGGAGAGGGGGGTCGACGGCGTAATCGTCCCAGTGCAGTCCGCCAAACCGCCTCCCCTTGCTCACAGCCACCTTCTCAAAGCCCATAGCCCACGGCCTCCTGCCTATCCCAGTCTTCCGACCCGCTCCAGCAGCAGCCCGAAGAACGCCTCGTGGTCCACACCCACCGCCACCTGTACATTCGCGGGCTTTCCGGTCACCCCGTAGAGGTCGCACACCGTCCGGCCGAAGTTCAGGCCCTCGTGCGTTTCTACCTGCACGTTCATGGGCTGCATCCGGCACAGCTCCGGGCGGATGGCAGCGGCGACGGCCAGCGGGTCATGCAGCGCCCCACCGCTCAGGCCGTAGCGTTCACGGTAGATGCCCGCGTAGAAGGTCAGCAGTTCGGCGCTGATCCGGCCCGCCCGGTTGCCCAGTCCGCGCAGCCGCTCCACCCTTTCCGGCGTGGCGACCGCCTGCATGGTCACGTTCAGGCCGAACATCCGCACGGGCGCCCCGGAAGTCAGCACGATCTGCGCCGCGTGGGGGTCGGCGAAGGCGTTGAATTCAGCGGCGGGAGTCCGGTTGCCTTCCCCGGTGCTGCCGCCCATCCACACCACCTCGCGCACCAGGGCCGGGAGGTCGGGCGCCAGCCGGAAGGCCAGGGCCACGTTCGTCAGCGGCCCGGTCGCCACCAGCGTGACTTCACCGGGTCGCGCCCGCACCGCCTGCGCGATGAAATTCACCGCGTGCTCGGCCTCCGGCCCCCGCGACGGCTCCGGCAGCCCGGCGGCGGGCAGACCGCTCTCGCCGTGAAACTCGGCGGCTGTGGCGAGCGGGCGCAGCAGCGGGCGGTCGGCCCCGGCGTACACGGGCACGTCGGCCCCTGCCAGCGCCAGCGTCACCCCGGCGTTGCGGGTGGTCCGGTCCAGCCCCACGTTGCCGTGAACGGTCGTGAGGGCCAGCACGTTCAGCTCCTGCGGGCTGGCGAAGGCGAGCAGCCACGCGATGGCGTCGTCGAGGCCGGGGTCACCGTCCAGAATCACGGGCAGGGGAGCAGGCATGGGGCGAGTCTAGGCGCAAAGGGAAGCGGCCCGCCTCCCACCGGAGACGGGCCGCCAGGGGCGGGGGTTACTTCCCGACAAACACTGCCGTCGTCAGCGCGGGCACGTTCAGCGTGCCGTTCTGCGCCTTCGCGCCGCGCACGACCGGGTCGCTGGACTTCGCGAGGACCGGGTGCAGGTCGAGCTTCAGCGCCCGCAGGCTGGCGTGGGCGAAGTTCACGGCCTGCCCGCTCCCGTTGAACACCACCACGATGTCCCGGTACGGCTGGCCCTGGCCGGGCTGCCCGCTGAGCTTCATCACGATCACGCCGGGGGTCTGGTTCGGCCCGGTGTTCAGGAAGGTCAGCGCCTGCGACACCTGCGCCCCCGTCTCCAGCCGGAAGAGTCTGGAACTGGCGCGAATCTGCATCGTCTCGCGGAAGTGGTCGCTGGCGCGGGTGACGTCGGCGGCGGTCACCTTGAGCTTAGGGTCACCCAGCAGCGTGCGGTAGAGCGGCCAGTTCCCCTCGTTCTTCTCGGCGGGCGGCAGGCCCCGGCCGAAGCCGTTGTCCGCGCCCGTCCAGCTGACCGCGTTGAACCAGTCGCCGCTGTTGTAGGAGTCGGTGTCGAAGCTCTTGGAGCGCAGCCGTTCCTCGCCCGCGTGGAAGAAGGGAATGCCCTGCCCCAGCCCGACCACGCTCATGGCGAGGTTGTTCATGCGGACGCGCTGCGCGGTGGTCGCCGTGCGCGGCGCCTTGAGCAGCACCCCGTCCCAGAGGGTCTGGTTGTCGTGCGCCGAGGCGTAGTTGATCGTCTCGCGGGGAGAAGCCGCGTACCCGGCGGGCGCCCCGTTGTAGTCCACGGCCTTGCCCGTCACCCGCTTGCCCGCCGCGTCCGTGAAGGCGTAGTCACGCAGGTTCCCGGTCAGGCCCACGCGCACCAGATCGGCGAGCTTCAGCGCGCGGGCGCGGTCCGCATTGGCGGGCAGGCCGTTGGGCAGCGTGAACAGCCCAGTGGCGAAGCCCTGCTCCTGAAGGCCGCCGAAGGGGTTGCCGCCCCGGATGGCGTCCCGGATGCGGTCATTGAAGGTGCCGATGCCCTGCCCGTAGAGGTTGAGCTGGGTCGCGTTCACGCCGCGCCTGTTCTTCTCGACCTCGCCGAAGTCCCAGCCCTCGCCGTAGACGTAGATCTTCCAGCCGTCCACGCCGTCTTTCTGCACGGTCAGGCTGTCGAGCGCCCGGCGCACGTTCTGCATGTTGACGAGCAGGTGGTGGCCCATCAGGTCGAAGCGGAAGCCGTCCACCTTGTACTGCCGCGCCCAGGTCAGCAGCGAGTCGATCATCAGCTTTTCCATCATCCGGTGCTCGGAGGCGGTGTTCGAGCAGCAGGTGCTTGTCTCCACCGCGCCGTCGAGGTTGAGGCGGTGGTAGTAGCCCGGCACGATTCTGTCCAGCACGCTGCGGTCGGCCTGCCCCGCCGCGTTGGTGTGGTTGTACACCACGTCCTGCACGACCCGCAGCCCGGCCCCGTTGAGCGCCGCGACCATCTGTCGGTACTCCAGCGTGCGCTGCGCGGGGTTCACCGCGTAGCTGCCTTCCGGCACGGTGTAGTGGTAGGGGTCGTAGCCCCAGTTGAAGCCGTCGGCGTCGCGGGTGGCGTTGATCCGCTTCTGCTGCTCGTCGCTGTTCGCGGGCAGTTTGGCGAGGTCGGCAGGATTCGGCGCCTTCCAGTTCGCCCGGTTCTCGTCGATGGTGGCGATGTCGAAGGTGGGGAGCAGGTGGACGGCCTTCAAGCCCGCGTCGGCCAGCGACTTGAGGTGCTTCATGCCCGCGCTGCCGCCCTGGGTGAAGGCGAGGTAGGTGCCGCGCTGTGCGGCGGGGACCGTCGTGTCCAGCACGCTGAAATCCCGCACATGTAGCTCGTAGAGGCTGAGGTCGGAGACGCTCGCCAGCTCGGGCTTCTTGAGGGTGTCCCAGCCCCTCGGCTTGAGGGCCGCGTCGCTGAGGTCCGCGATAATCCCGCGCGTGGAGTTCAGGCTCAGCGCCACCGCGTAAGGATCGGTGACCAGGTTGGTTTCCACCTTCCCGGTGCTGGGCGCGAAGACGCGCACCTCGTAGCGGTAGCCCTGGCCCTTCCAGCCCGGCTCGCCGGTCACGCTCCAGACGCCCTTCGCGTCGCGGGTGAGGGCGACGGTGCGTTCATTGCTGCCGTCCGCGCCCGAGAGCCTCAGCTTCACGTCCTGCGCGGTGGGTGCCCACAGGCGCAGGGTGGGCCGGTTCCCCGCCCAGGTCACGCCCAGGGGACCGTCGTAGGCGTAGAGGGCGTCCAGCGCGCGGGCGGGCTGCACCCCGGTCGCCCCCAGCAGCGTGCCGTCGGGGAGGGCGCTGCTCACGGCGAGTTGCCCGCGCAGGGCGGTGCCGATCCGGGCGCGGTCCTCCTCACGGACCCGCAGCAGGGCGTAGCCCGCCAGATGGGGGGTCTGGGCACGCTGCGCGGCGCTCAATCCACCCTCGACCGGCAGCAGGGTCAGCGTGTCGCCGCCCTCCACGCCCGCCGGGGTGAGCTTCAGGCCAGCGGTGGGGGACGTATGCAGGGTGTAGAGGGCGCCGGGCTGCACCAGCTCGGGCTTCACGGCCACGAGGTCCGCGCCCACCATGATCGCCTGCTGCTTTTGCAGGTCGCCCACCGTGCGGACGCTGGTATCGGGGCGGGTGGTGAACACCTCCGCCTTGCCGCTCACGACCCAGGCCTGGTTGCCCGCCGTCTGCGCGAGGCTCTGGTCGGGGCCGGGGTCCTTGTCGTCGCCCTTGTGCACGATGAAGTTCAGTTTCTGCCAGCCGTCTTTTACGGGTACGTCCCAGTACACGCCGAAGGAATTGGTGCCGGTCTGCGCGAGAGGTTTGGCCCACTCGGTCGGCGTTTTGGTGTCTTCCCAGACATGCAGGCCCCAGCCCGCGTAGTTCCCGTCGGGGCGGAAGTAGTTGATGCGGGCGGTTCCAGCAGGCACGGTTGGCTCCTGCGAGACGTAGGCCAGTTCCGCCTTGCCGCTCTGAATCAGGACCTCGCGGCCCTTGGTGGGGTCCGCGAAGAGGTCGGCACCGGGGTCTTTCGTGTCGCCCTGATGGACGATCAGCCCGACCTTCTGCGCTCCGGCTTTCAGCGGCACGTCCCAGTACAGGCCGCCCGCGTCGCGTCCGGTCGGCGGGAGCGGTTTGGTCCACTCCACGGCCGCCGTGGTGTCCTCCCAGGCGTGCAGGCCCCAGCCGGTGTACTGGCCGTCGGGCCGCACGTAGCGCACGCGCAGCACGTTGGCGGGGATAGGCTGGGCGGCGGGCGTGGTCGCCTGGGCCAGCAGAGGCAGGGGTGCGGGGGCGGGTGCCTGCGCGAGCGCCGGAGCGGCGGACAGCGCGGCGGTCAACAGAATGAGCAATCTGGACATGGGTGAGGCGATTGTAGCCCCGTGAACCCCGCTTCACGCCCGGCACACGCGCCTGCCCGCGCCCCGACCTAGCGTGCCCCCATGACCGGACACCGCAGCGACGAACAGACCGACGTGCCGCAGGAGCGCCGCAGCACCGATTCCGAGAGCGCCACCGAGTCCACCTATCCGACCCCGCAGCAGGCCAGCGTGGTGCAGGACAGCCCCGGCACCACCGCCCTCGGCATGGAGGAGGAGGGCGGCGGCCTCGACGAACAGGGCAACATGAAGCTTCAGGACGGCGACCCCATCGGTCAGATGGGCAGCACGCTGGGCGAGGAATAACGGCCACAGCAGCGCCCCGCCCATCGTCGGCGGGGCGCTGCCTGTTGGACTCTGGGCCTTACCGCACGTCCACGAGTTCCACGTCGAAGATCAGCGTCGCGTTGGGCGGAATCACGCCGGGGACACCCGCCGCCCCGTACGCGAGGTGGCCGGGGATGGTCAGCCGCGCCCGGTCGCCCACGCGCAACCCCGCGATGCCCTGATCCCAGCCGGGGATGACGTAGCCCACGCCCAGCGGGAACTCGATGGGTTCGCCCCGGTCGCGGCTGGAGTCGAACTTCTGGCCGCTTTCCAGCGTGCCGGTGTAGTGGACCCGGACCATCTTTCCGACCTGTGCCGGGGTGCCCTGTCCCTCGTGGTACTTCTCGACGGTGAGTTCCTGAGCAGTCATGCGCCCCAGCCTAGCCGCCGCCCCGGTCCCCCTCTCCAGATTCTGAAGCGCGGGTGAAGGCGGCGGCGCTCTGGCACAAATGCTCTAGCATGCCCCGCGTGACGCCGCCCGATTCCCCCCTGCGAGCCTCTGGCGGCTGGCGCGAGGTCTGGCGAATCTGGATTCTGGGGGCGCTGCTGCCGGTGTGGCTGGCGACCACCTTCGGGGCGACCCTGGCCCGCGTGGACGGCGACTCGATGGAGCCGACCCTGCGAAGCCGCGACCTGCTGCTGCTGCTCAAGTATCCGCGCTGGCTGCGGGCCTGGGGCCTGCCCACGGCTTACCCGCAGCGCGGCGACCTGCTGATCTTCAAGGCCCCCGCCGACAGCCCCTACAGCTACGGCACCCGCCTGGGGCTGCGCTACCGCCCCTACAACGTCAAGCGCGTGATCGCCCTGCCCGGCGAGACGGTCGAGATCCGGGACAGTCAGGTTGTCGTGAACGGCCGCGTGCTGGCCGAGAGCTATGTCAATGATGGCGTGCTGAGCGACCAGCCGACCCTGCGCGTCCCCCCCGGCAAGGTCTGGGTGCTGGGCGACAACCGGCTGGTGGGCGAGAGTCTGGACTCCCGCGCGTATGGCCCGGTGGACCTGCGCGACGTGGCCGGACCCGCCAACCTGCGGCTGTGGCCGAGGCCCGAGCTGGTGGGAGGGCCAGAGGCCGGGGGCAGCGGGCCGTGAGTCAGGACTGCGCGGGTTCTGGCAGCCGCTCTCCCGCCCGCACCGGCACCGGCAGCCAGTGCTCGCGCGGCGGCAGCGGGCAGGTCCACCCGTCGCCGTACGCGCAGTAGGGGTGGTAGGCGAGGTTGAAATCCAGGCTCACCCGCAGTCCCTCCGGCGTGCGGGCCAGCGGCGCGTCGAGGTAGCGCCCGGCCCCGTAGGTGTCCTGCCCGCTGGTGCTGTCGCGGAAGGGCACGAAGACCCGCGCGGGGGCCTCGTCGCCGGGGGGCGCGAAGAGGGTCAGGCGGTGGGGACCGGAGGAGAGCGGCAGCGTCACCTCGCCAAAGCGGGCCATTGGGCGCGGCTCGCCGGTGTTCGTCGCCAGGATGACCCCGGTGCCGTCGCCGGGCTCGACCGGAAGCACGAAGGTCCAGGCGGGGTCGGGCGCGAAGTAGCTCAGGCCGTGGAAGTCGGCCAGTGCGTCCGCCCCAATCGGCCCCTGCCCCGAGGCGAAATGGGCGTCCTTGCGGCGGCGGAAGTCGAGCAGGGCGCCCTCCCAGGCCGCGTCTCCCGTCACCAGTCCACCCGCACGCGCTCGCCCGCGTACTCCACCACGTCGCCCCGGCGCAGTTTCTTGCGCCGCCGCGTCTCGATCTCCCCGTTGAGCCGGACCTCGCCGCCCTGCACCCGGAACTTGGCCTCGCCGCCGGTCTCGACCATGCCGCGCAGTTTCAGAAAGTCCTGAAGGTCGATGGTGTCGCGTTCTTCGCCTGTCATGGGGGCAGGGTAGCAGGGGAGGGGCACGCAGCCGTCGGCAATCGGCCGGAACAGCTGACGGCCGACGGCGGAGAACCCGGGGCTAGAGNAGGGTAGCAGGGGAGGGGCACGCAGCCGTCGGCAATCGGCCGGAACAGCTGACGGCCGACGGCGGAGAACCCGGGGCTAGAGCATTGGGCAGAATGGAGGCACCTGGGGCGCCGTTCCCCGGGGGCCGTAATTCTGTCAAATGCTCTTCTTCAATTCGCTCGCTCTGCTGCGCAGCTTTGCAAGTCCGCTCGGCCAACGAATGCGGAAACCCACCGCATTCTTATGGCAAATGCTCTAGAACCTGTACTGCGAGGAGAACAGCCGCACGTCCGCGTCGTCCACCTTGCGGTCGCCGTTGAGATCGCCCGCCAGAGCGCCCGTCTTGCCGTGGTTGTTCATCAGCAGGGCGAGGTCGGTCAGGTCGATGGTGCCGTCCCCGTTGAGGTCCGCCCCGCTGAGGCGCACGCGGGCGGCGGCGGCCGTCCACTCCCTCAGCCCCAGCTCGCGGGCGAGTTCGGTTCGCAGCACCTCGGCCAGCGGGAGCGGTCCCTGCGGATTGAACTCGATGCGGCGCTCGCCGCCCAGGGTCAGGGTGCGGGCGGCCACGTCGGGGTTGAAGGGCACCGCGCCCCCCAGCGCCAGCACCGGGCCGCCGCTGGTGTCCAGCGTGACCGGGTTCTCCGGCGTGCTGATCGCCGCCAGCGCCGCCTCCACCGCGCGGGTGAGGTCC
>NZ_JASNGB010000116.1 GCF_030271215.1 Deinococcus rhizophilus | reverse complement strand
GGGCGGCACCCCCCGCGCCACCACGTCTCGCCCGCTCAGGCCCGCGTAGGCGTCCGGCTTCAGCAGCGTCCGCAGGATCGCCTCGGCGCTGCCGGGGGCGACCGGGGTGTCTCCCAGGGCACGGGCCAGCAGCGCTCCCGGTTTTTCCCCCAGCCCCAGCCGCACGGCCCAGCCTGCCGGGTCGGGTGCCGCCGACAGCAGGGCCGCCGCATAGGGGGTGGGATGGACCGTCTCGCCCGCGTCCTGCCGGGCGTCGAGGGCTTCCAGCCGTTCGGTTGCTCCGGCGGGAAACAGCCCGCCCGCCTCCCAGTTCTGCAGTGCGCGGGCGGCCCGGCCTGGCCTGGGCTCCCGCAGCAGCAGCCCCAGCTCGGCCCACAGCCGGGGCGTCTGCCCCGCCATCCCGAGGGCGCCGGGCACCTGCCGCCGCACCTCCGGGTGGGCCTCCAGCCCCAGTCGCCCGGCCAGCCTTGCGCCCCGCACCAGTCGGCTGGCGTCCTCGTGCAGCGAGCGGGGGTGCAGGGGCCGCAGCACCCGCGCCCGCAGGTCCTCCAGGCCGCCCGTCACGTCCAGCAGGGCGCGGGGACCGTCTGGCCCCAGTTCCAGACCCAGTGCGTTCAGTCCGAAGTCACGCCGGGCGAGGTCGTCTTCCAGGGTGCCGGGCAGGGGGTGCGGGTTGGCGCCGGGCACCGGGTACGTCTCGCGCCGCGCCCGCACGAGGTCGGCGTGTCGGCCGTCGGGCAGCGTCACGGTGGCGTTGCCGTAGGCAGGATGCACCACGGCCGGAAGACCGCTCGCCGCCGCGAGCATCCCCGCGTCCGTCCCCTCCACCGCCACGTCGAGGTCGAGGGGCGTTTCTCCCAGCAGCGCGTCCCGCACGGCCCCGCCCACCAGGGCGACCCGTGTGCCTGGCCCCGACGACCGCGCCAGCGAGAGCAGCCAGGCGCGGTCGTCGGGGCGCAGTCGGTCCCAGACCTCGCGGCCCAGGGTGCTGGGGCCACTGGGGTCGGCGGTCACGCGGCGCTCACTCGAAGGCCGAGGCGTCGAGGGTGGCCTGCACCTCGCGCTCCTCGCCGCCGCGCCAGACGCGCAGGGTCACGCGGTCGCCCTCGCTCTTGTCCAGCAGGGCGGCCTGCAGGTCCTCGAGGGCGTCGACCGGCTCCCCCTCGGCCTCCACGATCACGTCGCCCCCCAGCGCGATCACGCCGCCGGGAAACTCGCGGGCCTCCCCGCCGCGCAGCCCCGCGCGGGCGGCGGGGGTGTTCGGCGCGACCTGCCCGACGACGAGTCCGCGCTCCGGGAGCCCCAGCTCGCGCCGCCCCTCGGCGGTCAGGACACTCAGGCCCACCGCCGCCTGCTGCCCCCGCGCCTGCACGATCAGCCCCGCCGTGACGCCCAGCCGGGGAGCGCGGACCTCGCCGCCCCCGGCCTCCTGCAACCGGGGCAGCAGGTTCCTGGCCGCGTTCACCGGAATGGCAAAACCCACCCCCGCGCTTTGCTGACTGCCCCCCGTGGCGATCTGGGTGTTGATGCCGATCACCCGCCCGGAGGAGTCCAGCAGCGGCCCGCCCGAGTTGCCCGGATTGATCGCCGCGTCGGTCTGGATCGCCTTCTGGGTGATGCCCTCGCCCGTCCCGGTGCCCGAGAACCCGATGGGAATCTGGCGCTCGGTGCTGCTCACGATCCCTTCCGTGACGCTGAATTCCAGCCCGAAGGGGGCGCCCATCGCCACGGCCTTTTGCCCCACCGCCAGCGTGTCGCTGTCGCCCAGCGGGATGGGCCGGATCAGGTTCCGGGCCAGCCCCTCAGCGCGGAGCAGCGCGAGGTCGTACTGCGGCGCGGTGCCGATCACCTCGGCAGGCACGGCCTCCTCCTGCCCCATGACGCGCACGGTGATGCGGTCGGCGGTGCCCCGGCCCCCCTCGCCCGCGATGACGTGGTAATTGGTCAGGATGTCGCCCGCCCCGTTCACGAAAAAGCCGCTGCCCACCCCCTGCTGCACCTGGGTCTGACCGCCGCCGAACAGCCAGCCGAGGTCCTGCACCACCTCCAGCTCGGTGCTGATAAACACCAGCCCCGGCTCGTAGCGCCGCACGATGTCGATGGTATTGCGCTCGTTTTGCAGCCGGGCGCCCGCCTCGGTGGCCGGGGCCGCTTCCTGGGAGGCGGGCGGCTGCGCCCCGGACACGGGCACCTGATCGCGCAGCAGGGTGGCCCCCAGGCCCAGACCCAGGAGCACGAGGAAGACGGCGGGGAGGCGGGTTTTCATGCCGGAATTATCCCAGTTCACGCCCGGGGCAGGGGCGGGGCGTCCCCCCGCCCCCGTTCATCCTCGCGGCGGCGGAGTTCAAGACCTCACACCACACCCCGGGTGGCTCGTCGCCCACGTCCAGGCATCAGCAGGGGCCACCCTGCACAGCCCTGAGGCGACCCCTGGCCCGCTTGCCCGTCAGCCCGGCGATCTCAGGCCCGTGCCCGCTCCACTTCCGCGTCGAGGCCCGCGATCTCGCCGGGGGTGATCTGGTAGTGCTCGCCGCACCAGTGGCACACGACCTCCTGGCCGCCGTCGTCGCGCATCTCCTGCCGCTCGTCCGGGGCGAAGAACTTCAGGCTGTCGAGCGCCTTCTCGCGCGAGCAGCGGCACTGGAAACGGGCAGGCTGGGCAGCGGCCGCCAGCACGAGGCCGAGGCCATCCGCCGCCGTGTGCATCGTCTCCAGCAGGCTGCCCCGCCGCAGGTGGTCGGTCAGCTGACCCATGCCCCGGATGTTGGCCTCCAGGCGGGCCAGCGTCTCGTCGGTCACGCCGGGCATCGCCTGCACCAGCAGCCCGCCCGCGCGGTAGACCCGGCCGCCTTCCTCGTACACGCCCAGCAGCACCGCGTTGGGAATCTGCTCGGAGACGCCCAGGTACGCGCTCACGTCCTCGGCGATCTCCCCGCTGACCAGCGCGGCGCTGCCCGTGTAGGGTTCGCCGTTGTCCAGCAGCCGGGTCACGCCCAGTTCGCCGTCGGTGCCCACGATGCCGCGCACGTCCAGCTTGCCGTCGGCCTCGCGCAGCGGCAGGTCCGCGCCCGGCTCGCGCACGTAGCCGCGCACCCGCCCGTCGGCACTGCCCTCGGCCACGATCCAGCCCACCGGTCCGCCCCCCTGCACCCGCACGGTGACCCGGCTGTCGGGTTTCTTGCCCAGCACCACCGCCAGCAGCGCCGAGGCCGCCAGCGTGCGCCCCAGCGCGGCGGTCGCCGTCTTGCTCAGGCCGTGGCGCACCCGCGCCTCTTCGACAAGGTGCGTGGCGTCGATGCCGACCAGCCGCAGGGTGTTCCCCGCAGCCGTGCCGCGCAGCACGAACGATTCGGTATAGGTGTCCGGGATCATCACGAAACCGTACAGCAGGACACTCAAGGGGGCTGTGCGGGGCATTTCAATCGGGTGCTGTCAATGGGCCCTGTCAACGGGCGCTGTCACCGGGGTCAACAGAGACAGTCACCAGGCCGCGTCACGGGTGGATCACACTTAATCAGGTCGGGAGGTGTCCTCATGCGGGAGGGCTAGGCTGCTATCCTGCCCCGCAGTTCGAACACCCACCGCCGGGGCGCGGCCGACTGTCTGTCCGCTTGACTCCCTTCCGGTTCACCCTATCTCCAATAACACTATCCCCAATACAGGAGACTCCATGACCACATCTGAATCCCGCTTCCGTCGCCCGCTGGGGCTGATCGCCCTGACGACACTGGCCCTGACCCTCGCGGCCTGCGACGACAACACCGAGACCAATACCAGCACCGAGAGCGGCACCACCGCCACCAACGAGGGCGGCAGCGCCGAGGGCACGGGCGAGACCGCTTCTGGCGGAACGGGCACCACCTCCGGCGGCAACCGTGACGTGCTGGTCGTGCAGGAGAGCGCCGACATCCCCACGCTGGACCCCGGCACCACCTACGACACGGGCAGCGGTCAGGTCGTGGAGAACCTCTACGAGACGCTGGTCACCTACCAGGGGAGCAGCCTGACCGAACTCGAGCCGCTGCTGGCGACCGAGTGGAACGTCGCCGACGGGGGCACCGAGTACCGCTTCACCCTGCGCGACGGCGTGCAGTTCCACACCGGCAACGAATTCACCTGCGCCGACGCCGAGTACACCTTCCGCCGCAACCTCGTGACCAACACCAGCGACAGCGGCAACTGGTTCTTCTCGGAGAGCCTGCTGGGCACCGGGTCCAACGCCAACGACGACGACTCGATCACCTGGGACAAGATCAGCGCGGCGGTGCGCTGCGACGGCGAGACGCTGGTGTTCACGCTGCCCAAGGCCGATCCCGCGTTCCTGTCCAAGCTGGCCTACACCGGTCAGGCCATCGTGGACTCCGAGCACGCCAAGGACATCGGCGAGTGGGACGGCACCGAGGCCACCTGGCGCGACGCCGTGGGCAAGGACCTGACCGGCAGCCCGCTCGCGCAGGACCCCAGCGGCACCGGGGCCTACAAGTTCGTGAGCAAGGACGCGACCGCCTTCCGCGCCGAGGCCTTCGAGAACTACTGGGGCGAGAAGCCCAGCATTCAGAACGTCCTGATCCAGATCGTGCCCGAGCAGGCGGCCCGCCTGCAGGCCTTCTTGCGCGGCGACGCCGATATGGTCGAGACCGGTGGCCGCGCCATCATCGAAGAGCAGCTGCGCGGCAAGCCCGGCGTGGCGGTGCTGGACAACCTGCCCGACACCAGCGCCTTCGGCATCTTCATGAACCAGGACATCAAGGGCGAGGGGCGCCTGGGCAGCGGCCAGCTGGACGGCGAGGGCATCCCGGCCAACTTCTTCAGCGACGTGAACGTCCGCAAGGGGTTCGTGTCCGCCTTTGACGTGGACACCTATATCCAGGAGGTTCAGAACGGGGTGGGCGAGGCCCGCAACTTCCTGCTGCCCGAGACCTTCCCCGGCTACAACGCCGACGTGGAACCTGCCGCCTTCGACCTTGACGCGGCCCGCGAGGCCTTCGAGCAGGCCTGGGGCGGTCAGGTGTGGGAAAACGGCTTCGTCGTGAATGCGACCTACCGCGCGGGCAGCGTCTCGGCCCAGACCGGCATGGAACTGCTGAAGAAGAACATCGAGTCGATCAATCCCAAGTTCCGGGTGAACCTCGAGGCCAAGCAGTGGAGCGAGATTCTGGAAGCCGGAGACAAGGGCGAGGAGATCCTGATCATCACCGGCTGGGCGCCCGACTACGCCGACCCGGACAACTTCGTGCACACCTTCTACTCCAGCGAGGGCTACTACAACCCCCGCGCCAACTTCAAGGACGACCAGATCGACGCCTGGGTGAACGAGGCCCGGACCACCACCGACGCCGAGCGCCGCAACGAGCTGTACACCCAGATCGCCGAGCGGGCCCGTGATCAGGCGTACTTCATCCTGATGCCCAGCAGCCCCGGCATCCTGGCCTACCGCGACAACATCCAGGGCATCAGCGAGGAGAACTACAACCCGATGCTCTCCTTTGCCCGCGCCGGGACGTACTGGAAGAACCTCAGCAAGAACTGAGTCTGCCCCCCTTGTTCTGCAAGCCGCCCTCCCACGTGGGGGGCGGTTTCTGTTGGCCTGCCCCGGCGCGTATGCTGCCCCCATGCACGACGCCGACGCTTCTGCCGCCCCCGCGCGGCCCATCACCCTGCTCTTGGTCGACGACCACCCGGTCGTGCGCAAGGGCACCCGCGAACTGCTGGAAGGAGAGAGTGACCTGCACGTCGTGGGCGAGGCCGACAGCGGCGAGGACGCCGTCCGCAAGGCCCGCGAGCTGCGCCCCGACGTGATCCTGATGGACGTGTCCATGCCCGGCATGAACGGCATCGAGGCCACGCGGGCCATCAAGTCCTTCATGCCCGGTGTGGGCGTCCTGGTCCTGACCAGCTACGACGACGACGCCTACGTCTTCGCGCTGCTGGAGGCCGGGGCGGCAGGCTACCTGCTGAAAAACACCTCCGAAGACGACCTGCTGGGCGCGGTGCGGGCGGTCGCGGCGGGGGAGAGTGCGCTGCACCCCTCGGTCGCCCGCAAGGTGCTGGAGCGCTTCAGCACCCAGCAGACGCCCACGCCGCCGGAGGACGCCCTCAGCCCCCGCGAGCTGGAAGTGCTGCGGGTGGCCGCCACCGGACGCACCAACAAGGAGATCGCCCGCGACCTCGACATCAGCCCGCGCACTGTGCAGGTGCACCTTGCCAACATCTTTTCCAAGCTGCATGTGGGCAGCCGGACGGAAGCGGTGCTGTACGGGATCAAGCGGGGGTGGATCGATCCGAAGACGCTGTGAGGGTCGGGGGACAGTTGTTCGGCGCATCAGAAGTCTGCCGCGCCGGGAGGCGTCCTGACTCACCCCCTCTCCTCCGGAGCTGTGCCAGTCCCGGCCTCCACCCTCAAGGGGGACTCACAGGGCTGCTTGCAGAGGGTGGGGGACTTGCAAAGCTGCGCGGCAGGGGGGGGTGGCGGGCAAAACTCGCCCTCTCTGGGTGGTGACCACTCCCCCAACCCCTTACCCTGAGCCCACTCCCATGACCCTTCCCCCCCTGCCCGCCGACCTCGCCGCCGCCCCCACCGTGGGGGCATTCGGCGCGGCGCTGGCCCGCTTCGCGTGTCAGGCGGTGCGGGCGCACGGCGTGCAGGTCTGGGCGATCACGGGTGGGGCGCTCGCCGTGGTGGGCGAGGAGGGGCGGGGGCTGGGCCTCAGCGACGGGACGCTGGCGGCGCGGGCGCTGGCCTCGGGCGAGCGGCAGGAGGAGGGGATGCTGGTGGCCCTGCCCTTCGGGGGGGGCGTGCTGGAATTCGTGGGTGCCGAGGGCAGCGGGGTCGAGGCCCTGGCCGGGCTGACGCCGCTGCTCACGCTGGCGCTGGAGGGGGTGCAGGCCCGCGAGACGCGGCGGGGGCGGGGCCGGGTCGCGGAGACGGTCGAGCAGCTGGTGCGGCGGCTGGGCGGGAGCCTCGACCTCGCGGAGGTGCTCACCGCGACCGCCGAGAGCGCGGCCCTCGCGCTGGGCTTCGGGCGGGCGTTCGTGGCCCTGTTCAGCGAGGTGCAGGGCGGGCGGGCGCGGACGGGCGAGGTCTTTTCCTACGGCTTCGACTCGGCCTTCACCGGAGGGGTGGGCGTGGGGCCGGTCTCCTTCGGGCGGCTGGTCGAGCGCGGCGAGGTGATCGTGTACGACCGCAGCCGGGACAGCGCGTCCCCGCTCGCGGCGGGCCTCGCGGAACTGGCCCCGGAGGTCGCGCTGATCGCTCCCCTGAGTGCGCGGGGGCGCCCGCTGGGACTGCTGTACGTGGACAGCCGCTCGGCGGGGGTGCGCGTCTCAGAGGACGACACTTGGCTGGTGCTCGCGCTGGCGGAACAGGCGTCCTTGGCCATCGACAACGCCCGGCTCTACGGCACCGAGACCCGCAAGCGCGAGGCGGCCGAAGCGCTGCGCGAGGCGGGAGCGGCGCTGGCGGGCAGCCTGCACCTGTCCGACACCCTGTCGAAGGTGCTGGAGCGGGCCACCCTCCTGTTCGGGGCGGACGCGGCGGGCGTGTACGAGCTGCAACCCGACGGGCGGACCCTCTCCATCCGGGGGGCGCTGGGGCTGCCGGGCGAGTACGTGCTGCGGGTGCGGGCCAAGGTGGGGGGCGGGGTGACCGGGCGGGCGGTGCAGCGCCGCGAGATGGTGGCCGCCCGCGACCTGCCCGCCGAGGGGTACGGGGGCAGCAGCCGCTACACCCGGTCGCTGCTGGCGCGGGGCGAGTACCCCTACCGGGGCGTGGTGAGCCTGCCGCTGGGCACCCGCGCGGGCGTCTTCGGGGTGCTGACCCTGTACTGGACGGCCCCGCTGCCGCTCGACGCCGACGACCTCGCGCTGGCGGAGGTGTTCGCGGGACAGGCCAGCCTCGCCATCGAGAATGCCCGCCTCTATGAGGAAGAGTTGCGCCGCGAGCGCGAGGCCGCCGTGCTGCTGAACGTGGGCCGGTTGCTGGGCGAGGACCAGAGCGACCGGGCGCTCGCGGAGGCCGCGCGGCTGGCGACCCTGGCGCTGGGGGCGGGCCGGGGCCTGATCGCGCTGATGGGCGAAGGCGGCGCGGTCGTGCGCTGCGCCGCCTACAACCTGCACGCGCCGGACGGGGCCGAACTCGCCTCGCTGACGGGGCAACTTGGCCGGGGACCGCGCCCGCTGACCCGGCGCCACGCCCTGCCGGTGGCCGGAAGTGCCCTGATCGTGCCGCTGCGGGGGGGCGGCGAGGGGGAGGAGGTGCTGGGCTTTCTCTATGCCGACGACCCCGGCACCGAGCCGCCGAACGACCGGGTGCTGGCCCTGTCGCGCAGCGTGGCCGACCAGATGGCCCTGACGCTGACCCGCGAGCGGCTGCTCTCGGCGCTCGCCCGCGAGGAAGCCCGCTACCGCCAGCTCGCGGAGGGCGCGCACGACCTGATCCTCAGCGCGGACGGGGCCGGGCTCGTGACCTACGCCAACCCCGCCGCCGTGCGGTTGCTGGGGCCCCTGGTCGGCGCGAGCCTGCTGACCCTGCCCACGCCGGGCACCCGCCCCGCCCTGCACGCCGCCTGGGAAGCCGCCCGGCACCAGCCTGCCGGGGGCCGCGCCGAGATCGAGGTGGGGCCGTACCGGCTGGAGGTGCGCCTCAGCGCGGTCAGTGGGCCAGCCGGGGGGGTGCTGGCGGTGGCCCGCGACCTCTCCGAACTCCAGACGCTCGCCGCCGAGATTCAGCGCCGGGGCCGGGCGCTGGAGGCCGCGACGAGCCGCCAGACCGAACTGCGAACCTACCTCACCCTCTTTACCCAGGCGCAGGAGGAGGAGCGGCGCCGCATCAGCCGCGAGCTGCACGACGACACCGCGCAGGTCCTGATCGCCACCTCGCGCCGGGTGGCCCGCCTCGCCCGCAGCCTGGAGGGACCGGGGCGCGAGCGGGCGCAGGACATCCTGGGCGACCTCGACGCCGCCATCGAGAGCGTGCGCCGCTTCGCGCGGAACCTGCGGCCCAGCGTGCTGGACGACCTCGGGTTGCTGCCCGCGCTGGAGTGGCTGGCGGGGCAGGCCGCGACCGACACCCGGCTGGAGGTCAGCGGCCCCGAGCGCCGCCTCGCGCCCGCCGTGGAACTGACCGTGTTCCGGCTGGTGCAGGAGGCCCTCGCCAACGTGGACCGGCACGCGGGCGCCCGCAGCGCGGCCATCCGGGTGGCCTACGCCCCGGACGGGGTGCGCGTGACCGTCCGCGACGACGGCCAGGGCTTC
>NZ_JASNGB010000115.1 GCF_030271215.1 Deinococcus rhizophilus | reverse complement strand
CCCGCCCAGCAGCGCGGCGGCGTGGGCCAGCGCACCGTCCAGCACGCTCGCCGCACTCGGCCGCGTGAGCAGCCCGGCAAGCAGCGCGGTCGCGTCAGCGGAGCCGGGCGCTGGAGAGGGCGTGACAGGAGCAGCCTCGGACCCGGAGGGAGGCTGCGTCGGACGGGGGCGCCTGAACACGTTGCGGCGAGTATACCCGCGCTACCCTGCCCCGGTGACGCGCTCCCGCCCCACCCCCCTGGCCCCTGCCCCGCCCCCCGCCGCCCGGTTCCGGCCCGTCACGGCGGCGGTCGAACAGGGCTATGCCCGCTACGCCCGGCAGGCCGAGGGGTGGCTGACGCGCTACCGGGAACGCGGCGGGCACGTGTACTGCGGGGCCGGGTGCTTCGCGTGCTGCGACATGCCCATCCGGGTGAGCCTGGCCGAAGCGCTGGTGACGGCGGCGGCGCTCGACGGGGAGACGGCGGCCCGGGTGGAGGCCCACGCCCGGCAGGTGCTCCACAACGCGCGGACCGCCCCCGACGAGGCGACCTACGTGGAGCGGCACCGCCGCGAGGTGGGCTTCTGCCCGCTGCTCGACCGCGAGACGGGCGGATGCAGCCAGTACGCCGCGCGGCCCACCCGCTGCCGCGATACCTTCAGTGCCCTGCCCGCCCGCTACTGCGCCGCCGGAACCTGGGAAACCCTGACCCGCCGCGAGAAGGCCGACTACGCCCGCGAGGTCGCCCGCACCCCCGGCACCGACGGCGAGCTGCATTACGTCGCGCCCCTGGAACATCTCTCCGAGCCGATCTGGGCCGCCGCCGCCCGCGCCATGCGGCGGGAATGGGGCCTGGAGGTCTGGGGCGACTTCTGGACCCTGACCACCCTGGCCCGGCAGGGCAGCTTCATGGACCGGGTCGCGCGGGGAGACGCCCGGGGCGCGTGGCAGGCGGCTCGGCAAGCCGGGCTGGCGCACGAGGTGGTGCTGGAGATCGGGTAGCTGTCAGTCAAAAACTCCAGCCGAAGCTGGAGTCAGGGCAAAGGGGCCGCTCACGTGCCCGGCGCGAACCGGGTGTGCCCGCGCAGCCGCACCGCCCGGTAATACGCCTCCGCCGCCGAGAAGCAGGCGGGCCGGGCCGCCAGGGCCTTGCGAGCACAGATGGCCCGCAGGTTGGCGTGAAAGGCCTCGTCGCTGGCGCGGCGGTTGGGGGCGGTGGGCTCCAGCACCCGCAGGTTGTGGTACGCGAAGTCGTGCACCACGCACGCGGGGGCAAAGTCGTCCCGGTGGCCCAGGCTGAGGCCCGGCGGGGTGCTGCACCCGTTGTTTTCCCAGTCCAGGTCGGGCCACAGCGGCTCCAGACGGGGCCGCGCCGCTGCGAACGCCTCCGGGGTGCCCCACCCCAGCCGCTTGACGACCGCCACCGGGCTGTCGTCCCGGTCCGGGACGGCAGGAAAGAGTGCCGGGGCGCATGACCCCAGCACCCCGGCCAGCAACACCAGTCCGGCGCGGCCCACAGTGGTTACTTGCGGGCCGCCTCGATCAGGGCGGGCACGATCTGGTTCACGTCGCCCACGATGCCGTAGTCGGCGACCTTGAAGATGGGGGCCTCGGCGTCCTTGTTGATCGCCACGATGTACTTGCTCTTGCCCATGCCCGAGAGATGCTGCACCGCGCCGCTCACGCCCAGCGCGACGTAGGCCTTGGGCTGCACCGTCTTGCCCGTCTGCCCAACCTGCTCGGCGTAGGGCCGCCAGCCCGCGTCCACGACCGCGCGGGTCGCGCCCACACCCGCCCCGATGCGGTCGGCGAGGCCCTCCACGTAGGCCGTGAAGTTCTCGGAGCTGCCCACCCCGCGCCCGCCGCTCACGATCACGTCGGCCTCGGTCAGGGCCACGCGGCTGGACTTCTCCACGCTGCGGCCGGTGACCTCCACGCGGGGGGCCGGGAGGTCGAGTTCCACGTCGTACTGCTCGCCCGCCGCCCCGGTGGCCTGTGCGGGGGCGAAGGACCCGGGCTTGACGCTGACCACGATGACCGGGGCCTCGGCCTCCACCGTCTCGGTGACGCGGGCGAGGTAGGTGTAGCGCTGCGCTTGGAGGGCCTCGCCGCTGGTCTTCAGGCCAATGGCGTCCTCGAGGTAGGGGGCGTCCAGCCGCACGGCCACACGCGGCGCGAACTCGCGGCCCGAGCGGCTCCCGCCGATGATGACGGTATGCGCCTCGCCCTCCTGCGCGATCTGCGTGGTCGCGGCGGCCCACAGCTCGGCGTTGTACTGCGCCAGTGCGGGCAGGTCGGCCACCAGCACCTGATCCGCGACCCCGGCCGCCGCAGTCGCCACGTCCGCAGTGCCCTGACCCAGCACGAGGACGGTGATCGGCCCCTCACGGCCCGACTCGCGGGCGGCGGTGACCATTTCGAGGGTGGACTTGGCGAGCTGTCCGCCCGAGTGTTCCGCGACGATCAGGATCATGCAATCACCTTCGCTTCGTTACGCAGGAGGTCGAGGAGTTCGGCGGCGGCGGCCTGCGGGTCCTTGCCGTCGATCATCTTGTTCAGGCGGGCGCGGGTCTGGATCTCGCTGGACACCACGCGCACGGTCGGCGCCGCCCCGTAGGTGTCCAGCGCGTCCTTGCGCAGTTCCTTCCTCTTGGCCTTCATGATGTTGGGCAGCGTCGGGTAGCGCGGCTCGTTGAGGCCCTGCTGGGTGGTCACCACGGCGGGCAGGGTCGCGCGGAAGCTCTCATTGCCGTCGTCCACGTCGTGGCGTCCGGTGAGGGCGTCGCCCTCGACCTTCAACTCGTTGGTCCAGGTGAGCTGCGGCCAGCCCAGGCGCTCGGCGGTCGCGGCCCCCAGCGCCTGGCTGTCCCAGTCGGCCTCCTGCCCGCCGACCAGGATCAGGCCCGCGCCCTCGGCCTGCGCCACCTGGGCCACGATCCGGCTCAGGGCGATGGGGTCGAGCTTCTCCTCCGTCTCGACGTGAATGGCGCGGTCGACGCCCATCGCCAGCGCGGTTCGCAGGGCGTCCTCAACGCGCTTGGGGCCAACCGCCAGCGCGACGATCTCCTCGACGGCCGCGCCACTCTCGCGCAGGCGCAGGGCTTCCTCCACGCCGTACTCGTCCATGCCGTCGATCACCAGGGTCGCCCCCTCCAGATCGACATGGCCTCCACTGATCTTCACGCGGGCCTCCGCGTCGGGGACTTGTCTTACCAGGGTCAGGATCTTCATGTGGCCTCCAGGATAAAGCGGGGCGGGGCCAGGCCCTTCCCCCCGTCGCTACAGTTTCGCCCTTCTCTGTCCAGGGCAGGCAGACCCCGGGTGGGCGCCCCGCTCCTTGAACTCGGTGCAAGTTTAGCAGGGTGGCCCAGGGGCGCGGAATCCTGCGCGGGGACCTGCCCCCATCTCCCATTCATAAAGCCGCCGTCAAACTCATGAGGGGAAGAACTCATCTTGGTGGCAGAGGCTGCGGAGGATATGAAACAGTTTCTTGCCCTGACTGCTGCCGCCGCCCTCGCCACGGCGGGCGCCCAGACCACCACGACCACCGTGAACGCCATTCCCGTCACGCCCATCAGCACGGGCCTGAGCGGCGTCGAGCTGGGCCTGACCGGCGGCTACGCGGGCGGGCTGAGCGGAGCTGTGTTTGTGCACGTGCCGAACGTTTCTGGACCGTTCGGGGTGAAGGCCGAAGCCTCTTACGCCCGTGTCAGTGGCACTGGGGCGATCAACACGTCTGATGATCTGATCGTGCTTGACGCCGACCGCAGCGGTAGTCGTACCGTGTTTGCCCTCGACGGCACCTACGCACTGGGGCAAGTCGCGCCCGGCACGAACAGCTTGGTGTACGCGGGCGGCCGCTACGGCCTCTTCCGCAGCGTTGAGGACTACGGCGAGGGCCTGAGCAATACCTACAGCACCAATGCCTTCGGTGTGGGCGCGGGCGTGATGCTGAGTTATGCCCTCGGCGGTGGCCTGAGCCTCGTCGGCGACCTCGGCATCGATCAATTCTTCCGCAGCACCATCACCCAGACGACCGTTCGCGTCGACCGCACTGATGTTGATACCATTACCACTAACGACGGCAGCTACGATGCCATAAGCAACCGCTTCGTCCGTCCCGGCACCGTCTTCAAGGCCCGCATCGGCATCAAGACGGGCTTCTAACCCCCGCTCTCCTGCGGCCCCTCGTCCCCAGCGGACGGGGGTTCTTTTGCGGCAGGCTCCAGCAAAGCTTCCAGCTGGGTAAAGGCCGCCACCACACGCGGAAAGCCCAGGTACGGCACGCAGAACAGCAGCGCCTCACGCACCTCGGCCTCGGTCGCCCCGGCCCGCAGCGCCCCGCGCAGGTGCGTCCTCAGCTCCGGCGGGCTGCCCAGCGAGGCCAGCAGCGCACAGGCGAGCAGCTCCCTGGTTTTCAGGTCGAGGCCGGGGCGCTCGTAGACCGTGTCGTAAGCAAAATCCCGGATATAGGCCATCAGGTCAGGGTCGAGGCGGGCGAGCCGCGCCAGGATGCGCTCTTCCTGAGTCCCGAAGATCCGGGCACGGGCGGTGGTGGTGTCGTGGGAGTCGGACATGGCAGGCAGGCTAACAGCGGTGGGGCGACCCCTCCCCGAAGGAAGGAGCCGCCCCACGGGGACGCGCTTACTTCTTCTACTTCTTCAGCGCCTTGACGACGGCCGAGGTCAGGTCGGTGGCCCCGGTGTTGGCGTACACCACCACCCCCGACTGTGCAGCGACCCGGCGGTCGAGAACCACCGTGAAACCGCTGCTCCGCGCCACTGCCGCCACCACCGAGTTCATGCGGGTCTGGAGCGGTTTGAACTCCTTGGCCAGCCGGGAGCTGTGGTTTTTCTGGGCCGTGACCAGGCCCTGCTGCGCTTTCTGGTAGGCCTGCACGTCGGCGGCCTTGCGCGTCTTCTGGGCCTGGGCGGCGAGCTTTTGCAGGTTGCCCTGCTTGGCCTTCAGGTCGGCGTCCACCCGCTTTTGCAGGCTGAGGTAGCTCGCCGAGTTCGGCATCGCGGCGACCGCCTGCTGCACGTTCACGAAGCCGACGCGCGAGCGGGTCTTCTGGGCCTGGGGCACGGTGCTGAGCAGGGCCAGCGGGAGGAGGAGAAGGGCGTAACGCATGGGCACTTCCTTTCAGGGAGGGGGTTCCGGGGAGATGGACGTCCGGGGAGGTTGAATTTCGGGATGGGCAATGCCTCAAGGCGAGACCCCCGCAGGTGCGGGGGCCGTCAGCCTGGGCAGGGCGGTGAGGCCGCGCCTTACTTGATGGCCTTGACGGCGGCGTCGGTCAGGTCGGTGCCGTTCTCGGCAAAGACCACCAGGCCGCTGGTGGCCGCCACGCGGCGGTCCATCACGATGGAGTAGCCGTTGGACTTGGCGACAGTGCTGATCGCGGTGTCGGCGGCCTTTTCAGCGGCGGTCACGCGGGCCTGCATCCCCTGAATCTGGGTGTCGTAGGCCTTGGCGCGGGCCTGCAGGGTGCCCACAAGCTGGGTGCGCCTGTCCTTCTCGGCGGCCGAGGCCTGAGCACCCTTGGCGTCGATGTCACGAATCTGCTTTTCCAGGCCGCTGAGTTCGGTCTCGGCCTTCTTGCGCAGGTCGGTCAGTTCCTTGCCGACCGGCTGGGCGTTCATGATGGTCTGAACGTCCACGAAGCCGACCTTCTGGGGCGTGGTCTGGGCCTGCGGAGCGAGGGTCCCCAGGCCGAACGCGGCCACGAGGGCCACGGGAGCGAGTGCCTTGGCAGTGATCTTCATGGGGCGCACGCTACCACGGCCCTTTCTGAGCGGCATGAAGTTCTGCCCATCTTGCTCACATGGCCCGTCAGCGGCCCGTCAGCTTGGGGGACTTCCATCCGGCGTCAGGAAAGGTAAGCTGGGTCATGCTTGTCCGCGACTGGATGACACGTGACCCCATCACGGTCACGCCCGATACGCCCGTGATGGACGCCCTCCGGATTCTCAAGGAGCGGGGCTTCCGCCGCCTTCCGGTGATGGAGGGGGGCCGACTCATCGGCATCACCACCCGCAAGGACCTCAAGGACGCGATGCCCAGCAAGGCGACCACCCTGAGCGTCTGGGAACTGAACTACCTGCTCAGCAAACTGACCGTCTCCGAGATGATGGCCCGCCCGGTGATCACCGCGCAGGAAGACGAGTACATGGAAGACGCCGCCCTGCGGATGCAGGAGCATGGGGTCGGGGGCCTGCCGGTCGTGGACGCGGGAGGCCGGGTCACCGGTATCATCACGATCACCGACGTGCTGCGGGCCTTTGTGGACATCATGGGCATGAAGGAAGGCGGGACCCGGCTCACGCTCGACATGCCCGACACTCCCGGCAGCCTCTTCCGCGCCGCGCAGGCCGCGCAGCCCAGCAACATCATCAGCGTGGCGACCTACGGCCACAGCGCGGAAGGGGGTCAGCCCCACCGCCGCTTCGTGATGCGCGTGACCGGGGAGGGCGCCGGGGACGTGAAGTCGCGGGTCCGGGCCGCCGGGATCGACGTGCTGGACTGAGGGGACCCCTTCCCCCGCCGCCGTGCAGCGCCCCTCCCCCACGGAGCTTTGCAGGTCTGCGAGCAGCTGTACGAGGCTCCCCTGGGGAGAGGGGTGTTNGGGTCCGGGCCGCCGGGATCGACGTGCTGGACTGAGGGGACCCCTTCCCCCGCCGCCGTGCAGCGCCCCTCCCCCACGGAGCTTTGCAGGTCTGCGAGCAGCTGTACGAGGCTCCCCTGGGGAGAGGGGTGTTCTCCTTCTCCCCTAGAGCATTGGACAGAATGACGGCCCCCGGGGAAGGGCGCCCCAGGTGCTCCATTCTGCCCGATGCTCTTCTTCAATTCGCTCGCTCTGCTGCGCAGCTTTGCAAGTCCGCTCGGCCAACGAATGCGGAAACCCACCGTCTTCTTATGGCAAATGCTCTAGCGCTCGGCCAGTGCCCGCCACGCGGCCGACACCGCCGAGCCGCGCTCGAAGGCCACGCCCAGGCTGGCGAAGCAGTCCTCCAGAATTCCCGCGATGCCCAGCGCGTCGTAGCGGTCGGCGTAACCCAGGGTGGAGACGCGGAAGACGGTGTCCTCGTGCGGGGCCTGACCGGGAAGCGCCCGCTGGCCCATCTCGGCGAGGCGGGCGGCGACCTGACGGCCGGTGAGGGAGGAAGGGGGACGCAGCACCGCGACGGCGGGCGAGGTGCGGGGGGCCCAGGCCAGAGCCCCCAGCGCCTCCCCGGCGGCGATCAGGGCGTCGGCCTGCCGCCGTTTCTCGGCCCACAGCACCTCGCGGGGCACGGCCAGCAGGCGGTCAAGGGCGAGGGCCAGCGCGGAGATCAGGTTGATGGCGGGCGTCTGGGGCGTGTTGCCCTCCTTCTGCCCGCGCAGCTCGCGCGTGAGGTCGAGGTAAAAGCCGCGCCCGGTGGCTGGAATCATCCGCTGCTGCACCTCCGGGCTCAGCAGCACGAAGCCCAGGCCGGGCGGGGTGGCGGTCCCCTTCTGGCTCCCGCTGACGACGGCGTCCACCCCCCAACCGGCGGGGCGCAGCTCGGCCACCCCGTAGGACGTGATGCAGTCTGCGATCACGATCAGGTCGGGATTCTGGGCCTTCGCCGCCCGCGTGATCGCCGCGAGGTCGTGCAGCGCCCCGGTGCTCGTCTCACTGTGGGTGACGAGGAGGGTGTGGGCGCCCACGCAGGCGCCCGCGACCTCCTCCGGGTCGAGCAGGCTGCCCCAGGGCTTTGAAACCAGCGTGGTGTCGTAGCCCAGCTGCCGGCTCATCTCGCCCCAGCGTTCGCTGAACTTGCCCGCCTGGGCGCTAACAACCCTCGCACCCTCCGGCGTCAGGCTGACGAGCGCCCCCTCGAAGGCCCCGGTGCCGCTGCTGGTGGTGATGACCGCGTCGTAGGGGTCCCCCAGCAGGGCCGAGAGCTTGGCCCGCGCGTCCATCAGGGCCGCGATCCCCTCGGGCGAGCGGTGGTGCGGCTGCGGGCGGGCGAGTTCCAGCAGCACGCGCGGCTCGACCTCCACCGGACCGGGCGCGATCAGGCGCGGGCGGTTGAGGGGCAGGTGGGGGGACAGGGAGAGAGCGTCGGGCATGGGGTCATCGTAGTCGGGGAGTCAGTCTCAGGGGACACGGGCGGCTCGGCAGCAACGGCCAAGACCGCTGGCACCTGACGGAGGTCAGGGGGCGTCCAGCCGAAACAGCGCACCCAGCAGCAGAACGCTGGTGCCCAGCACCACGGCCACCGACACCCACCCCGGTGGGCGCAGGGGCTGCCAGAGTCCCAACAGCCAGAGCAGTCCCCAGTACAGAGAGGCCACCCCGCAGACCAGCACGACGGTCAGGGCCGTCAACAAGAGAAGCCCAAAACCCATCCGCTACCTCGGCGGCGCCAGCGGCAGCAGCCGCACCCCGCCCTCCCCGTCGCCGCCGATCAGGGTGGTGCCATCGGGGCTCAGCGCCTCGGGCCAGCCGTCCCAGACGCGGGTGATGGCACCCAGGGCGCGGCCCGTGGCAACCTCGCGCAGCTCCAGCCACTCGCGGCCCTGCACGTCCACCCCGGCGCGGCGCACCAGGACCCGGCTGCCGTCCGCGCTGAAGCCCACCACGCCGCTGATCCCCGCGAGGTAGGCGGGCGCGGACAGTTCCCGGCCGTCCGCGAGCCGGATCAATCGGCCGCGCGAGGCCAGCATCCCGGCACTGTCGGGGGTGAAGGTGCCGTAGCCCACCCCGTTCAGGGTGGTTCGCAGGGCCCCGGTGAGCGAATCAAAGAGCCGCGTCTTGGTCTGCCCACGGAACAGGGGCGCGAACAGGCGGCTGTTGGGGCTGAAGGGCAGCGCGGTCGGTTCGCCCCCGCTCTGGCTGGTCACGGTGGTCACGCGCCGCGCGGCCGTCCAGTCCCACAGTTGCGCGTAGCCGTTGCGGTTGCCCGCCGCCAGCCGGGTGCCGTCCGGGCTGAAAGCGAGGGTGGTCGTGCCTGTCAGGCCGCCCGCCACCAGCAGTTTCTGAAAGGTGGGTGCGGGCGCGGCAGAGGTCGGGGCAGAGGTCTGGGAGGAGGTCTGGTAGGTGCTCAGCACCCCGATCCGTCCGGCGCGGGTGAGGGGATCGGGCGTCAGCGCCACGGCGATCCAGCGCCCGTCGTGGCTGAGGGCGGGGGGAACGTCCAGCAGGGCCTCCGGCGGCAGCATGACCGAGCGGCGGCCCTCGCCGGTGGCGGCGTCCAGCAGCCGGACGTGGGCGCTGTAGCGGCCCCGCACCGCGACGAGGCCGGAGGTCGCCCCC